>OY781976.1:1016250-1355000 GCA_963677465.1 uncultured Desulforhopalus sp. | reverse complement strand
GACTTGTCAGCGCAAGCGAAGCAATGAACCGAAGCCCCGGTAAACGGCGGCCGTAACTATAACGGTCCTAAGGTAGCGAAATTCCTTGTCGGGTAAGTTCCGACCTGCACGAATGGCGTAACGATTTCCCCACTGTCTCAACCAGGGACTCAGCGAAACTGTAGTACCGGTGAAGATGCCGGTTACCCGCAACTAGACAGAAAGACCCCGTGAACCTTTACTATAGCTTGGCATTGGTTTTTGAGATAACATGTGTAGGATAGGTGGGAGACTTTGAAGTCGGCACGCCAGTGTCGATGGAGTCACCCTTGAAATACCACCCTTGTTATCTTAGGAATCTAACTGCGGTCCATGATCTGGATCCAGGACATTGTCTGGTGGGTAGTTTGACTGGGGCGGTCGCCTCCTAAAGAGTAACGGAGGCGCGCGATGGTTCCCTCAGGCTGATTGGAAACCAGCCGTAGAGTGTAAAGGCATAAGGGAGCTTGACTGCGAGAGAGACATCTCGAGCAGGTACGAAAGTAGGTCTTAGTGATCCGGCGATTCCGCATGGAAGGGTCGTCGCTCAACGGATAAAAGGTACTCCGGGGATAACAGGCTTATCTCCCCCAAGAGTCCATATCGACGGGGAGGTTTGGCACCTCGATGTCGGCTCATCACATCCTGGGGCTGAAGCAGGTCCCAAGGGTTTGGCTGTTCGCCAATTAAAGTGGTACGTGAGCTGGGTTTAAAACGTCGTGAGACAGTTTGGTCCTTATCTGTTGCGGGCGCAGGATATTTGAGGAGATCTTTCCCTAGTACGAGAGGACCGGGATGGACGAACCTATGGTGCACCAGTTGTTCCGCCAGGAGCATTGCTGGGTAGCTAAGTTCGGCAGGGATAACCGCTGAAAGCATCTAAGCGGGAAGCCCACTTCAAGATAAGATATCCCATGGTGTAAACCATCTGAAGGCTCGTTGTAGACCACAACGTCGATAGGTCGGGTGTGGAAGTGTAGTAATACATGGAGCTTACCGATACTAATCAGCCGTGAGGCTTATCCATATTTTTTGATCATTACTCTACTGATTACCCTACTATTCAATTATCGCTTTTTAGCGACTCTTGCGATTCCTTTATCTTTAGAAAAGGAATTGCTTAGAGAAGCTTATCCCCTTCAGGGGACGAGATGACTAATATACATAAGGACAAGGGGAAAACAAATGCTTCTCCCCTACCCTTAATGACCAGTTTTACGGCGGTCATAGCAAAGAGGATCCACCCGTTCCCATTCCGAACACGGAAGTTAAGCTCTTTAGCGCCGATGGTACTGCACGGGCGACTGTGTGGGAGAGTAGGTCACCGCCGTTTTTTTATAACAAAAGCCCCAAGCAGATCTTCTGTTTGGGGCTTTTGTCGTTTTCAACCTGGATTTTTCAAGTCATCCCCTCGCTTCTGTTCTACCTTAAACTGAACTTTCTGTTATAGTTCTTCTTCAAGATATAGCGATGTATCTTAAATGCTGGCATAGATAACAGCTGGCAGAAAGCCAAAGGCCAGAAACAATTCTTCAAAGGATTTATAATTGGGTATTTCAATAAGCTCATCAATTGTGTCAATGCCGGATAGAGAGAAACCTTATCCGACACTTCTGACATTTCTCGTCGAGCGATTTCCAAAGGTGGCGGAGCAAACCTGGCTTGAGCGTATTGCGGCTGGCAAGGTTACCAGCGAGACTGGTCGTCCGGTCACTCTGGTAACACCCTATATACCCAACAGTCGATTGTTCTATTTCAGGGAAGTAGAAAAGGAACCCGTGGTCCCCTTCCAAGAACAAATACTGTTTACAAATGCTCACCTTATGGTGGTTTGCAAACCCCCTTTTCTTCCCGTCACGCCCGGTGGACCCTACGTGCAGGAAACACTGCTCAACAGGCTAAAAGAAAAAACAGGAAACCCTTTCTTATCCCCCATCAATCGAATAGACCGGGAGACTGCAGGCCTGGTGCTGATCTCGGTGAACAAAGAAAGCAGAGGGCTCTATCAACATCTCTTTATGGATGGACTGGTTCGAAAAACCTATGAGGCGATAGCCGAGTTTCCCTCGGGTCTCAAGAGAACTGCGTGGGAGGTGGCAAATCGGATCGAAAAAGGAGATCCCTGGTTTCGAATGAAAACCTGTGAAGGTCCGGTAAATGCACGTTCCCGGCTCCGGCTGATCGAAGTAAAAGGATCACGGGCTCGATTTAAGCTGTTTCCCCTAACCGGAAAAAAACATCAACTTCGAATTCATTTAAGTGGACTTGGCTTCCCCATTGTCAATGACCGATATTATCCACACCTCCTGCAAGAGGTGCCGGACGATTTTAACAATCCTCTTCAACTACTATCGCGAAAGATTGAATTTCAAGATCCAGTTACCGGAGAGGAGATGTCTTTTGCATCTCACAGAAAGCTTTCCCTTAATTCAGAGAACAGGTAAGCTGCCTGTCGTTTAACAGCCACAACCGCAGGAACCACCACAGCCGCCACTCGTCAATGCTTTTGCTAAAGACTGGACGATTTCACGGTTATCTGCCTCCCTCACGTCCGTTACCTCAACTTCCAATGTCATCGATTCGGGCATTAGCTGTAAACCTAGAACCTGGCGCATTTGTAAAAAAAGATGACCGAAATATTCATGAGTCTCAGAAGCATCTAGAGTAAGGATAAGTCGCTCACCCACACATTTATCATGCAGTGCACCTTCGAAAGGACAAAGTCCATCACTTGCCACCCCGTAAATAAATTCGAAAAATACCGGTGACCGGGTCAAATTGTTTTTTTCTGTCTCACCACCTGTGTTGCAGGCAATGAGCGCAAGTGTCACCTTTTTCAAAGCTTGAATAGTTGTAGTCAATGGTCGCTCCTTTAATACCCTACTAATTTATTGTGTATGTATAGCAAGTGCTCCTGCCATTCACTTTATAGATATAATTCCGGCTCTCTACGCACTGAACAATTCTCATACAACCACTGTCTTTTCTGAAGAATGGGTTCGGCATTGATTATCATTGCATCCTCCGGACAGGTTTTTATGCAGGCACAACAAAAAATACAAAGATTGACATCCAGCTCTATTTGAGTTTCCAGAGAAATAGCTCCAGTTGGACAGGTTTCTAAACACGCTTCACACAAAGTGCATTTCGCCTGGAGGACCATGGGCGTAAAAGGCAATGGCCCCATCCCTTCTTTATAGGGAATATTCCCAGGGACTTTCAACTTGCTTGCAGTTTCAGCAGTGTCAATTGCCTCAAGTTTTTCGATAATCCTGATCCCAAATTGTTTAGCGGCTGCCAAATCAACGATATCTGGTCTCCCCAAGGCGATGGGCGAATCGGGTGTGGAAAAAGAGTGTTCACCGATAAAAGCACAGCCTGCCACAGGTTTGAAGGATGCCTGTTCGACGATATCATTTAATTCAATCAAAGCATCTTCAAACTCTCGGTTGCCATAGGTTACGACAATGACAGCCGGGGTGTTACTGCCATGAAGAACGGCAAGCCTCTCAACCGCAAGGGGCGCCACCCGCCCGGCATAAACCGGAACACCGATTACAACCAATTCGTCTTTTGCAAACTGCTTGTCCAAAACCTGATCAGGATAAGTCAGGTCAATAGCTTCAGATGGAATATCGCCAAGACCTGCGGCAATTGCAGCAATGGCGGTTTTAGAAGTTCTGGTTGGTGAAAATGATATCAGCCATATTTTTCTGATTTTCATGCAATTTCCTTTTGTCTGTACTCTCGTCTTTGTCTATTTAGAGGTGCCTGTCTTGAAAATGATCACCTAGCACACCCTTGCTCCGATGAACTCACGTATATTCGTGAAAAGAAACGCTTGTGTGATAGAGTGATAATAATTATATTAGATCGCTACAGTAAAGAAAATAATTCTAATCCCGGTAAACGGGAAATAAGCCGGGATAAGTACCTTGACGAAATTCATTCATAAAAAGCAAGAAATGAATTTCTAAGGTACTAAAAGCACTCAAAGGAGAACATTCCATGGCAACCGAAAAGACTGTTGCGTCGATGCAGCAAGACAACCAAGGGACAGAGCAACCCGCATGGTACGATTCCCTGATAGATATTTTTAAAAAATTGCTGGAATTAAACAATTTTTCCTATGGAACCAAAAAGAAATTCTGAGATATGACGGGCTGGCTTACTCGTCAGGCTTATACCACCTCAGTCGAAGAGCATTGCTAACCACCGAAACGGAACTGAGCGCCATCGCGGCCCCGCCGATCATCGGATTCAGGGTCGGACCATTAAAAATGGCCAACAGCCCAGCCGCTACTGGAATCCCCACCACATTATAGGCAAAAGCCCAGAACAGATTCTGACGGATATTTCGCATTGTCGCCCGGCTGAGGCCTATGGCTCGACCAACCCCGGTCAAATGGCCATTCATCAAAACAATATCTGCTGACTCCACAGCAACATCTATCCCTGTGCCCATGGCAATGCCGACATCGGCCCGGGCAAGGGCTGGTGCATCGTTTATTCCGTCCCCGACCATGGCGACAATCTCGCCATCATTCTGTAATCTGACAATTTCCTCCTCCTTGTTATCAGGCAAAACACCAGCCACAACCCGCTTTATGCCAGCCTGGCTTGCCACGGCCTGAGCTGTCTTCTCATTGTCGCCGGTAAGCATCACCACCTTAATTTCCATTGTCTCAAGATCATGGATGGTTTTCTTTGCTTCTGCTTTCAATGGATCGGCAATGGCTAACAGACCAGCCAGGGTCTTATCAACGGCAAGATACAGAACAGTTTTCCCCTGTTCGGAAAGTTTAAATGCTTGCCGTTGCACTTCTTCAGTCAAACCTTCGATATGATTATCAGTGAGAAAATCAACATTACCAAAGAGCAGATCATAATTGGTGCCATCCAGCTGGACAGACGCGGCAATTCCCCGACCAAGGGTTGCCGAAAAGTTTTGTGGCTCGGGGATGGCATAATTTCTTTTTCGGGCTTCGGCAATAATTGCATCGGCGAGGGGATGCTCCGAATGACTCTCGGCTCCCGCCGAAAGACGTATCAGCGTTGTTTCGTCATAGTTTAAAAAGGCTCGTATATCAGTAACCTCAGGTCTACCAAGAGTGAGTGTTCCTGTTTTGTCAAAAACCACGCACGTCACCTTCTGGGCCAACTCCAGCACCTCTCCACTTTTCACCAGCACGCCCAACTGAGCCCCACGACCAGTCCCGACCATGATTGAGGTCGGTGTTGCAAGTCCCATGGCACACGGGCAGGCAATAACCAAAACCGCAATAAAAATACGCAGAGAAAAACTGAAATCGGCGCCACCAATAAAAAACCAACTCAAGCCCGAGAGTGTTGCAATGACAATCACTGTCGGCACAAAATAGAGACTGATACGATCAGCCAAGTTGGCAATCGGAGCCTTGGTCCCCTGCGCATCCTGCACAAGCCTCACTATACGAGACAGCACTGTATCCCGTCCTACCTTTTGGGCCTTCATGGTCAATGCGCCGTTTTTATTGAGTGTACCTCCAAAAACAGCATCACCTTTTCGTTTCATTACCGGCATGCTCTCGCCGGTAAGCATGGACTCATCAACCGCGGACTCCCCGTCGGAGATCAACCCATCCACCGGAATTCGTTCTCCTGGCCGGATCAGGATTCGATCATCGACCTGTATCTCAGCCACAGCAACCTGATGCTGCCCGTTGTCATCAATACGCGTAGCTGTCTCCGGGGCAAGCTGCATCAGCTCCCTGATGGCATCGGTGGTTTTGGCTTTGGACCGGGCCTCCAGATATTTACCAAGAGAAACCAGAGCAATCAGCATGGCAGCCGATTCAAAATAGAGATCATGGGCACGAGCCACAGAATCGATTCCCAGGCCGATTTCCACCAGATTCCAAGTGGAATAGATAAAAGCGGCCCCGGTTCCTATGGCAATTAAAGAATCCATATTGGGTCCCCCGCGCAGGAGCGCCGGAATACCGCTCAGATAAAAATTCCTGCCGAGAAACAACACTGGTAAAACCAGAAGAAACTGGATTACTGCGTAGGTGAAAGGTGAAAAATGGGGATTTACGCTCGCTGGCAGGGTAATACCGACCATACTGGCCATCGACAAGCCCATGATGAGCATTGCCAGCAGGAAGGCAGGGAAAAGTCTGTTCTTCATGCCCTGCAATCGCTCGGCTGCCTCTTGGTCATTACCTGAATCATCACTGTCCGCGGTTGTAACCTCAGCTGAAAAGCCAAGGCCGGCGACAGCCTCTTCGATTACAGAGATGGTAATCGCCATTGGATCATAGGCAATCTTGGCCTTTTCAGTGGCCAAATTTACCGAACAATGAGTAATCCCTTCCAGGTTGCCGACCACTCGTTCGATACGCGCGGAACATGCCGCACAATGCATGCCTTTAATGTTGGCTTCAAAGGTTTCTATTGCCATTATAGAGAGACTTTCATGTTAAGAATTTTAAAATTTCCTTCAATAGTTATAGATAGATGCTTATATTTGTTTTCTGGTGACAACTGGCCACCGAATTCTTTAGAAGATAAGCATAGATACCACTCTAATCAACATTGTGACATTGTTAAGGCGAAATGGCATATCGACCTATTTTGCAATAAGCGTAGCACTCATGGTAGCAATGATTATTTTGGCTCTAAAGTACAAATGAGTCATTCAACATGGAGAGACAAATGGAAAGTTTAAAAATTAAAGGAATGAGTTGCCAACATTGCGTTGGCTCTGTGAAAAAGGCCTTGGAAAATATTCCGGGTCTATCGCAGGTTACTGTAAATCTTGACGCTGGCGAGGCGACCTTTGAAAACAAAAATGTTGCCCAAGAAGAGATTAGAGCTGCAATCAGTAAAATCGGTTTTGAGCCGGGAGAGTAATTCTTCACCAACGGTGGTAACGGCGTTTTGGTCATGATAAATTTCGCCCAATAAAGCCGCTTTCGCTGGATGATTTATTTTTTTGTACCAGTAGTGGACCAAGACCTACTCGTTAATATTTGGGCTACCACGAAAGTGATCTATGGTAGCATGAGTATCGACATCAAGATGAAAAAGAAACAGATTAATCAACAATAAATCATTTTATTAAGATGGAGGAATTATCGTGCATGCTCTTCGCCTGATAGCTGTTACCGTGCTTCTTGTTTTTGTCTTGCCACTCGCTGGACAAGCTGCGAACATTCCGGTTTCAAAAACTGACAAATGTCCGGTCTGTGGTATGTTTGTTGCAAAATATCCTGGTTTTCTTGCCCAAATAATTTTCACAGATGGGACTTATGCCGTTTTTGATGGCCCAAAGGATATGTTTAAATATTTTCACAATCTTAAAAAATACAGTACATCAAAAAGTCTTACCGATATTACCTCAATCTATGTCACAGATTACTACAGCATGAAGCCAGTAGACGGACAGAAAGCCTGGTATGTTATTGGCAGCGATGTTTTTGGTCCCATGGGACACGAACTGATTCCATTTGCACAAAAGCAAGATGCAAATGTTTTTATGAAAGATCATGCCGGGAAAACTTTGATTCAATTTGATGCGGTGACACCAGCGTTAATCAAATCTTTTGATTAACGCTGGCCAAACGAAACAGGTTATTTTTTGTTTTTTCTGTGACGGACAGCAATTAGGCTGGCAAGACCGGTACCAAAGAGCAACATGGTTGCCGGTTCTGGCACTGGACTAACATTAACATTGTCAATTCCCGCCCATGAATATATAGGTCCAACATGCTCTGACAAGCGGAATTGTAACCGGGCATTATCGGTATTAAAACCTGAAATATCTATTACTTCGGAGTAGGTACCATACAGAAGCTTACTATTGATGTGGCTGTTATTTCCTGTAGATACTAACCGGTCAAGTGTGATATTATTTACCGAACTACCATCAAAATCCCTTAGAATCGAAATAAAGACATCCTTTACACCTGACAAGTTATCCTCAAACTCAAAAGCCCAATCAAAGGTTACTTTGACTGAATTAAAACCTGAGACATCAAAATCCTGCCAAAGCTTGTTTGTTGTTTTCTTAGTTTTGTATCCAAACGCAGCATAATATCCATCCATTCCTGGAACCGAAGACAATGGGCCGGAATTAATAATCTGTACATCTTTTGATTTTTGCCATCCATCAAGGTTACCGGTTTCGAAATCACCATTGCTGATCAAATTTGCGTTCGCCGTTCCAATCCAAAATAAACTCGCAACAAACAGTACTGATATTATATTCGTTTTCATCTTATATCCCCCTATTAAGCCAATTGGTGTTATGATTCACTTGGCTGATTTTCGTCGTTATCTTCCTTACCCCCGAAACAGATGTGCTCAGTCTGCCGCTCTTACGCTGTACCACACTGTAATAGCTTTAATGCAAAACAAGTACCACATCGTGGGGTTTTTAAAAATTTGTATTCGTTTAAGTCAGTTAGGGGAACAGTTGACTACTGTTCCCCTATTCAAGCCTAGAATCTCCCTTTTTCTGGTTCAGTTATCCGGAATGATTCCTATTTTCCGGCAAAAGTGCCAGTTAATGTCTCAAAACCATGATACTATTCAACCGTAAGAGAAGTACTCACGGCACCCTCAACTCCAGACACAGTGATTGTGATGCCACTGTCTGGCTGCAGCCCTTTTTTGAGAGCTTTGCCAATACTCTTTTGCCAGCGATTTTTAGAATTATTCCAATTCAGTGAATATGTCCCCATGCCGGGGATTTCTGCAACCAGACCGGCGTTACTGCCCTGAGTGGATGTGGCAAAAATAACGAGTCTATCGTTACTCCCGGTGTAGAGTGCTTTTGTTATGTTTATCGTCAGATCGTAGCCATTACAGTTTTGATCGATTCCATCACTCACCACTTCTGTTGCGCCGGGATACACAGCAGAGTCGGCATCATTGCAATCGATAGGTGTTCCACAGGATGCTTCTGCAAAAAATCCATCACCATCTGCATCGCTACAGAGCTGTAAGTCTTGTCCATTACAGTCCTGATCGATGCCATCACCTGCTATCTCAGGAGCACCCGGATAAATACTCTGATCCGCATCATTGCAATCAGCCGCTGTTCCGCAAGAAGATTCAAAAAAGAAGCCATCCCCATCTGTATCGGTGCATTGTCCGGTAGGAGTAACGAAAGCCAGAGCACTTGCAACATTAACAAGGCCGTAACCATAGACATTATCTTCGCCTGAATCGCCGAGATCGATCGACGATTGTTCGATAGCTGTTTCCAACTCAACTGGTGTTAAATCAGGATTGCTGCTCAATAGCAGAGCCATTGCCCCGCTAATATGAGGAGCAGCAAATGAGGTGCCACTGACCAGCATGGTCGCATTGGGGAAAAGCCCGCCAAATGTGAGATCAGCAGTACTTACAAGGTAACCGGGAGCAACTGCACTGGGGTAGACTCCTCCTTGCACACAGGCAGAAGGCCCCTGATTACTGAAAGACGTTATATATCCACTTTGATCAACGGCTCCAACAGAGAACACTCCGACATTATTGGCAGGGCTGATGCTAGCCGATGCGCCACCCTGATTACCAGCCGAAAACACAACACTTATGTCCAAGTCATGTAAGGTTTGTATATCAGGTTGAAACTCTGTCTGACAGCTATTCATCGTATCTGGAAATCCCCAGGAATTATTGACAATATCCGGGGCATCATCGGTATACGGATCATTATCCGGATCAAGCAACCACTGAAATCCAGCATGAATATCGCTCGACAGGGCGATACCACTGTCATCGAAAATCTTGACAGCTATCCATTTTGCCTGGGGGGCTATACCTATGGCCATTGCCCCCAGATTTTGACCCACCATGATGCCCATTGTTTGAGTCCCATGCCCATTCGCATCATACGGAAGACTATGTTGTCCATGTGGATCAAACCAACTATTTGTGCCGCCTCGCCAATTGCCCGCCAGATCGGAATGATTATAATCGACACCACTATCCATGGAAGCAACAACAACACCTTGGCCCTGGAAGCCCTGCGCCCATGCCAAATCCGCATCAAGCATGGTTATGTTCCATTGAGTCGCAGCACTGGCCGTACCAACATCAACTGCCAAAGGAACAGCACTATCCAGTCGAACTTCCAAAACTTCGGGGCGTTTGGCGAGTTTCTTTATTACATCGGGTTTTGCTTTAACTGCGAAACCATTGATTATCCACAAACTGCGCATATTCTTGCCGCCATTATTCTGTAAATACGACTTTAATGAAGCTTGACTCACTGTGGATTGTTTTTTTAGTTCTTTCAGCAGATGAAGTCTTCGAAGCTTTTTTTTGAGCTTTTTAAACTGCTTTCTATCAATTTGATCATTGAGCTGAACAATTACTGCGATTTCCTCTTTCGGTTTCGCGGCGTCAAGGATTACCTGTAATTCCGGAGTGATTTCACCGGCTGTCACGAATACAGTTGAGAAAGAGAAAAGGAGTAATGCACCAATTATTGTTATTAGTTGTAATATTTTATGCATAACTTTATCTCCTTTTTTCACCATCTGACAAAATGATGTGCTTGGTCCAACCACTTAAAAACTCATAAATAATGTTCAACCCAAAGTACCCATCCCATTTGCAGAGATGTGTTTCTACTATTCAACGATAAGGTTATCAGCCCGAAATTCTCCAATCACGACGCTGACCTTATCTCCATTCTTAACGACCCCATTGTTGCCGAAAAACATCCAGTAGATCCTGCCCTGCTGTGGTATATTTGAATTTCGCAATGCTCCAACTTTGGCGGTATTCGGTACTGCCAAAACCTTGCCACTGGCTTCATGAATAAGATAGGGCTTGGTCTGTCGTTTGAAGAGAGGTGCCGCCTTTTGTGCATCAAGCACCCGGTAACGAAAATCCACCATATGGTCGGCTGCAGTCATACGCAGAGCTGTCAATTCAATACCCCAGGTATCTTTCAACTGCTTTTCGAAGGCCTGATTGGTCTGCAAGGGTTCCGGTCTGGCTGGCAAAATAACAGCATTAGCACCAGCAATAGAGGGAGTGCTTTGAAAGAGCAGAGCACACAAAAGGAGAAGCAGAACCAGATATCGCTCCGGCTTTACACTATTTATTGAAATTGTTATTGAATTCATATCGAGATCCTCTTTTGCTACTTTAGGAGAAAGGACAAATTGTTAATATTTGTATCGAGCAAGAGATAGCCACAAATCTACACATGAACTGCAGATACGAAGGCTATCTCTCCCTCTATCCTGCCTTTAATTATGGCAATGGCGGCAAGTCTCTTGCCCTCACGACATTTACCCGCACGGTTGCTACGTTAGAGATTTCACCAAGTGTATCCTTGACTGTATAGGTAAAGGTGTCAGTTCCACGCCATCTTCTCGGTGGTGTGTATGTCACTGTCCCATCGGAATTGGCAACAACCGTTCCGCCCCGGGTAGTGCCGCTGACAACAACAGATGCCACATCAATACCATTAGCATCAGTGTCATTTGCAGTCAGGCTAAAGGTGTTTCTTGTGTCACCGGCTCCACTATTTCTTTGCACATAGGCAACATCATCATTTGCAACCGGAATATCGTTGGCTGCCGTAAAAGTGACAGTTGCTGAAGCGGTTCCTCCGGCGCCATCACTCACTGTATAATTAATGGTTTCCGTTCCCGACGCTACCGTTGGGGTAAACACAAATGATCCATCCGAGTTAACAGGTCCGGCAATTACAGTCAGCGTATCGCCATCTATATCCTGATCATTGCCGAGAACTCCGGGTGCTGCAACCGTAAGCTCTACACCAGAGACAGCATCGTAGGCATCATCAATAGCTATCGGTGGATCATTGACGGGATTAACTGTTATCGTGACTGTGGCAGTATTGCTGCTTGGAATACCATCAACGGCTACGGTTTTGTAGGTAAAGCTGTCAGCGCCGTTGAAATTCAGATTCGGAGTGTAGCTAAAAGAACCGTCGGCACAGAGCAATCCGCCAGTCGAGCAACTGAGTGTCCCGGCAGAGGTGCCGGTTACCAGCTCGACCTGGGGCGAAGCCGGAAGACCAGTGTCGTTAAACAATACTCCGATGTCTGCAGTTACTGAAAGAGGGGTATCCTCGTTAACTGAATAGCCATCTGCTGCGGCAACTGGCCCACCACCGGCACCTGCACCAACAGTCAGTTTGGTAATCATGCCATTGCCACGCCGATCATAGATTATATGATCGCCTTCCGTGGTCGGCTGCCATAAGGCCTCTATGGTTTTTCCGGCTGCCAGATTTACTGAGTACTGCTCTTTAGCAAAGGGGTAGGAATTTCCATCTTCAGCCTCAAGGCTCATATATTCACCACCGGCAAATGTCGGCACATGGAAGTCCAGCCCCGCGTTGAGAAAGCTCAACACCGTTGACAGACCTGTGCTTCCGGCAGGGATACTAAGAACCTGTTCCTGTCCATTCACCAGGTAATACCTGGGTTTGTACGTTAGCGGTGTTGCAACCGTGGCGGAATTGTGAAGTAAGGGATCTATCTCGCTATAAAGCAGAGTTACATCGGCACCGACTATGCCTGGATCATAAGAACCAACTTTCAAGGCCCCATAGAGTCCCATATGTACCTGCAGGGCTGGATGGCTGCCACTCATATAGAGAAAGGTACCTGGATTACCAGCAACATTCTGCCACAAATAATCCACAGTTGTACTCCCGTCTGGAGGCGTAGTAGCTGAAAAAGAGGTAATCCGGCCGTCAGCATTTCTCGCCGGCTGAGGTGCAACGCCAAGTACAGGAATAGCTTTTTGCCCTGGAATAATTACAGAAACAGGTTCGCTAAGGCAATTTCGCAGCCGAATCCTCAGATTACCATTGGCCTGCAGATCAGTGGGTGTGTTTGAGTCAGACAGTTCCGGGCCAACGGTCCAATCCGGCAAAGAATCACACGCCTGCCCTGTATCTCTGGCAAAACCCCACATTGGTATTGGTTGCGCACCTGCAGCCTGCGGAGTCCATCTCCCCTCAATGGCAACAAGATCAACTCTTGCAAATAATGGGGTAGCCACCAAGGTGAGTGCCGTTGCCATCACCAGTGAAGTCCCCAACTTATGAATAGTGTTTTTATAGTTCATATCTTAACCCCCTATTGTTATTCAATCGGCACATTGTACGCTTCAATGATCATCATTGTCAGCATACCACCGGGAAAGATGTCCCAGTTGGTCAGTTCCTTCTCCGTGTGGGAATGCCACATAAAGCTGTAACCACCATTGGGGTTAAGGCCGCCTTCACCTGGAGGCAGCGAGCCTAAAGAGCCAAGATACGGGCTTCCACCCCACCAGCCACCAAAGGCCAGTTCCTGGTTACCTGGTAAAATAACCGGTAAGGGTTTTCCATGATCCGCACAGTATTCGTGAGTTATCGGGTCATACTTTGGAGCACCTGGTGCTTGAGCTTCACCGACAGCCTTTCCGTTGCAGTCATGCGGCATATTGACATCAGTACCTCCATAGATATCCCAGTTCAACCCTTCACCAGTCCAGGTAAACAGAGCATCTACAGTTTTACCGGGTGTTGAGGTAATGGTAAAACCCTCAGTAGCAAGATCCGGCCCTGCGCCTGGACTGCTTTCAAGCATTTTGCCGTCCCGGGCGATAACTTTGGCATGATTGCCATGGTGATGGAATGGGTGCATATCACGTCCGCCACCGACGACGCGCATCAGAACAGTGTCGCCTGGGTGCATACGCGGTACTGAATTGTAGGGCTGGGTTGGCAACCAGAAAACATTTGGTGCAGCCAGGTCGTCTGGAGCCGTACGTCCATTAAGGAACCAATAATTGGAGAAATAGTTATCAAGCATCGGTTGAATGCTGTCGTCATATGGGCCATAGAATTCAACGGCCTGATGAATATTGGGATCCATCTCAGTGAGGAAAAAGAGCTGTTCGTAGGTATAGGCCGTATCAGGATGTCCATAAGCAGTTGGCGCGGTTGCATCAAAACCTATGGGACGGACAATGATCGCACCTGTCAACCCCATCTCCACCTGCAGACCCGGATTGGTACCACTGGAATAGGCGTATGTACCAGGTTGAGCAGCTGTAAAGGTATATGTCACCTGATCAATATTTCCTTGTTTTGCTTCCAGAGTGAGCTGCCCCTCAGAACAGGTTCCAGCAGTGCACGTGGCCGTCACATCCAATCCCGGAAAAACGATGGAGACATTTGGCGGTGCAACATTACCGGCAACAAGCAATTGGTTTCGAAGATTTATGGTGATTTGCTTTCCCTGCTCGACAATCAAAGTCGGACCAGGATATTGAGCACGACCGTTGCCGTTAGCGTAGCCCCACAACAGCATGGAACCGCCATCAGCAGTACTGACATAGTCAGCCCTTGCTGTCAGGTCAAAAGATGTACCGGTTAAACCGGTTATCGCTGCCTGTACTCCAGCCGAAGAAAAAAGCAGAAGTACGGCCGCGAAAACAGCAACCATAGTAGTAGGACTGTATTCAGATATTTTCATGGCGTCACTCCTTAGTTAATAACGATTTCCGTCATCATACCACCGTACTCTTCCTCATTATTATTGAGGTAGTTCAGGTTACTGGTATAAAGAACATAGGTACCGGGAGCCACACCAGTGGTGTCGAGGATGACATCCGCTGATTCGCCGCCTCCGAGGGTAATCGAATTTGTTTTGTAATAGAGATCTTTTCCATTAGGGGCTCGCAACAGCTTGGCATCCCTTCCCACCACCTCCATTTTGATACCTGAACTTTGCAGGGTGTAGTAGCGAGTGATTGCCAGGTTGGAAATCCGCAACAAAATCCTTTGATTTGGCGCAGCCTCAATCAGTGAACTGACCGGCTGAGAGGTTTGCAGTCTCGGGTTGCCCGGGTTATTAGTGGGATTTGCCGAACTGTCCGGGGTCGATGGGAAAGTATTTGTTCTTCCATCTGCGGTATCCGGATAGCCACGACCATTTAGCATGGGATAGTTGTCCCGCATCAGCGCAAATGGCAAGGGTTGAACGCTTTCGCTGGCATCGTGAAAAGCACTGTCGAAAGAACCGATCTGAATAGGGTATTCGACGTCATACCCAGTAGATCCATTGCCGTCGTTATAGGCAAATTTGGTATAATCTCTGCCGTTATAATTATACGTGGTTCCATTTTGGGCCGACTTCACATATAAACTGCCAAGCATGCCCATCTGCATATGTTCAGTAGCCTCGACGTGGCAGTGGTACATGTAGGTGCCGGGCTCATTGAGTTTATAGTAATAGGTCAGCGTTGAGCCCATATTTATAGCAACACCGCTCTCCGGCAGGCCATCAAAAACGGTTGAAGACTGAGGATAACCGTGAAAATGGACGGTATGGGGATCGAACAGATCCGGACGAATCATCATGCCAACGTTTGTCAGGCTAAGATAAAACTCCTGGTTTTCTTCCAGCTCAATCGTTGGTGCCGGCCAATTTTGGGCGAGTACGCCTTTAGCGATAGCATTGTCTTTTTCCGCCTGGGTAGCGGTGGGCAATCCGGTTAGATCCGCAAAACCAAAGATATATTTACGTGTCCCATCGGCCATAGTCACATACCCATCTCCGGCAGACAGATGCATGCATTTTACAGCCGGATTGGTGCTGATGGCGTTGCCGTCTGTGTCATCCGGACACTGCACATTGACACCGGCATTGGCGACTGCTGCTCCAGAGAGGCACAGTAAGCCCAGCAGGAGCTTGATACTGTATTTTTTTCTGTTTTTCATAATGTCACCCCACCTATATTTTTCCACCGGGCAGAAAGACCTGCCCAGTGGAATGAGTTTGGTTGTTAGAATTATTGTTGATACTCGTCAGCACCTATATCAGAAGCACTCCCAGAAGGTCGCCCTTCACGATCAAAGTCATCGAGTATAAAGCGACTCGTTCCTTGATCCACTGCTGCAGAACCAGCAGCAATATGATAGTCGCGCATTTGGGTCAACGGCCCATAGCGGAGACGAATAAAGTTACCACCCTCATCCAGGGCTGCAGGTGCCGTGATTGCAGTAGTTGCTTCCGGAATATTGGTTGATGTCTGTCGACTCCCATTGAAACCTGGGTCAACAAACTGAGGATCCCCCCCTGTCTCAACGCAGTTAGTACAGGTAAGGTCTCCGGCGATACCAATTACAGCCAGATCACTATAGACGGGATCAGGCCCCGGTGCGTCCGCACAATTCAAGCCAACACTACCATTGATATCAGGACAGAGACCAGTGAGGGTACTATCTGGGTTAGTACTATCCAGCAACCAGTAGAACATACGGTTCTGGTAGATAATGTTATTACTTAAAGAAGGCTCCGAGTACCCCGGATTGGCAACCAGATCGATATGACGATGAGAAGCGATACCTGCTCCCGGTTGCGGGTTGGATTGACTTGGGATGCCAGGACTAAAGGCGGCACCACTAGTCGACGCATTGTCATTGTGGGCGATGGTATTATGTACAATATTCGCACCGAGAGTATCCTGTATGGAGATACCGCCACCAGCCAGACCTGCAACGTTGTTGACGATGATGTTGTTTATGATGTCAACCCGGTAATCAAAAGATCGCACATTGCCATTCTGTCTAATACTCACATCCTGGCCATTAACACGGCTAAGTTGAATACCACCACCGTCGCCTGCTCCTGAAGAGTTTCCTTGAATCAGGTTACGCAGAATCTGCACGTTTCCAGCGCCGGGAGAAAGGGTTCCGTTGACCAGAGGCACTGCTCCAGCAACAAGAATACCACCACCGTTGGTCGGTGCTCCCTGGTTAAAGTTTTCATTAAAGGTGATCCTGTTATCAGCAATAATCGGATAATCACTGTTATTGTTATTTTGATCGCTAAGCCCGTAATGGGCGATACCGGCACCATCTGCTGTGGTAAAGTTGCCACAGACAAAGTTATTGGTCACCGCATAGGAATCTGAACCGGTATGCAGAGCAATACCACCACCAGCTCCGTCAAGACCGCCGTTTTGCACGACAGCGTTATGATGAATGTTAATATAGTTGTTCTGTGCATCTGAATACTGCTCGTTGAGGGCGACAAAAGGATGGCCGACCCGTATTCCACCGGCATAGAAGGCACTGTTGTTAACGATTTTCAGGTTGGAGATCTCCAGATAATCGGCGAACCCATTAACAACCACCCCGCCACCGGTATCGGCACCAGAGATATTGAAGCCGTCGATCCGGGCTCCTTGGTTTCGGTTAAAACCAAACTTTTTATTATTTTGACCAGAACCTTTGGCCACTACGAAGACCCCGGCACCCTCTTCACTAAAGAAGGTCGTTGGCTCAATACCGCCAAAACCAAGTCCCTGGCCATCGATAAGATCCACAGAGCCATTATTGACGAGTTGCTCCGCCAACGCTCTCCAGGCAACCAGCTTCTCTGCCGGTGTCTTAACAGCGTTGATAAAGGTGGAACCTTCGCCCCAACCCTGAAGCTGAACCGGTTTCCACATGATAACCATCTCATTGTAGGTTCCAGGGGCAACTAGGATCAGATCGTTATATCCGGCAGCATTGATCGCGTCCTGAATAGTCGGGTAGTCACCTGGAACTCTAACTATGCCAGACTGATTTCTCAGTCCCACCTGTACCGTAATACCGGTAACTGTTTCACTGCCTGAATTGTTTCGAGTAACCAATAATTCTTTGCCACCGCGGCTGCCAAAATCAAAGCCATCGGGAACGGATACGATAATTTCGGTACCGGTCCAACTATCAATAGTCATGGGAATGCCGTCAATGGTTACTGAACTTCGACTGCCTTGACCACCAAAATTATAGTTCCTTGAAATAGTCTTTGGCTGAAGTCCACCCACCCCGTCATAATCAGGGTTCGGTACTCTTATATTACCCATTGAAGTAATGGTGATACTATGGCTGCCACTCACAACTCCTTTGTTTGTTGCAGGAATGTAAGGTCCGCCACCGACACCATTGGTTGTGACGCTGACACTTTTAATACGCGGTGTCTGATCGGCAATTTCGCAATCAAGAGGATTCTGAGCATCACCGGCGAAAGCCGCTACCGGCAAGACAGGTGTATCCAGATAGGTTGTAGAACCAGGCATATACTGCAAAGTATAACAAAACTGCGTATACTGTGGGTTGTGCAGCGGATCAACGGTGCCGTCCGCTTTAAGTTTGGCATTCATGCAGGCAGTCAGCATATTTGGTGACATCCCGCTTGGCTGGGGAAGATTTGCCGAGAAGGTAGAGGGTACTAAAGCATTGTAGACCCCATACTCATCCGACACAGTCCGCCCGATTTCCCGGCCTGTCCAATCACGGATTGAAACCGGCAGGAAAGGAGGAGCATACTTTTCACCAAATTGCGGTGAAGCCGGATCATATTCGTTGGCGGTATCGTCAAGCATAAAACCGATGATATGACCTGCGATCGGCACTTCGGTAAAGAGCGAGAAATCCGCTGCTGCATTCTGATAATTTGATAAAAGAACTTCTTTTTTGTCACAAAGCGGAAGCTGCTGCCCTTTTAGCGGTGCTTCAACCTCTGGGAAAAGAGCCAGGAAGTCAGGAACCGTATACGGTTCTCCAACACATTTGGGTGGTAACAGTTGCGGAGCTGCAACATAGGTGTTACCAAAATCAACGTTCCTGTCCTGGGAACGGATAACCTCATACCCAGTTGGAGGGATAACTTCAACGACATATTTACCTGGCTTCAGATAACCGACATCAGGTTTAGTAGCATCCGGAGCCACTAACCACGTTGGAGCTACGCCATTGACGGTATATTCACTGATACTAAACTCAGGACCGAAGGCATACCCGCCATCAAAGACACCAGGCCGAACCTGGTTCCAGTTGCGCAAACCATCATAACAGTCTGTATCGACTCCGCGGAACACATAAGGATCATCAGTTCCACTGCCGGCATTCACTCCGTGCTGGCAGTTGGTGGGCAGATTATCATCCCAACTATCGGTAGTTGTTGTAGCAAGCTTGTTACCAGCACTGTCATACAGATTGACCGTAACATTCGGAATACCCGGTTCCCATGGTTCAGCAGCGGCCAATTCAGGATTATCTTCTGCACGGGTAACGGCGTACATAACCACACCGGATATTCCACCATTCTCACCGAAACCATACAGGGTTTTACCCCATTCGATTACATTGGTCTGTCCCAGGAAGCCTTGAAAGCCTTCAAGGAGCACCGGCCCAACTTCAGTCCTGGTCCACAGATCGCCATACACATTACCAGCCGGATCATAGGGATTATCCTGCGCCTGTGGGTTCAATTGATCGCCAAACGACAAAGGGTCACCAAATGGTACCGGTCCCCCATCATCAACGGTCATGGTTGCGCCAGTTGCTTTGAATCGAGCAAAATCTACTTCCGCGATAAACCATGAGAAAAATGGGAAATTCTGATCAAAAGGTACAAAACCTTCGCTATCGGTTGGGAATGTCTGATAAATAGTACCGTCACGAAAACGAAGATTCACGTTCTGCTCGGGAATTCCCACCTCTCCTGCATCCCTTTTTCCGTTTTGATTGACATCATTAAAGACGTTGTGTTCCATTCGATTAAACCACTGAAACACCGGAACATCGCCGAGGTGACAGTCGGCAAGGCCATTGCAAGTGCCATCAGCAGCGATATTGATGGTGTTTTTGGCAAAAACCAGATCCAGATTATCATCCCAAACCACCAGCTCATATTGTCCCGGCGGTACATTGGGAATAGTGAAATTACCATTATCTGTAATTGCGGCATACAAACCGTCACCAAGAACCCCGCCCGAAGCATCGTTCAAACCAACCCAGGGGGTAGTATGGGGAAAAGGACCACCGTTATAAAAGGTTGTCTCAGGCGGACGGGATAAATGAAGATTAACCACCTGGCCACTGATAGTTGCACCACCAGTAAGCACATCCTTTCTTTCAAAAACTTTTGCCGGACCGGCAGGCACAAAACCTATTTCCACATGGGGTGCCGGAGGACCGAACTCTGCAAAAAATGGAGGTTCGTTGGCCTTTACCCAGGCATCGATAATTTTTGTTCCTTCGATGGTAGATGTCTGAACCCAGTCGTTGGTGTTTGGAGGAACAGCCTGGACACCGTATTTTCCGGGAGCCAGATTCTGGATGACCACCCGGCCATCGGCACCAGTTGTACAGCCGCCTGAGGCAACCTCAATAACCGGGTTACCGTCTGGATCCAGCACATAGCCTCCGGCACCATCAGACTGATAAGTGGTACACAGATCGTTACCATAGACATCCTTGCTCTGGACTCCGGACGAGGCACCGTACTTGCCACCGCCATCTTCTAAAACAATAGAGAAGCCAGCCAAACCTCGTTCGCCCTGATCCCAGACATTATTTATCGGTGCGATATCCTCATGCACAAATATGGCAATCTGTGCGGTGGGAATAGGGAGGCTTGTAACATAGACAGTCACCTCGCCGCTCGGATTACCTTTAAACTGGGCCCCGCCGATGGTATAGGCAGGGGCCGCAATAGCAGATCCGGGAAGAACTGAGATAAAGTAATTTTTGTTATTTTTAAGTGTTGGCCTGCCCAGGGCACCAATATCGGTGTCATCCCCTTTGGCAACTACCGGCATATAGCTTCGGTGAAAGCTAACTGCCAGAGTATTACGAAGTGGATCGTCATCGGCGGTATTTGCCAGGCCATCAGGCCCAACCCGCCAGTTAGGGTCAAGGGCCGGACCATAGTTACCTGCTTGGTTATTTTCAAGTTTCACTTGCCCATTGTTTTTTAGCTGGACATGATATGTTTTATCCTCCTCGACCAGCCAGCGATAAGGGCCCGATATAGGGTTGCCGCTTGAATCTCGGACAACAAGATTTAATGCCTGAGCACTACTGACCAGACATAGCACAAGACTGAAACTCATTAACACAGTCAAGAGTTCTCTATTAATCTTTCGATTAGGTACTGTTGGTATATTCATACCCCCCTCCTCATCAATATTTTTTTACTAGTTGAACAACTGTGTGTAGGCAATTTTCACACTTCCATGGAGCAATTCTTTAGCCTACCCGCACTCCCCACCCTCCAAAACTCTTCGTCCTACCTGACACTTGATACCGTGTTTAATTTCTAAAGATTCAATCAGAAGAGTTTCAATGCCGAACAAGACAGCTATCGATTTGGATTTTAAATATTTTTCTAAATCACCAACTGTCTTCCACTCTTCGATAAGGTAAAAAATATCCTTATTTGCAATATCCTGATAAAAATTTGCATTACTACAACCTTCAAACTGAACCATTTGATCAGCAAGCCCTTTGATGGTCTGGATTATCTCTTTTCGCTTTTGAGAACGACCATGTATTTTAATGGTGGTAATAATCATTAGGCGCCTTGCATTTCGTTAAACACGCTGATCACTTTTGATAATGTCTATCAAAAACTATGCCTAGAGTGTCACATTGTAGGATTTCGTCGTTTCGGGTTATTTTTCAGAGAAAAATGTAAACGACATCAGAGATTGTGCAGTTGCGGAGATGATAAGAAAATGGCCATATTTGGCCATTTGGCTAAATATGGCCACCATTTGATGAAGTGAATCGGAGGTTAAAGAATTTAGGTAGCAGAGAGTGTCGAGAGTCGACTATCTGTTTTAAGGTTTGGAGATTTTATATTTGTCGATCTTGGCTCGCAGGGTACTTCGCTGTAAGCCAAGAATTTCAGCGGCACTGTTTTTACCACTGACTTTCCAGTTAGTTTTTTCGAGCACTTTGAGGATGTAAGAACGTTCCATCTCCTCCAGTGTCGGAAAACTGGTTTCACATTTTTCAATGGATGGCTGTAATTTGTCGACCAAATTCAGCTTTAGCCCGGTACTGTTGATAACTGACCGCTCAATTACATTTTCCAGCTCTCTGATATTGCCAGGCCAGGAATAATCCTCCAGTTGTTGCATAACAGTTTTCGGTATCGAGCTGATCACCTTTTTTTGTTTCCTGGCAAAACGCTCCATAAAGTGCGTCACCAACTGGGGGATATCTTCAATTCGCTCCCTGAGCGGTGGAGCTGTTATTGGAAAGACATTTAACCTGTACCAGAGATCTTTCCGAAACAGCCCTTTTTTCACATCTTCTTCGAGATCACGGTTGGTGGCGGCAATGATACGAACATCAACTTTCATCGTCTTTCCCCCTATTCTCTCGAACTCGCCTTCCTGCAACACCCGCAGGAGTTTTGCCTGCAGTTCCAATGGTATCTCACCAATTTCATCAAGAAAGAGAGTCGCTTTATCAGCAAGTTCAAAACGACCAATCTGTCTCATATGGGCACTGGTGAAAGAGCCTTTTTCATGGCCAAACAATTCACTCTCAATGAGATTCGCCGATAAGGCAGCACAGTTTATTTTAATAAGAGGTCGGTTTTTTCGCAAACTGGTGTTATGAATTGCCCTGGCAAAGAGTTCCTTGCCTGTTCCCGTTTCGCCCAACAAAAGAACAGTGGTATCGGTGGCGGCTATTTGTTCTATTTTAAAGAGGATATACTGAAGGGCATTACTGCTGCCGATGATATTGTCATAGTTGAGAGACAGTTTGATTTCTTCCTGGAAATAAGCACTCTCTGACTGAAGCTGTACCTTGCAGAGGGCGACTTCAGAAAGAGTATGACGCAATTTCTCTTCATAGACTTTCTGTTCGGTAATATCCTGGTTACTTGAGCGATACCCTAAGAATTCTCCATCATCGTCAATAACGGCCTGACAGGCATGGGCTATCCAACGAACTTCTCCATCACGTCGAACAATTCGGAAATGCATATCCCGCAGATTAATCTTCTCATTAAAATGTTTGAGGTGCTCTTCCCATTTAGGCATGTCTTCCGGAAAAATCATCTCATGAAACAGGGATGGATTTTCCATAAATTCATTTGCTGCATACCCGGTAATTCTGTAACTGGAGGGTGAAACATAGAGGAAGCTGCCATCCGGACGTGTCCAGCATTCCATATTATAGGCAAAATCGGCTACCGTGCGAAATTTCAACTCCTGTTGACGTAAACAGTGTTCCAAATTTTTACGTTTGGTAATATCCCGCATCAGCTTTATGTAACAAATCAATTCACCATCTTCTCCGTCAAAAACACTTTCAACGGTTTCAGCGATAAAAATTTTGCCATCTTTTTTCCTGAATTTGACCTCATAGGAACTACTGTCTTCACTTTCTTCCCAAAGTCGCCTTTTTAGCCCCTGCAGTTCATAATCCTCCCTGCAACTGTAAAGAAAGTCAGTCTCACGACCAAGTAATTCTTCCTCTGTGTAACCAAAAAGCGACACCATGGCAGGGTTTATCATGATGATCCGTCGCTGACGGTCAGTACAGATAACCCCATCGGGAATTGACTTAAAAATCCGCTTGAAATGAGCCATCATCCATTGGAATTGCTCCTTATCGTTTTGTAACAAGCCAAATCGTTTTTTCAGGGATGCCAAACCATCTTTTTTACTCATAATGAACATCCCAAATCATCATAATGATATTTCTGATTTCTTTTACTAAACATGAAGTTATTCGAAATAAGTAAGTGTACTGAAACAAACCGCATAAGTGACTAAAACAATAAAAACTATGATATTCCCCAGACTCCACTGTATCCATCTTCTATCAAGCCCCCCTAGTATTGTTAACAGACAGGGCTTCTTTTTCAAAGATTGAAAGAGTCCCGGCAGTATAGCAAAATAGACTCCAGCAAAAAGTGTCAGATAAAGGGGATAACCAATATAATTATACTCCTCCTGCAATATATCAAAAGGGCAGTGATGCGTGGGCAGTTCATATATGTAAATTGATACGAAGGATATCATAGAAACAATAGATAGGACAAAGAAAATTACAGAAAAAAGTGAAAGTATGTAGCGCAGCACCCCTGATTTAAAAGCCATATTCAGGGCCATAACAGTTAGAAAAACAATACTGAAACCGTAAAATGCTGCCATTGAAGGGAAAACGGGAAGCGCAGTTATTGTGCTCGTTGTGCCCTCACCTCCGCTACCAAAAAGAGAACCGCAACAGGAGGTGATAATATCCGGATCAAGACCAAGAAAATATGTAAGTTGCAGAGTAAAATCCACAGCAACACATGGCACTATTCCAAGAAGCAACAGATATTTCAACCGTACCAGCGGATATTCTTCCGCTTGCTGATCAACATAATTGAGGGCGATCCAGAAGCCCGACAGAAAGAATACTGTTATCTTAGATAATAATGCATACCAACCTACCGGATTGGCATTGAGTGAACCTGTCGCACACATGGCACCGATAAATAACCGGTGTATATCATCCATGGTAAATACAAAAAGTACCAAAGCAACAAGCTGAAACCCCAGGACATAATTAACCAGTGTCGAAATGAGGTACGTCTTACGCTCCAGTGATAACTGGGATGCAGAGCTACTATTATAATCCCAGGCGCGGAGGATTGTCACACCGGCCCCCGCCGCATACAAAAGCATCAGAAGAGTTATCGCCGAGCCAGTGATAAGAGAGAGAATACCGGGATGAAGAATCACTTTTCGTCAATCCTCTCAATCTGGCCATCGCGCATGACGATTGACTTGGTGACAATGGGATTGTCATGAACAAAGGGGTCGTGAGTCGCAATAATTATAGTCTTGCCCTCTTCTTTTAATAGAGTCAGGGTGCCGATAAATTCCTGCGCCAGCTTCCTATCCAAATGTGCGGTCGGTTCATCGGCAATAATTATCTGGGGATTATTAATAAGCGCCCGGGCAATTGCAATCCTCTGCTGTTCACCACCGGATAGTTTTTTTACCTTAAGATCCTTTTTACTATCAACCATGAGTTTTTGTAAAATTGGTAGAGCTCTTTCGTTCATTTCACGCATACTGATATCTACCGGGAACAGCGGCAGGAGAACATTCTCAAGCGCGGTCAATTCGCGGATGAGATGAAACTGCTGAAAGATAAAACCAAATTTTTGTCGTCTTATCTCGGTCAGAAACCGTTCCGGAAGTTTCACCACATCCTTGCCGTCGACAAAGATTTTACCCTCCGTCGGACGGGCCATGCAGCCAATAAGACTCAGCAGCGAAGTCTTTCCCGAACCGCTGGGACCTGTCAAAACAGCCACCTCGCCACGGGCAATCAACAGCGAGACACCATTGACAGCCGTCAACTCATCAGCCTGCCCCGGATTATAGACTTTGGAAACTTTTTCAATTTGAATAAGGTCCAAACGATTACCCCCTCATTACTGAATCCGGATCAGTAATTGCTGTTTTCCATGTTGGTATCACCGTGCTGGCAATGTAAGGGACAATGGTGAACGACCCCATAATCAGCAGGTGAAACAGGTTAAAACTCGGCATCAAATGAAAGGCAGGAAAAAGGACTGACCATCCCTTGAGTACGGCGGCGAGAATAAATCCACCAAAGAAAAATACATGGATATATGAAATTATCACCCCCGTAAGAAATGACGTCAGGGATATAATAAGCCCCTCCCAAAATTTCAAGGCGAGGATATCGGAAGTGTCCCAGCCGATAGCCTTTAAGATACCGATTTCCTGTTTTTCTTCAGCACTGATCCCAGTCGCTTTATCCCAGGCCATAATACAGAATGCGATGATTGCCGCACAAAAAACCGTCAACATCATTCCACTCCGCCAGTTAAAGACCATATCGTAGGTCCTGACCAGCTCTCTTTTGGTAATCGGCCTGGTATCGGGAAAAATCCTCTTTATTTTGGTCGCTACGGTCTGAACTTCGCTGCTATTTGGCACGCTTATAGAAAAATCGGTGGCCATGCCTGGAGGATAACCAAAAAAGTCTATCACAGTCTGATCAGTCAGCACCACCAGATCGTTTGTCAGCAGGTTTGATTCAGACCGAAAAAGACCGGTAACTTCAAAAAGTACACCCATGTTTTGGCTGTCGACAAGAATAAGTTCTCCGGACCGGTCGGAGTCTCTGAGAGCTGCAACGCCAGCACCAACTGCACATTCATCCGGGGTAACCGGCAGGCGCCCTTCAAGCATTTCCAGCGGGACGGTCTCACCGCCAGAACCAATCAGGGTATAGTTCGCCTCAGTAAGTGCATCATAATAATAGCCCCAATAACGGGGAGTAATCTTGCCGACCCCCCGAATATTTTTGATTTTCTCCTGGTAATCAACAGGGATAAGCTCATGGCGACCGCCAATCGTCCGCTGAACAATCAGATCAGGAACCCCTTGCAGGACAGCAGTCGTTTCTGTCCGAAGAGAATTGGTCAAAAACAGCACTGAAGCAAGGGTCGCGACAGTGAGGGTATACGCAACCATAATTGCAATGCTTTTAAACTTTCGACGCAACAGCGAAGAGAGAGCATAATCAAGAATCTTCAGATGTTTTGTCACTGTGTTTCTCCGGACGAGACATGAAGGGGAGCAAGTATTGAGCCTGCGGGAAAATGATCGGGGGAACCAGGAAAATCCTGAAAAGCAGAAAAGAAATCCGTTTGTGATGGATGTCGCGTATACCTGGCTTCAGTCCAGATAGCAAAATCGGTCAATCCAAGACGGGTAACCAACACCTTTTTGGCTTGCACTTCAGCCGACCGGCTGGCTTGCGTTCCACTCCCATGTAGATATAAAACCAGGAGTACAAGACATTCAACGGCGATGATGGCTATAAAGAGTTTGCTTTTGATCATACCCATAGAAAGAGATATAAAAAATCGTTACAATCAATACGTCACCCAGTCGCTCACCGGAATCAGTTCCGGATTGGGCCCCTTGGTCAGTCTGGCAATATAACACCCTTTGGAAGCATATCGCTGTCCCGGCCCGAATGTGAGGCGTGGATAAACCGCTATAGCGTAATCCTGATCAATCATCATGTCGTACCCTTCAAGAAAATACTCCCGGAAAAATTCGCTGCGCATGTTTTTTATGGACCCGGGGAGCATCCAGCCAAGAAAGTACATTTTGGCCTGAAGATTAAAATTGGTCAAAGGAATATTTCGTAATTCCAGCCATCGTTTTACCGGCAATCGAGCACGAGCAGTATCACTTTTACTCAACAGGTTATACGGATACGTTACCAAAAATTTATCTTTTAATGCATCGGCAATACCGGAAAAATCAAAATTTAATAGACTGGCCGAGGCAAACACCATTTTCACCTGATCTGTTTGCAAGGCAATATTGTTAAAAACAGCCATGTTTGTTCCATCAAGCCAGAGAAGCAGAACAACCGGATCTGAGCCATCAAAGAGATTATTCAACACCTCTTTGGTGACAGGATGATCTTTGTTTACCACAAGATTCTCAATACCACTGTTGCCCATCTTCTGCCAGGTTTCTTCAAAACCTTGAACAAGGGCCTTTCCTGGACTATCATCCTGGTATATTTGAACGACCCTAATATTTTTTTCATCTTTCATGCTTGCCCGAATATACTTGGCGACACTTTCACCTTCCTGATAGAAACCCTTTGAAAAATAGAGGGTGTACCAATCTGAGTCAGAAATTACCGGTAGATCCGTTATGGGAAAGATAGAGGGAATTTTTTTCTCCTCACAAAAGGTATGTATTGGCGCCCAATTTCCCTCGACTATACCGCCCAAGAGAGCAAAAACCGGTTGTTTATTGTAGTACTTTTCCAGCTGCCCCCGCCAGGTATCTTCCGGACCATGCAAAGTCCAGACATGGAGATCAAGCTTCCGGTATGCCTGGTGCCGTTCGCTTTTATAAAATGGCCCTGAAGCCGCTCGTTTTGATTCATGTCTGCTTTGGGAATTATGGGCATCCACGTGGGCCTGGAGTACAGACAGCATAGCGGCTTTATCCTGCTCCGAAACACCATCGGAGATAACAGTAGCAAATTGCAGAGTCGTACCATCAACACCAGGAGACAATTCAACCGAAAGATGTTTGAGATAATATATCAGAATGCGCATATCACTTTGACTCAGGCGGTACTTCGGCATGATTGGATCAAGCTGATGTCCGGCTGAATCCACACCACCTCTGAGAACACGAGCCAGAGATTTGTCCGTATACGCAGGCCGCGCATCTTCCACCTGATAATACTTTGGCAGTTCCCGGCGACCATCCAGCTTCTCCACTTCACCCGAAGGTGGTTTATAAGCACCAGTCCGACGCCGAGGTGAAAAAAGCTCCTTACCATTTATTGGCCAGGTAATAATAGTACCTTCTTCAGAGCCAAGGCCACTTCTTTGATGACAATCGTCACAAGTAAACATGCGGCCATCAACTGGAATGTCTCCCATAACCAAAGCCTTCATAGGTTCACCGGAAGGCAAAATCCCTTGCCGATACATTCTCTCTCCCAGCCGCATGGCTTCATCGTGGGAATATCCCTCCACCAACTCAGCCGCAACAAGTGGACGGAGAGAAAACATAACAAGCACCAGAAAAGCCAAAACGTATTTTGCTTTCATTGAAAACATTCCCATTATTTCGCTTTGAATAACGTGATCTCTATCATTTTTTCAACTGCTCATACTCTGCTATCAGATCTGATGCACTTAACATGCCATAGATCCTCACCCACTTTTTCTCACCGGGCCCCCGTATGAGAGTCAATGGATAATGGTTCATTTTATTACCGACATAGGCATCAAAGGCCTTAAGCACCGCTATTATATCTTGGCGCTTTCCGGTGAGTGCGTCCCAACCAGGCTGAGCTCCATATTTTTGCAGATGCTTTTTCAAGATCTCAGGAGTGTCATTATCCGGGTCTATGGTAATCGACACCATCCTGACCTGATCAAGATCCTTACCCAATTTTTTTTGAAAATAAGCAAAACCAACCGAGAGGACAGGACATATTGTTGTACATGTGCCATAGATAAAGTCGAGAATTACAGGTTCTTCCGTGTCTAAATACTTTTTAAGCTGCACCTCCTGTCCATCTTGATTGAGTAATGTCACATCGGGCACAACATATTCTTCAACGGTTCTTTTATATAACTTATCATTTTGAGCGATAGCACCCGTTACAAATATGAAGAGAAAAACAAAGATCAACAGAACATTGGCCATCAGTATATTATATTTATTCATACGCTATATTCCTTAGATATTATTATAGGTAAAACATGACGAAAAGAAGATGATAAAACCAGAGAGCCGCAGAACACCATCATGACATCTTGTCAGTCTGTGAGCAATTGATCAGCCAGGGTTTTTACCTCTTTATCGGCATCGTCACGTGCCTTTTCCAAAAGAGCCTGGGCCGAAGGATCAGTTTTTCTTTGGCCTAAGGCCCACACAGCTATCTTGCGAATTTCAGGATCAGATTCATTTTGCAGCACTTGTCCAAGAATTTTGGTGGATTCCTCATTGTTCACTGAAGCAATCCCGTCCACCGACAAGCGACGCAATTCTTTATCTTCATCGCCGAGAAATTCAGCCATGGCTGTAACCGAGGCAGCATCACCAACTATAGCGAGATCTTGAATGGTTTGCCGCTTACTGGAATTTTCAACATTCGGGGTAGTCGAGAGCTGATTCTGAGAGACCTGTTCCAGCCCTTCGTTGTTGGCTTGTCCCGAAGAATCATCACTAGTGTTATTCAAGATTTCTGCGGAATCAGTCAATGGCATTGCCAAAGCAGCAGGTTTACTGGCAACGATTTTTGAAGCCGTCCCAGCACCGAGAACCCAGACCTCGGCGATCTCTTTTACCCCATTTTGTGCCGTGGAATTTGTGGTCGGACGAGAAACAACCGATAAGGAATGATTGGTTGTCAACTGGCGAAGGCATTTAGCCAAGGGCATATCGGTAAACGACATAGTAATCAGTTCCGTAAGATCACCAAGAAAGTGCGCCTTGAATCCAAATTCATTCTTAATCCTCTGGAGAACATCAATGAGCGGTACGTCAACAAGCTCAGCAGAAATCAAGTTATCCCGAAAAGTAATCTCCATTACCGCAGGTGGAGCAATTGTTTCTGCAGACACAGCAGCTGTTTGCGAAATTATCAACAACCAACAAAGAGAAAGCACAAGAGATGGAAAAAAAGTGATGAAAGGAACTTTCAGTAGAGATTTTGTCATGATTGCCTGCCATGTTATTTAATTAAATAGTTGGCACATCCCGCTGCAATAAACTTAAAAACTATCTCAAAGTATTAAACATGATATCCAGTTGCTATTGAAAGTCAATATTAACCGACAATCACCACCATGTCGGCCAAGTCACCTAAAACAGGATAAATAGTCCACCAATGGTGAATTTTGACCGAAATAAAAGTGCGCAAGCAATTACCGGAACTCAACCCCCACACCGTTTCACCCGCCAGCCACGTTTTTGCAACTCTGCGATGAGCATATCCCGGTGATCGCCCTGAATTTCAATAATACCCTCTTTCACAGTACCGCCGGAACCGCATTTTCTTTTCAATTCTTTTCCCAGTGCCACCAAGCCGGATGAGTCGAGGGGGACTCCGGCAATTGTCGTCACCCCTTTCCCTTTGCGCCCCTTAGTCTCCCGCCCTACCCTCACCACTCCATCTCCAGCCGCTGTAGCTTTTTTTCTGCTACAGGTACAACCAACAATGGGTTGGCTGCAGGCCGGACAGATTCTGCCATGTGCCGTGGAGTAAACTAATGCACTTGATATGTTTTTCGATTTTGCCATAATCTTTTTTTCTATTTGAAACAACGATTACCCAAAAGCTCTCGCCTAACCTCTCCCCCGATACTGAGCAACAGCCTGCTCTGGAATCCAAAGATCTTTAGGAGGAATGCCAGTCTGATAAAAAATATCGATTGGAATTCCACCTCGCGGATACCAATATCCACCCAGACGCAACCATTGCGGTTGTAAGCATTCGATGAGACGCACGGCAATTGAGATTGAGCAATCTTCATGGAAGGCGCCATGGTTACGAAACGATCCGAGAAACAGTTTCAGGGATTTACTCTCAACTAACCATTCTCCCGGCACGTAATCAATCATAATATGGGCAAAATCAGGTTGGCCAGTTATTGGACAGATGGAGGTGAATTCAGGCACGGTAAAACGCACCAAATACGATACCCCCTGCTGCGGATTTACTACCCGCTCCAGCAGTGCCTCTTCAGGGCTTTCAGGTAACTTTGCCTGTCCTCCAAGCTGTGTCAGGTCGTTATAGATTGTCTCCCGGCTCATTCCCCATCCTCCTTCATTTAAACACCCCGTATATTTCCCCACAGCATCACATGCAGTTGGGGAAGTACACGGGCAGCAAACCATCCGTCGGCAAGTACCCTTTCAACAAGCCACAGCATCCGTCCATTTAAACTCTCTTTTTCGACCGAGACTGTACTCTGGTTACAGGGTTGTAAATAAATGGGCAGCTTCGAAAACCGCCTGGCAACCTCTCGGGCATAGAGATAATCGGCTTCATTTAAAATAACAAATTTCATAACCACCATTGCCATCCCGGCTGCATCAAGACAGTTCTGCAATTTTTTCCAGTTGGTTTGCATCCCACTGGAAGGCGGTTTCGGACTGATCGTCAGGACGTCTAAATCGGCAAACCAATCTTTTGCAATACTGCCTTGTGTTTCCAGAGCAAAAGTATAGCCAGACGCCCTGCCAAGGGCTAACATCTTTCCTAATGATTGAGTGGCGGGATTGCCACCAGACAGGGTAATCATCAGAGGCTGTCCACCGGAAAGCTTGCTAACTTTTGCCAGGATCTCCTCCGCCGTCATTTCTATCCAGTCTTTACGATAGCGATCTTCAACTGCATATAAGGTATCGCACCAGGCACAACGGTAATCACAACCGCCTGTCCGAACAAAGACTGTCGGTTGGCCTATAAATGCTCCTTCTCCCTGAATAGTGGGACCGAAGATCTCACTAATCCATATAGTTTCAGACCCATTCATGGCCGATATTCCGCCCAGGTTTTCGGCGTTTCACTGACACGCACTGCAGTCACTTCAGACCAGCGCCCTTTGCACCAGTCATAGAATTGTTTCGCCAGATATTCGGCTGTGACAAAATCATTGCCGAATATCTCATTTAAGTGCCGGTGATCAACGTCCTCATCAATATACAATTTAAAAGCTTTCAATTCACGGTAATCCCTAACAAAACCATGGGAATCCAGGTCCATAGAAGACAACTCAATCTCAACGACATAGTTGTGACCGTGCAGCCTTGTGCAGGGATGATCACTGGCTAAGCCAAACAATTGATGCGAGGCAGAGAAGGTAAATTCCTTCGTTACTCGGAACATTTAGAAAACCCCGCTGTTTTTAGTGTTCAGGACAGCAGTTTTCCAGAATTCGGTATCTGCATATTGGGTAGGGTCGGCAACAGAGGCAATATCAAAGGCCTCGATACGCTCGACACAGGTACCGCAACGACCACAGTGGGTTGCTCCGCCCCTGTAACATGACCAGGTTTTATCAAATGGTACGGCCAGCTCATTGCCAATCGACACAATATCGGCCTTAGAGATCGAGACAAATGGCGTATACAGTTTGATAGTCGACTGGCCATCAAGCGCAAAGTTCTGCATGTTTTGGAAGGCCTCGATAAAGGCTGGACGACAATCAGGATAAATAAAATGATCTCCGCCATGCATGGCCGCTGCTACGGCATCCGCCCCTTGCGCCGAGGCAATGCCAAAGGCGATTGCAAGCATAATGGCATTACGGTTCGGCACAACCGTAATTTTCATGGTTTCCTCGGCATAATGCCCGTCCGGGACCGCAATATCGTCGGTGAGAGCAGAACCGCCCAGTAGAGTACCAAGATGGGATATATCGATAAATTGATGCGCTGTACCAAGTCTGTCGGCACATTCTCTGGCGGAATTGAGTTCTTTCTTGTGACGCTGGCCATAATCAAACGAAACAAGACCGAGCAAGTCGTTTTCGGCCGCCACTTTATGGGCGAGGGTGACGGAATCCAATCCGCCGGAACAGATAACAATAGTTTTCATTTTTTCGTCCTTGTTTTATTAACCGGGTAGGTCTGCGACCGGTGTACTGTCTCAATAGAGAGACAATGCTATATCAACTTTTAACGAAATTTGTAAGCTCTTTTTAGCATCGTTTTCATTTACCTGATTTTTGCGAAAACATTGCCCCAGCCCCCAGAAAATCGCTGAATAAAGATACACAATCATTCATAACACAGGGACGTCTAATCTTGTCGGTTGATATGTTATATGCTATCCTTGCACCGCAATTATGTCAGAATCCACAAAAAATAGATCTGAACTCTATGGTAACAATTTATCAAAATTATGGTGATGAACCCAAGGATATTTTTCTCCCCTTGCCTGAAGACCTGGCTTGTGAGTTCTATGCCCTTGAAATGGACAGCTACACTGCGGATATTGATTGTTTCGAAACGCTGCTGCCAAGACAGGGGAGCTTCCTTGAACTGGGCTGCGGCACTGGCCGTATTGCGTCCAGGCTTGCAGGTCCCGGCCGGTTCATTGTCGGGATAGATATATCGTTTCCCATGTTGCAACTGGCCACACAAGGGCGGCAACCATCCAAGAACTCAGTTTCCTATCTTTGTATGGACATGGTCCATTTGGCCTTCTCAGTCAAATTTGACGCCATTCTCATTCCCTACAATACGCTGAACTTGCTTGGCTCTGAGGATAAAATAATAACCTGTCTCAATTGCTGTAAAAACTCTCTGCGGTCCGGGGGCTCTCTTCAGCTCCAAATCTTTATTCCAACAGAGGATTTCATCCAACAGAAAAAGACTTTCCAGTTTCAGATATTCAACCGCCCGAAGGGTGGAAAAATCATCAAAGAAATACTCAAGCAATATGATCCTGAATCACTCTCAGTACACATCGAAGAACGATACAGGGTGCGCCCCGGCCAACTCGGGGCAGCAAACGAGGACTGGAATTCCTGCTACACTATCGCTGGCTTTTCAGCTGAACACTGGTTCTCCATCTTCAGTGCTGCCGGTTTCGTCGCAACAAATTTCCATGGCGACTATTTCGGCAGTCCTTACCACAAAAGCACATCTTCATGTTTGGTTACGACCCTCACATTGCAATAAATCAAAAAAATACTATCTTCTTGACCTAGATCAAAGATCCTGAATCGTTTGTTGGGTATTCTCTTGTCAACATCAATTGAGGATTGCCTGTCTTTGTTTCCTCTATTGACCTAATTGTTAAGTTAAACAACGTACCAAATAGCAAAAGTATTCAATTAACGAATACTAAAACCCGTCTCAGGAGGATAATATGTTTTGTAATCAATGCGAGCAAACTGCCAAGGGAACCGGTTGTACCAAGATTGGTGTGTGCGGCAAATCAGGTGATGTTGCAGCACTTCAGGATCTTCTCACCTACGCCGTTCAAGGCTTGTCCCTCGTTGCTGTTGCGGGGAGAAAGGTTGGAATCATCGACAATGAGATTAATCGGTTCAGCCTTGAAGCGGTCTTTGCCTGTCTTACAAATGTAGACTTTGATCCGCTTCGCTTCCAGAACTGGATTAACAAAACCGTCCAACTACGCGATGCATTAAAGGTCAAAGTTGTTGCTGCCGGCGGTACGGTTGATTTTGCGGCACCCGCCGCAACATTTGCCCCTGCGCCAACCCTGGAAGGCCTAATCGCCCAAGGTGAAGATCTTGATTTCATGAACAAACTCGACGAGAACGAAGACCTTCGTTCCCTGAAGCAAATTACCGTTTATGGCCTTCGCGGTCTGGCTGCCTATGGTGACCATGCGGCCATTCTTGGTCAGGAAGACGATTCGATTTATGCCTATATCCACGAGACTCTGGCCGAACTCACCAACAGCGGCCAGGGCCTTGAGCAATTGGTTGCCTTGGTGCTGAAATGCGGAGAGATCAATCTCAAAGCCATGGAGTTGCTTGATGCCGGCAATACTGGTACCTACGGTCACCCAACCCCCACAGAAGTACCTCTTGGTGCCAAGGCCGGTAAAGCCATCCTTATCACCGGACATGACCTGAGAGATCTCGAATTATTACTGAAACAGACTGAAGGTAAGGGTATCAACATCTACACACACGGTGAAATGCTTCCCTGCCATGCCTATCCTGAACTGAAAAAATATAGCCATTTTTATGGTCATTTCGGAACTGCCTGGCAGAATCAGGCAAAAGAATTCCCTGAATTCCCCGGTGCGATCCTTTTTACCACGAACTGCATCCAGAAACCTGCTGACAGTTACAAAAATAATGTCTTTACCACCGGTCTCGTCGGCTGGCCGGATCTGGTTCATATTGGCAACGACAAAGACTTCACTCCTGTGATCGAGCGTGCGCTGGCACTTCCCGGATTTGCCGCGGACACTGATAAAGGTACTGTTATGGCAGGATTTGGCCGCAATACTGTCCTCGGCGTAGCCGACAAGGTGATTGAAGCGGTCAAAAGCAAGGCAATTCGCCATTTCTTCCTGGTCGGCGGCTGTGACGGTGCCAAGCCTGGTCGTAACTACTACACTGAATTCGTCGAAAAAGTGCCTGAAGACTGTATGATTCTGACCCTTGCCTGCGGCAAATTCCGTTTCTTTGACAAGAAGCTGGGTGATATCGGCGGCATTCCCCGCCTGCTTGATGTCGGCCAATGCAACGATGCCTATTCAGCAATCCAGATTGCGGTGGCACTTGCCGGAGCTTTTGAATGTGGTGTCAATGACCTGCCACTGTCAATGATCCTTTCCTGGTATGAGCAAAAGGCTGTCGTTATCCTTTTGACTCTTTTCAGCCTGGGCATAAAAGATATTCGACTCGGACCCTCCTTACCGGCCTTTATTTCACCAAACGTACTCAACGTTCTGGTACAAAACTTTGACTGCAAGCCTATTGCAGCAACACCTGACGAAGACTTAAAAACCATTCTCGGCTAAATTTAACCGGCAAGATCAGAAAAAGGCGCGATATCGTAATCGATACCGCGCCTTTTTTTGTTCATTTTCAATAATTCTCCCGGAGTTCACTCGCCTTGAAGGGCTGTCATTTCAGTGCTTCAGGTTTTCAAAAAAATGCATGGGAGTTGACTCAAATCAAAGATTTTTGCTGTTTCAGTGCTATTATAAAGACATAAAAGCTGCTGATTGCCAGACCGGGATATCACAATAAATGACGTGATTCACTTCGAAATCATCCGTTTGATGCAGCAATATTAATCAACTGACTGAGAGGATCATGATATGAAAGAAGTAAGAAATATTATTCAAATTGACGAAGAGCTGTGTGACGGTTGTGGACAATGTGTACCTGATTGTGCCGAAGGTTCCTTAAAAATCGTTGGCGGCAAGGCCAAGCTGATTGCGGATAAACTCTGCGATGGCCTGGGTGCCTGCCTTGGTTCCTGCCCAACCGGAGCACTGAAGGTCATCAAGCGGGAAGCCGACGAATTTGACGAAGAAGCAGTTGAGGCCTATCTGGAAGATGAGAAGAAAAAGAAAGCAGACCCCAAATTGGCAACAATGGACTGCGGTTACGCCTCAACACACATCCAGTCGTTTAAACCAGCTGCCGCTGTCGGTGGCTCGTCCTGTCAGTCTGCCAATATCCCCACACAGGTTTCCACGGCCAAGGCTGGAGATTCCGCTCTGACACACTGGCCAGTGCAGATTCGTCTTATTCCTGCCCATGCTCCATTCCTGCAAAATGCACATCTGCTGGTTGCTGCAGACTGCACGGCAGTTGCCGCTCGTAATTTTCAGGAAAAATATCTGGCAGGGAAGACGGTGATGATGGGCTGCCCAAAATTTGACGATGCGGAGAGCTATATCCAGAGATTTGCAGAAATTATCAGCACCTGTAACCTAAAAAGTCTGACAATTTTGATAATGGAGGTTCCCTGCTGTTCAGCAATGAATGTTATCGTTCAAAAAGCCATCGAAAAAGCAGGAAAATCAGTTCCGGTCGAGCAGATTACCATTTCCACCCGGGGAGAAGAGGTGGCAAGAAAAACATGGTAAGCAATTTAAGTATCCTTTGCTTGGAGTTTTCCCAGGCAAAGGATACTAACCCCGGTATACGGGAAATAAGCCGGGATAATTACCTTGACGAAATTCATTCATAAAAAACAAAAAATGAATTTCTAAGGTACTAATAATCTACCCAGCTAAGCCTAACTCCATCCGGCGATTCAGAGACTCGACCGCCCAGCTGTTGAAGAAGCTGAAACAGCGGTCGACCAAAATAAAAGAGCTCCTCACTTACTTTCAGGTGAAAATCGCCAATAACCCTTGTCCGGAAATGCAGATCACTGCGCACCCGTTTTTCCAGCTCATCTTTTTTAGCATCCGATAAGTTACCGAGATTGTCCTGAATAAAGCCTAAGTCATCACAGGGACAGATTCGCTCATGTTCCAGGATCACCTGAATTAACGGATCACCTTTATCAAGAATATCGAAACGGCTTAACGTATCCTTCTCCACAAGAGCGAGAATCGCTTCGGTATCCCAGCACTTGAGGACCCGGCAGGCCTGCGGCCTGTCAGCATAAACAGTGCATCCGGAATCTTCGTTATAGTAACAACAATCCCATTGCCGTCCCGTACCGACAATTTTCACCAGCTCCACCGTAACCGGCTGAATCTTGCCGGTCAGAGGGTTCTCCACCAATTCGCCTTTCCTGATTGTTATCAAGCTGTTTACTGGTATTTTTCCGGTTTTTACCAGCTCAAGATCCTGGAGGTGTAAGGCCGGGCCACCCTCCTTGCAACAATTACCACATTGTCTGCACATCGTCTGTTTGTCTGTCATTTCGTTCTCCGGAAATCAACTGATGCGCAATTCCTTCCTGCTCCTCTAATGCAACTTAGGCGACCTTGGCGACTTTGCGACACATAAACCACCTAAGGCTTTAGAAAGATGAAGCCTTTCGACCGGAGAAGCTTATACACCTCCACCGGTTTCTGACAATTTATCCGCATAAATATCTTGGTCACTTCATTTTTTTCAACTAACCTGATGAGCCGAGTAAGCAGAATTCCGTTTTTTTCGAGCAAGGTGACAATTTCACTCAAAATATGTTCACGATCGTCATCCTCAATCCCGACAAGAATTGACCCCGCATCAGCCACCCCGAAAAGCTTCCGATAGGCTGCCGTGAGGTCAAGGATTGAAAAGATACCTAGAATGGTGTTGTCTTCACTGACAATTGGAATGACTCCGACCTTATCTCTATCAAATAAGATAAGAGCATCGTCAAGAGTCGCCTCAGGACCGAGAGTAGAACAGGAAGTTGTCATCATTTCCTCAACCGTAGCTTTTTCAACCTGTTCAAAAGCCAGACGTTTTTCCCCTTTTGACGTAACAGAAGACGGGTAGGCAGAACGAAGATCTCTATCGGAGACAATGCCGATGAGCTTATTTTCTGCATCAACCACCGGCAGATGTCGGATATGATACTCATTGAGCATCCGCCGCGCCTCCGGCAAAAAAACGCCTGAAGATATGGTTATCGGATGGGGAGTCATATACTCTGAAATATACATATTGCTACCATAACCGGCTAACCGGCCCCTAAAAATCATCCCGTTTATCGGGAGTAAAACTTTACACGAACGGTGTCAATCTTTGTTCCTCAGCAAAAATCACTGCTACTCTCATAACAGTATCACATTAAAAATAGCATAAGCAATAAATGCTTCAGGTAACTTCTTTCTTGTTGCCCGTCCACCGAAAACTCTGTTCAGTCTTTGGTTGTGAAAAGAAGAGAGATTCGCTATGGTATTTGTTGCAGAAGATTCTTATTTATTACTCAACAGTCTCAAAATTACTCTTCACTTACCAGCTGCCAACGCCTGCTTTCAATACCATGCTTATAACTCTCTATAAATCTGTTTTTTGTCCACGTTGTCATTTAGCAAAAAAGTATATACTTGAAATAATAGCCAATGACCCGGAAATTCAACTGAAAGTAGTTGATGTCGTGACGGCGCCACGACAAAGCTTACGCGATGGGATCAAGATGATCCCTGCATTAAAAATCGACGACCAGCACTTGAGTGCACTGTTTCTTGGCAAAAGCACTATCGCTGATTTCATTGCCAGCCACAAACGCTGAACCACCCACCTCCACCCCCGAATATATTTTGAAAGTTTTTTTAAAAAACGCCCTCGGTCTTCTGGATCTTGCCTCCTGGATACTGGTTGTTATCTTTTTTGTTGGCAGTTCCCTGCTCTTTGGCGGTGATACCCTGCTGGCGTCCATTGGCGCAGGTGGGATTATTCTTGACATGCTCTGTATTGGCCTCGCCATCGAGATACTGATAGAATGTCTCAAAAACAATAAGAGTATCGGAACATTAACAGGATTTATCACCAATGGACCTGAGGCGGTTTGCCTGCTGGTTGGCTTGCTGGTTGGCGACATAATCTTTGCTGCCTCCACCCCTCTTGGGTCCAACTTCGTCAACCCCATTCTCCTGCTGGCTGCAGCGGTAATCTGCAAACAAGTAACAAAAACATTTTACACAAGCAGGATATACACTATCATTACAATAACATGCACCGCATGTTTTGCCGGCGGTTTCTTTCTGTTGAATCCCTCCCAATACGTTTTTTGGCTGCTGGCATGTATCCCTGTAACGCTCATTTTCTTTTTTATTCGCCCTAAAGAAGCAACGGTTCAGGAAATGGACGAATATTTTTTCAAACCCGGTCACTGGCTCATACCAGCAATCGTTGGATTGACGGTGGCCGGTTATTGTCTCGATCCTGTTGTTTCCTTTGCAGCAACTCATTCCCATGCGCCCAAAGGGGTCATTGGTTTTATCGTTCTTGCCACTTTAACAAGCTGGCCGGAATTCAAGTCCTGCCTGGTACTTTTCAAAAGAGGCAAACCGCTTGCGGCTATTTTGAATATTACCGTGTCAAATATTACCAATATCTGGCTCGCCGCAATAGGAATAGCCACCTATCTTTTCGTCAATTAATTTTACGCAAAACAAGATACAGTAAGCGAGAGAGAGTAATCATCATCTCGCTTACTGACCGATCATGCGACAACAGCATCATGGATTATTGGATTTGGAGAATATTTTTCCAGTCGGTTCAAACTACTCAAAACTGCTTTTATTGAAGCAATGATAATATCGGTGTCGACCCCCACCCCCCAACTGACAGCACCACTCGGCATCTGAATTTCAATATAGGCGGCAGCTTTTGCACTTGAGCCTCCATTCATCGCGTGTTCGTGGTACCTGGTAAGTGTGAAATCTCCTGCCACTTCCTGCTTCAACGCCGAACAAAAGGCATCCAAAGGTCCATTGCCGGATGCCAAAATAGTCTTTTCGCTGCCGTTGACCAGCAACGTTGCCTCAACATCAGCCTGTGACTTTTTCTCTCCTTTATTAATATGCCTTTTAACGACATTGAAAGATTCCAGTTCGTAAGGGCTGTCCATAAAAAGATACTCATTTTCAAAAGTTTGGAAAATTTCACTGTGCAGCAGTTCTCTCCCTTCTCTGTCAGTTACCGCCTGAATAACTTTGCCAACTTCTGGCTGCATTTCTTTTGGTAGTTTAAAACCAAAATCTTTTTCCAGAACATAGGCCACGCCGCCTTTTCCAGACTGGCTGTTGATACGAATAATTGATTCGTATGTTCGACCGACATCCGACGGATCCATAGGAAGATAGGGCACTGCCCATATGCCGGAACCAGTTGCATCGTATTCGTGCATACCTTTATTAATCGCATCCTGATGGGAACCGGAAAATGCTGTATAAACAAGTTCGCCGGCATATGGATGGCGCTGATGCACCGGCAGGCGGCAAACCCGTTCATAGATTTCACTGAGTCTGTTGATATCGTTAATTTCAAGTTCCGGATCGACGCCCTGGGTAAACATGTTCAGGGCCAGGGTGACAATATCCACATTCCCTGTCCTTTCACCATTGCCAAACAAGGTCCCTTCGACCCGGTCCCCACCAGCCATCAGCGCCATTTCGGTGGCCGCAACAGCACAACCACGGTCATTATGGGCGTGAATACTTATGATGGCAGAGTCTCTGGCTGCCATGTTTTGGCAAAACCACTCTATCTGATCCGCGTATATATTCGGAGTTGACAGTTCCACTGTGGCCGGAAGATTTACGATCAGCTTATTTTCTGGGGTGGGCTGGAAAACGTCCATTACCGCTTCACATATTTCAAGGGCAAAAGGCAACTCCGTTCCGGTAAAACTTTCAGGCGAATATTCGTACCGGAAGACTGTTTCCGGATATTTTTTTTCTTCCTCTTTCATTAATTTCGCACCGTGAACAGCCAGCTCGATGATTTCTTTACGATTCATTTTGAAAACTGTTCTTCGCTGCAAGGTCGATGTGGAATTATACAGGTGGACCACTGCTTCTTTTGCGCCCCTGAGCGATTCGAAGGTTTTTTGAATGAGTGAGTCCCTTGCCTGGGTCAATACTTGAATCAACACCCCATCCGGAATAAGATGTCCTTCGATGAGATGCCGGGTAAAATCAAATTCAACCTGGGACGCGGAGGGAAAACCAACTTCAATTTCTTTAAAGCCAATTTGGGTCAGGAGGCCAAACATCTCCAGTTTCTCCTCAATACTCATCGGCTGAATCAACGCCTGATTGCCGTCACGTAGATCAACACTGCACCAGATGGGCGCCTTTTCTATCGTTTTTGCAGGCCATGTCCGATTTGGTAAATTGATCGGTGGGTATGGGCGGTATTTTTTGACTAATTCAGGTTTCATTTTTTCTCCTCAACAAGTTGATTCCGACAATTACAAAAAAAAAGCCACGGTTTGGCAACCGTGGCTTTTTTTTGATGTATTGAGTTTTTTAAACGACGCTACAACTCCTCCACCTCGGCCACGGATTGGGGCAACAGGTAACCTAGTAGTAGAGATAGCAGCGAGTTTAAAGAGTTCATTCTGTAAATTTCAATTTAAATTAATAATAGTTTGGTGACGCTTGACTAACAAGGTACACATCTTCTGCCAAAGTTGTCAAGCTGGTTTTGCTCCACGGTCAAACGCACCTGCTTTTTTTTGCGCTCCTTTCCGTACCACCCTTTGTCGGTTGACAGATCCCGAGTTGACAGATATATTTTCGGTTCGTTTAAAATTCATTGGTTTTTCAATATGTTCTTTAGCACTGATGAAAATTTCTCAATTATTATAAGGGAATACATTGATGGGAAAAATTACCGGATCCCAGGCAGTCGTAAAATGTCTCCAGGAAGAGGGTGTGAAAATAATTTTTGGCTATCCTGGCGGAGCGGTTATTGACCTCTACGACGCCTTGATGGATTCTGATATTGAAAATGTCCTGGTTCGACATGAACAGGGTGCGGTACATGCCGCCGATGGCCTTGCCAGGGTAACCGGACAAGTCGGTGTTGCACTGCTCACCTCAGGCCCCGGCGCCACAAACGGGGTAACAGGAATTGCGACAGCCTACTTAGATTCCATTCCGCTTGTGGTCTTGACCGGCCAGGTACCCCGTGCGCTTATTGGTAACGATGCTTTTCAGGAAGTTGACATTGTCGGTATTACACGACCCTGCACAAAACATAATTATCTGGTAAGCAAGCTGGAAGACCTGGTTCCAACCATACGGGAAGCCTTTCACATTGCTCGCACCGGTCGTCCCGGCCCCGTGCTGGTTGATCTGCCAAAGGATATAATGGCAAGCCTGCTTAGCTATCCCGAGAAAACAGATGTCCATATGTTGAGCTACCAGCCAACGTACAAACCGCATCCCATGCAGATCGAAAAGGCCTGTAAAAAGATCATAAAAGCAAAAAAGCCAGTACTTTATGTTGGTGGAGGAGTCATCTCATCTAATGCGTCCAAAGAACTGTCCGAGTTGGCAATTAAGCTTAATATTCCTGTGACCATGACCCTGATGGGCCTTGGAGCTTTCCCCGGCACCCATGATCTGTCCATGGGCATGCTCGGAATGCACGGCACATATGCAGCTAATATGGCCGTTGCTGAATGTGATCTTTTGATTGCAGTTGGAGCCAGATTTGATGACAGGGTGACCGGCAAGCTTGCCGAATTCGCCTCCCAGGCCGAAATAGTTCATATCGATATCGATCCCACCTCCATCAGTAAAAATGTAAGAGTACATATCCCTATAGTCTCTGATTGTAAGAACGCTCTTGCTGCCATCAATGAATGGTTTAATACTAAAGCAAATATCAGTGTCGAAGAGGAAGCCGGCAGGCATCTGCCCTGGTTCAATCTGATCCGCGAATGGACAGCCAAACACCCCCTGTCATACAAAGAGAACAATGACATTATCAAGCCTCAGTACGTCATTGAAACCCTCAATAAGCTTACTGGTGGTGAGGCAATTATCACCACCGAAGTCGGCCAGAATCAGATGTGGGCAGCCCAATTCTACAATTTTGATCATCCCAGACATTTTGTCACCTCTGGCGGACTGGGCACCATGGGCTTTGGCCTCCCGGCAGCAATTGGCGCACAGATGGCCTTTCCGAACAAAACCGTCATTGACATTGCCGGTGACGGCTCCATCCAGATGAATATCCAGGAGTTAGCCACGGCAAAGCAGTACAATTGTCCGGTAAAAGTAGCAATTTTGAACAATGGTTATCTTGGTATGGTGAGGCAATGGCAGGAATTGTTCTATGATAAGCGCTATGCGTCCACGACTATGGCGGTAACCCCTGACTTTGTTGATCTTGCCAAGGCCTACGGTGCCGTGGGCCTCAGGGCCACCACTAAAAGTGAGGTAGAGCCGGTCATCAAAGAGGCATTAGCTACCGACAATATCGTTATAATGGATTTTAAGATTGAAAAGGAAGAAGGCGTCTACCCTATGGTGCCCGCCGGAAAAGCAAACACAGAAATGCTGCTTGTTTAGTGCCTTGAAACACAGGTGCTTGTTTTCTCACTAATAGCTCAGTCAGTGAAGAAACCTACGCTCTTTAGATTTGGGCTACGGCAAATATAAACTTGGCAGATATAAACTTTCTACACTCAGGATCATGCAGATGAAACATACCATTTCTGTACTTCTTCGAAACAAACCAGGCGTTCTCTCCAGAGTCACAGGCCTCTTCAGTGGGCGGGGTTTCAATATCGAAAGTCTTTGTGTGGCAGAAACACTTGATCCAGGTGTTTCGTCTCTCACAGTTGTCTCAAGAGGCGATAACTCCGTTGTTGAGCAAATAACCAAGCAACTCCATAAATTAATAGATGTCATTAAAGTCACTGATATAACCGACAAAGAATATGTCGAAAGAGAAATGGTGCTGATTCGCATGAAGGCTGAAGCACACACAAGAGCGGAAGTGTTGCGGGTCATCGACATCTTCCGCGGCAAAGTCGTGGATGTGAGCGCTAAGAGCTACGCGGTGGAAATTACAGGCTCAGCCTCGAAAATCCAAGCAGTGATCGATATCCTGCGGCCAATAGGTATCAAAGAAATTGTTCGAACCGGCATTATCGCCATGTCTCGTGCCAATAAGACAAAATAGTCCCCCTCTCTTACAAATATAAAGGTCATACAATTTTATGCTCACTCCACAAGTTCCCGTCGCAAAGGAAGGCTATCCTTTCATCGGCTTCGCTGCTTTTTGCACTGTCATTCTTGCTCTTTTAGGTCTCTCTATTGCGACTTTAATCGCATTTATTGCAACCACTTTCATAGTCTGTTTCTTTCGGGATCCCGAGCGCTTTACGCCGATAAGAGCAGATGCCCTCGTCTCCCCTGCCGATGGTAAAGTTATCCATGTTGAAAAGATTCCAGAGAATCCTTTTATTGTCGGCGAAGTCCAAAAAATTTCAATTTTTATGAATGTTTTCAATGTTCATGTCAATAGGATTCCCGTCAGTGGAAAAGTCGAAAAAATACTCTACAAACCAGGCAAGTTCTATTCAGCTGATAGTGCCCAAGGGGGTTTGGAAAACGAATATTGTGCAAGTATTATCTCAACTCCGCAAGGCCACACCTTGGCTTTTGTGCAAATTGCAGGGCTGATTGCCAGGAGGATAGTCTGTTGGCTGGAACCAGGTGACGAAGTGACCGGCGGAAGACGGTTCGGACTCATTCGGTTTGGTTCTCGAGTAGATCTCTATTTGCCCATCGATACCGATGTCATAATCAAAAAAGGTGACAGCGTACGTGCTGGCGAAACTGTCCTCGGCTACCTCAAATAATCAGTGCAGGCATATTGTCCAGACTGTTGCTGCAAGCTCAACCAAATTTAACCGCATCGCTTACTCTTGAGAATTATTGGTGGAACGGCAAAAGGCCGTAAATTATTCACTCCTCCCCTACATGAAAAATGTATACGTCCAACTTCCGACAGGGCACGGGAGGCTTTGTTTAATATACTTGGCACACAAGTCGCACAAGCGACAGTTCTTGATCTCTTTGCCGGCACAGGTGCATTTGGTCTTGAGGCCTTTAGCCGCAACGCCCGCTTTGTGGTCTTCATTGACAACAACCGCCTGGCCTTGCAACTCATCAAAAAGAACGTTCTACTATGTCTCTCCGGATATTCGGGCGACGGTGAGATGCGAATCATTCAACGTGATTTAACCAGAGATCTTCCTCTCAATACACTGCCTGAGGAAACACAGTCAGGATTCGATCTCATTTTTGCAGACCCACCTTATGACAAGAACATCTCTCTTTCTGTACTTGAATTAGTAAACAATAGTAGCCTTTTAACTCAGAATGGCCTACTAATAGTTGAGGAAAGAAAAAACGTAAAATTGCCATCAGCCCTCTCAACACTTGAGCAGGTTGACAGACGTGTCTATGGTGAAGCTGCTTTTTGCTTTTATAGAGTCAACAGTGTTGCTTAAATGTTGCCAGTTATAAGATAGTTCTCCCCCTTATTCCTTTTAGAAAGAGAATTAAATGACCATCGAGGAAATCCAGCAACCAACCATCGCGATCTATCCAGGAACGTTTGACCCCATAACCATGGGACATGTTGATATTATTGACAGAGCACTCAACCTCTTTGATAAACTTATTGTTGCGGTTGCAGTAAATTCTGCCAAGGATCCGGTTTTCAGTCTGCCAGAACGTATCCAGATGATCGAAGAATCCTTTAATGGAAGAAAACGGATCGAGGTTAAATCTGTTTCCGGTCTTCTTGTCGAGTATGCCTTTCAGCAGAATGCCAAGGCTATTGTTCGAGGGATTCGTGCTGTATCTGATTTTGATTATGAATTTCAGTTGGCTCTTATGAACCGAAAACTCAAACGAGAAGTCGAGTCTGTATTTCTTATGCCCGGTTTTCGCTGGATTTATATCAGCTCATCAATCATTAAAGATGCTGCGAGAAACGGCGGTGACGTCAGTGACTTAGTACCACCCCACGTGAACAAGATGCTGATAAAGAAATTTTCATCTGGCAAATCATGAAAGACACTGTACAGAAAAAACAGAAAAGGTACTCGAGAAGGACTTGTTTAACTTTTTTGGGATCATTGGCGTTTATGTATCCTATCTTGCAGTTTGCCGGTTTTAAAATTCCTAAAAAACCTGTCTATGTAAACATTAATAAACCTGTAATGCTGTCAGGTTATTTAGTCACCGCAGAATTTATTCTTTTTGACCGAGACAATAAATGCTGGGCATTGTCCCGCAAGTGTACCCACCTGGGCTGTAAACTTAATTATCATGAGGACAAAGATATTCTGGAATGCCCTTGTCATCAGAGCCGTTTTAACGTCGAAACGGGTGCAGTTGTTAAAGGACCGGCCGAAAAATCCCTCACTTTTTTACCGGTCGAAAAAAGACAAGATGATCCTCTCTATGTTGTTACGACCTGATTCTCTTTCCCCCCGCTTCAGTCCCTTCAGCAAACTGTTTTCTTTTCTAAAAGATATAAAGTGGGGTGCCTGGGGGCTCATAGCCTTCTACCTCTCTCTCTCATCGGGAATTGTTGTCGGCTTACAGTATGACTATCTCAATCCGTTCTATTCAACAACAGCAATTGATCTCCTTGCTCCCTATGGTCGATTCTTTAGATCCTTACATTTCTTTTCCAGCCAGTTCTTCTTTTTCTTTTGCTGCCTTCACCTGCTCGCAAGTTACAACAAAGCGATAAGGTATAGCCCATTAGAATGGTTACAACTTGTTGGAACTCTTCCTCTCATTCTGTTTCTGCTCTTTACCGGCTATATCCTGAGAGGAGACAATACAGGTTCTTCAGCCGGGCTTATCGCTGAAAATATTATGCAGGCGATACCCGTTGTTGGACCATCTCTCAATGACCTTCTCTTTTCTCTATCAAATAGTGGACTCAGGAAAGTGTATCTCCACCATGTTATTGCCCTAGATCTTCTTTTACTGATATTTGCCTGGAATCATTTACGTATTTACCGAATTAAGGTTTGTGAACACCTTCCCCTTATCGCCGCAATCCTGATCTTTTCGGTATTCGTGTCCGCACCACTGGAACCGGACCGCCTTGGCATAAGCTATATTTCCGGGCCATGGTTTTTTCTTGGTCTTCAGGAATTACTCCGATATTTTCCACCGTTTGTGGCTGGAGTTGCAGTACCTGGACTCTTTCTTATTACGTTCTTCTCAGCTCATCCAGCCAATAAGCATGCTCGAGTTATTTACATTTTTCTCGGTTGCTCGATGCTTGGCTACACCCTGTTGTCCTATATTGCCTGGAATAGATAACCTGCACTAATAAAATACCAAAAGGGTTGTCTCCTGATCGGAGACAACCCTTTTGGGTACTATCTGGGATGTATCCTGCTCAAAAAATCAGTGTGAATTACCTTTCAACTCTTTTCGCAACTCTGCTATTTCATTTTGCAAGGTCTGGCGGAGCGAAGAAATTTCCTGCTTAAGATCATCTGTGAGCATTTTTGTGTCCCCCCAATCAGTCAAGCTCTCTGGCGATTTGTCCAATTGCCCGACCGCTACTGAATCCTCTTGATCCAAGGCCTGCATGTTTTCCAAATCAGAAGACATTGGGTCGCCAATCGTTAATTCAGCCTCATTTTTCGCTGCCTGTTGAGCAAGGATGTCTTCTTGCCAATTTAAAACCTTGCGAGTTTCAGTCAAAAGCATTTCCAGATTGTGCTGGACATCGTCCTCCAGCAAATCTGTCAATGCACTACAAATAGATTGCAGCAAGCCATAGGCATAGCTACTCGAATCATAGCGATTTTGATCAATATGCCTGGTAACGGTAGTGATCAGTTGCAAAAAGTTCAGCTCCAGAGGTTTTGCAGCCAGATGCTTTTGAAGATGATCGATTTCCTCCCAAAGCCCTAAAATAACTTTATTATCGAGCTCTATACCAAGGGAATCTACACAGGTTTGCAAGACTGTATAAGTTTCGTTCGTCTTCTCTGTCTCAAACGTGGAGGTGAAATCTTCCGGCAGATCTTCTATCTCTTCATCCTCAAAAATAGGGTTCGAAGAAAATAGATCTTCTTCTGCTGACACAAATTCGTCACTGGATGCTTCTTCAGTTACTTCCGGATCGGATACTGCTGCCGGCGCTTGGTCACTCTCATCACTCTCTTCAACCAGCTCAAAAACAACTTCTTCCGGAATATCAGATTTAACCTCAAAGAAATCATCGAGTTGCTCGTCAAGTTCTAGAGAATTGTTCTCTTTTTCTTCACCGACTAAACCATCTGACTCTGATGTTTCAGCAAAAAAGTCATCTTCTGCGGCTTCTTCCATATTTTCTTCAAAATCACTATCATCAAAAGATGAATCCAGGTTTTCTTCTTCCTCCACTTCAGGGACAAACATCGCTGTCTCATCTTCAGGGACAATTGGATTTTCATCGTTTATGAGCGGCGAATCATCTTCAGTTTCGATTGCTGATGGGTGTGATTGTATTTCATCATCAAAGAATCCCCCAAGTGACCCTGTAATGTCGTCATCATCTGTTTCCAAAAGCGAATCACGTTCACTGCTTTCCTCACTAAAAATACTCACTTCATCATTTTCAGCGAGAGCTGGAGCTAACTCTCCTCCCCACACGGGGAGAGCTTCTTCGTCTGAATCATCATCAGCCTCGGTTTCGACATCCACACCCTGAAGAACAATATCTTCTTTCTCCACATCGAGAGGAGAGGTAATTGAATCATCATCAATTGCAGAATCCGTTTCTGAAATCAGATTCTCACCATTTTCATCTTCAAGCGAGAAAACCTCTTCAGAATCAATTGTACTCTCCACACCTGCAAGCGCCGAATCATCTACATTTTTATCTGTTGGTAAATGCGATTCTATTTCCTCATCAAAGAATCCCCCGAGGGTCCCTTCTATTTCCTCATCAATTTCATCAGCGTCAGGTTCTGAACCGGAAGCATGCTCGAAGATGCCTTCATTATAAAGGCTGACTTCATCATTTGCGGCAAGAGCAGGAGCGAGCTCCCCGCCAAGCAGTGGCAGGGCATCTTCATCCGAATCATCATCGGCCTCAGTCTCAACATCTACACCCTGGAGGGCTTTGTCTTTATCCAACTTGCTAAAATCACCAAGGGATTCATCCTCCGCCTCAGCGGCAAAATCATCACTAAACAGGTTATCCGCTAACTCTTTGGCAGATTTTTCTATCGTTTCTTCGAAAGGCTGGTGCTCATCATCCTCCGATGCTTCTTCCGAAAATTCACTGGTTGACTGAACCACATCACTTAAAGCAGGCGCGACCGCCTCCTCATCTGAAAGCGAGCCAATCTCTTCGTCATCATCCGTCTCGACATCCACACCCTGCAATGCTCTTTCGTGTAAATCACAGTCTACTGTGTTGCTACCGTCTGAATCCCCTGGACTGCCCTCTGGGTGGTCAGTGAAAAAACTTTCAACTTGATTATCGATTGAGCCAGAACTATCAAGCCCCAGTATTTGTGCCTCATTTTCTGCCTGAAATCCCCCAATTTCTTCTTCTGGGAAATCAGCAAAGGCAGGTGCAACCATACCAGAATCAGAGGGCCCATAATCTCTATCAGACTCACTCTCTTCTCGTTTAATGACCTCGGTGTCAACTGTTGATCCCAGCTGTTTCTTAAAAGAATTAAATTTTTCAACAGCCGGAAAAAGGATAGCTTTCTCCTCTTCAAGCTCCATTGGTGTTGTTACTATTTTTTCGAGACTTTCATAAAACAGATGCAATATTTGAAACGCGTCGGCATGGGCATTGCTCTTTTTTAACTTTATGTAGGCACCAAGTGTTCCTATCCCCTGCAAAAGAATAAGTCTCGGCTTTTTCCCTGCGAACAGTCCCTCAAGCCGGATAACTTCCTGCCGCAGGTCACTCAGATCTTGATCGGTAATTTCCCAGTCAATGCCAAGTACAATGGCTTTCAGTTTCAACAGATCACTTGAGATATCAGTATGTAGCGTTTGCTTCTGAATCTTTTGCTGATTTTTTGGTGACTCGTCCACCGCTTGAGACGGTTGAGCTATATGGCGTTTGAGGCTCTCAAATCGTTTAACATCTTCCAACAATATCTCTTTTTTCTGATCATCGGTAAGATCCAAGGACGAAACGATTTTTTCGAGATTATGGTAGAGGGTGAGGAGCAGTTTGATGGCACTGGGATGAGAATCTGCTTTCTTCTGGTAGATATATTTACTTATTTTCTCCAGTGCCTGTACATAAACCAGATTGATTTTTTCCCCAGCCCAAATCTCCCGAAGATCGACAAGTTCCTCGTTGAATTGCATGAGAATTTCATCAGTTATCTCCCAGTCAATCGATAAGACTAGGCTTTTCAACCGGCTGATTGGTGATTCTTCATCATTTGAGAATTCAAAAAGATCAACCGAACCAGTGTAATATGAATCATCATATTCATCAGTTCCAACAGTTAAGTCATCATCATATTGGTTTTCGGTATACTGTTTCACCACAGTTTTCTCTCTAGAGTAATTTTTTCTGTATTGAAATCACCGACGAAGAGATGATTTTCTTCAGTGTCGCGGCGACATTATACCCGGTAATTGCGCTTGCCTCAAAATAGGGTACCTTAAGTCGACTGTTGAGGTCATTTTGCAATACTGACGTCGGTAGAATTGGAATGCCGTGCTCTTTGAGATCTACTTTGTTGTACTGCATTACCAGTGGTATCTTAAAAATACTCTCCTTATATGACTGGAGATTTTCGTGCAACTGGTTTAAAGATCGAATGTTCTTTTCCCGCTGCTTTTCCATGGCATCAGCGACAAAAACAATCCCATCCACTCCTCTCAAGACCAATTTTCGAGTTGCATTGTATTTAACTTGTCCGGGTACAGTGTAGAGCTGTATCTTTATATCGTAACCTTTTATTTGCCCCATATCAAAAGGAAGAAAATCAAAGAAAAGTGTTCTGTCACCGTGGGTTTTAAGACTCACCATCTCTGAGGCAATTTGTTTACGGTACGTGCGGTTGATATATTCAAGATTAGTGGTTTTTCCGCACCGGCCAGGTCCGTAATACACTACCTTAACTTGGACAACTTTGTCTTTTAAGTTGATAAAACTCAACGTTCTACTCCCTATCGATTTTCTATTCAGAAAGATCAGGTCATTAATTAGCTATTCAAAATATTCAAATATCAAAACAGCGAGGTTTTATTCTCTTCCCCAGATATTCTTAATTTTTTCAACAACATCAACAACATTCAACCTAAGAAAACCAAGCGATATATCTCTGCCGAACATGGAAATTAGCAACAGCTCATCGTCAATTTTACTAAAATGTATGTTAGACTCCTGACCTTTATGAAAAAGCAGGGAAAACTCTTGTTCACCAACAAGTTTGGCCATAGCATCAACCGTAGCAAAATTACCGGCTGCCAGTGCTGCGAAGGAATAGACGTCATATTTGCTTTCGCCATTATCTTTTGCAGTAATAATATTTCCAGCCATGTCTATTATTATGACACAATCAACACCGAGTTTTATCAGTTTATCTGACAAAATCCCATCTATCTGCTCGAGTTGTTCTTGACTGACTATCCCATAATTCATGCTACAAACCTCATCGTAAATGTTGGTTGCTGGTATCAGCTTTTTTCTAAGGCTAAATAAAAAATGTGAGAAATATTAACCTGGTAAAGTGTATTGTAGATTGGTTTTTTTTATAAAAAAGTACAATTAAAGATTGCTTTAATTACTATACGATAGTTTTTTGCCTATATGAAGGTAAATTTTTCATTTTTATGGGATATTCATTCTGCTGTTACGTATTTAAAATGAACGTTGTCATCACTGTTTTTTTGATTACTTTCAGTGGATCATCGCGGAAAATTCAAATTTGCAGCTTATTGCCTTTTTTGCTAAAGAGAAGGCAAAGGGATTTACTATGAAAACAATGAACATCAACCTGCCACAACTCTCTGACTCCTGCCACTTCATTGATACCCACTGTCATCTGGACATGACCGCATATAGTCATGACATCGAAACAGTGTTAAATTTTGCGCAGGCGAACCACATCGAAAAAATCGTCACCATAGGCATTGATCTGGCCAGTTCAAAAAATGCCATCGAGATTGCCCGCACGTATCCCCAGGTGTACGCGACCATCGGCATCCACCCTCACGATGTCGACAAGGTCAAAGATAGCGACTACACAGAGCTTGAACAACTCTACCGTCATCATAACACGGACATTGTCGGTTTCGGCGAAATCGGTCTGGATTATGCGAAACAACACTCCGAACCTTCCCGACAACGGGAACATTTTAAAAAGCAATTGGAATTAGCTCATGAACTGGAATTACCAGTAATAATCCACAACAGAGAAGCCAATGATGACACGATAAAGATCCTCAGCGAAGCCAGACCACTTGATTACGGTGGGATTATGCACTGTTTCAGCGGTGATTTATCTTTTGCCCACAAGGTTTTAGATCTTGGTATGCTCATCTCAATTCCTGGGATAGTAACCTTTAAAAATGCAGCAACCTTGCAAGAAGTTGCGAAAAAAATACCATTAACGTCCATGGTTCTAGAGACAGACGGGCCTTTTCTTGCCCCCCACCCTTTCCGCGGCAAACGAAATGAGCCCTCATATGTATTATACTCAGCCCAAAAGATAGCAGAACTTCGGGGCATCGAGATTGAACTCGTCAGCGAAAACACCACAACCAACGCTGAGAATCTTTTCAAATTCAACAAGATATAATCGTTACTATGATCTCTAAAAATATTGAATTAATAAAAGGAAGAATTGCAAGTGCAGCTGCTAAGGTTCATAGGTCCCCGGATGATATACGACTGGTCGCTGTTTCGAAGCGTTTTCCAGCCGAGATAATCACCGAAGCCTTTGCCGCAGGCCAAACAATTTTTGGGGAAAATTATATCCAGGAGGTTCAGGCCAAAAAGGACATGGTGCCCCCCTCAGCAAGCTTTCATTTTATCGGCCATCTTCAAAGCAACAAAGCCAAAATTGCCGCAGAAACTTGCACTATGATTGAAACAGTTGACAGCCTAAAACTCGGCAAAGCCTTGGACAAGAATCTCAGGGCCTTAGGCAAAACCATGGATATACTTATTCAGGTGAATATTGCCAACGATACGAATAAAGCAGGCGTGGAAAGTAGCGAAGCAGAAGATTTACTTATCAATTTGAATGATCTTCAGGGGATACGAGTATGCGGTCTTATGACCATCCCCCCGCTACAGGAGAATCCGGAATTGTCACGGCCACATTTTCGAAACCTACGACTGTTAGCAGAAAAGCTAATGAAAAAAGGTCTGTTTCCAGCAGTTAAAAGGCCGGAACTTTCAATGGGAATGTCTGGCGATTTTCACATCGCCATCGAAGAAGGAGCAACTATTGTGAGGGTCGGCACAGCAATTTTTGGCAATCGGCTGGTGACAAGCGACTGAAATAACGAAAGAAAGGGGATCAACTTTAAAGCTGAGCCCCTTTCTTTTGGGATATTACGGATATTACTTAAAAACTATTTTCTTTTTGAAGCCCGTTTAGCTGCCTTCAATGGGTTGATTCTCACCTTAATTATATTAATTTCAGGTTTTGCGTGGGTTGCAAAGTTACAGAATCCCAACTTCCATTTCGCTGCCGGATACAAATAGGTTTTGCAAAACTGTTTTTCTTCTTGCTCTACAATACGTCCACACCCTTCACATTTATCTATAACAGGCTGAAAACGACCATCACAATAATTTACTGTGTCCTGATTCTGCATATATTTATCCTCCAATCGATCAATCACTTACTGGCCCATCTACCAACTACGCCAGAAACAACAGTCGCGGCGAGCCAACGACTGACATAACTAATTTTTTACCAAACGACTAGTATACCAACACTGATCGCAGCAGACAAGCTTTATTTATATCAGCTTGTTTCTTTGTCAATTTCCTTCACTTTTCCGCCTGTTGCCCCTCTCTGTTTTTAAAAGATAACTGAAATCAGAGAAAATGTGTCCGAACTTGTAATCTAGAAATTGTTGATATACAATCGATATTATTTACCGTTGTTTCGAACAACCAAGATGTGTTGATTTTAATTTATTGTTTCGCAAAATCGGAGACGAAAATGCCTGTTTATGTTTGGAAAGGAAAAAATTCTTACGGTGAAAAAAGGAAAGGGGAATTAGAAGCTCCTGACATGAAAACCGCACTTGCTCACGTAAAACGATTACGAATTACCAACCCAATTGTTAAGGAAAAGCCCAAAGACCTTCTTGAAAACATAGCATTATTCAGCCCCAGTGTAACTGGAAAAGATATCGTTATTTTCACCAGGCAGCTATCAACAATGATTGATGCCGGTTTGCCACTCGTTCAAGGTATCGAAATATTAGAAAAACAACAAAGCAATCCCACTTTCAAAAAGGCACTCGTAGAGATCCGACAGGACGTAGAGGCAGGATCAACTCTCGCCGATTCAATGCGCAAAAAGCCTAAAGTATTTGACAACCTTTACACCAACATGATTGAAGCAGGGGAGACGGGTGGTATTCTCGACACCATCCTTGGACGACTGGCCACATTCATGGAAAAATCGATGTTGTTAAAAAAGAAGGTCAAAGGTGCCATGACCTATCCAACCATCTGTCTGGCCATTTCTTTACTCATTCTTGTTATTATTTTAGTTTTTGTCGTCCCTGTTTTTACTACAATGTTCGAAGATTTTGGATCAGCTTTGCCTCTACCAACTCAAATTGTTGTGGATCTCAGTGATTTTTTTAAAAATAATTTCCTTTATATATTCATTGCAATATTTATCATGATTATGATTATTAAAAAAATATATGCCACAGAAAAGGGCAAATTAGCAATTGACAAAGGATTACTACATTCTCCAGTAGTTGGTATTTTATTACGAAAAGTTGCTGTAGCCAAATTTACCAGAACACTGAGCACTATGCTGCAAAGTGGCGTGCCCATTCTCGAGGCACTCCAAGTTGTCGCAAAGACAGCAGGCAATAAAGTCATTGAAAATGCAGTATTCAGAGTAGGCGATTCCATAGCCGAAGGACGGCCAATTGCAGAACCATTAGAGGAATGTGGCGTTTTTCCCAACATGGTAGTGCAAATGATAAATGTCGGTGAAACGGTTGGTGCTCTGGATACCATGCTGGAAAAAATTGCCGATTTTTATGATGAAGAGGTGGATCAGGCGGTGGATAACCTTACTGCCATGATTGAACCTTTTATGATGGTCTTTCTTGGAGGAATGATAGGGGGTCTTGTAGTCGCCATGTACCTGCCAATATTCAAAATTGCTTCTGTTGTCTAACAATTATTGGCCGATATGGTCTTTCTTTAAGAGAAAGTTTGACATTCTGGACCAAAAGTTTATTATTATGAAGGGTTTAACAACTAAAACAGTTAATTATGGAGGACATATGACTCTTACCAAAGCAGACCTAGTACAACAAGTATACAAAAATCACGAGGGACTGACCAAGGCCCAGGCAACGGATTCGGTGGAAGCATTTCTTCGCATTTCCAAAGAGTCACTCATTAAGGGTTCAGATCTGCTCTTAAGCGGCTTCGGTAAATTTAACGTTAAATACAAAAATTCAAGACGGGGGCGTAATCCACAGACCGGTGATGAACTAACCCTTGATGCTCGTCGGGTTGTTACATTTAAGCCTTCAGGTATACTTCGCGAAAAAATCAACGAGGCTTAACCCAGCACTGAACAGCCTGACAATTATTTCTTTATTTTTCTGATAATTAATTCGGCGAAGACTCTCAGTCCCATGTGCAGATGCTTTAAATAGTGCTGGCTATGCGGGCATAGTTGAAAGACAACCCAACTCCTCTACTAACATATGTTCCTCAATTAGCCTGGCTGTGATTCGAACACCAGGCTAATTTTTTTCCCTTTCATCGAGGTCAGATAAATCAGGTGTTTTTATCCCCTTTTAACGTGTGAGCTATGTACTTTTCCCACCAGTCAATACCATTAGACTCTATCAATTTTTCTCCAGAGTGGAATCTACATCCGTGGGAGTTTGGAGTAATTCCAACTGAGCTACAAGAAAACTTTACCCAGAATGGAATCATCCATCCACCTCTTGTTATCGCCAATTCAGAGAATGCCTTCACAATCGTCTCTGGAGCCAGGCGACTTGAGTTTGTCAGGCGATTTACGAATTCTCCTCAAATACATTGTCTGGTCATCAAGCAAGACACCCCTCATCACGACATCTTAACTCTGCTATTGGCCGACCACAATTGCGGCTCTCAGCTGTCACTTGCAGAGAAAGCCCGTTTTGTAGAAATAGCCTGTCGAATGTTAAAGATGGGAGAGATGGTGGCACACTTTCAGCAAAAGCTGCAGATTAAAAATGGGCGCTCAACTATTCCCAGTCTACTAAAGATTCTTCAGCAAAAAGACCCATTCATCAAGGAGGTCCACGAAGGTCGGATTCAGGAGCGAATGGTTTTTGAAATCCTTTCCCTGCCGGAAGAAACCGACAGACTTGCTTTGGTACAATTATTTAAAGATCTCGGCATGGGAGATGGCAAGCAGAAGAGGTTTTTCAATCTCATCCGTGATATCGCGTTTCGACAAGGATCAACCATCTGTTCATATTTACAAAAAAAAGAGATTGCAGATATCCTCCAACACAAAGAACTAAACATACCACAGAAGATTCAACACTTTGGCAACCTATTGCAACAGGAGATCAACCCTAAATCATCAGACGCTGAGAGCCGATTTGTCAAGCAACTGAGAAGCCTGGAACTGCCGGCAAATCATTCAATTTCTCATTCACCTTCCTTCGAAAAAGACGAAATCACCCTCTCGATTACTTTTAAAAATTTTGCTGCTTGTGAACAATACCTCAACAAATAGCCGCCGAAGGTGTTCGTAACTGCCAACCCTTATCGATAACTCACCTGACCAGATATTAAAATATCTTCACCAAGTCTTCTGTGAATGACATGCTCCAGGCGGGGTGCACCATTCCGATCGGGCACCTGATATCCTTCAATCAAAGAGACACCTTGATCACCTGCAAAGAGTGGTGCATAAAAAAGATGTGCGTAATCAAAAAGCTTTTCTCGGATAAATGCTCCGTGTAGACAAGCCCCGCCCTCAACAAGGACAGAACATATTTTTTCCTTACCAAGTACTTTCAGGAGGCTTTTCAGATCCAGACCCTTTTTCGAACGGTCAATGGGAATCAACCTAATTCCATTTTTTTCAAATGCTTTTTTTTTGATTTCAAGAACATCTGTTGCGCAAACAACCCAAGTCGGCGCCTTCGATTCAAGGTGATACACTTTTGATTCCAGAGAAGTTGAGAGATCACTATCGAGGATAATCCTGATAGGGTCCTTTGCCACACCCCGTGCTAATCGTGTGGTAAGAGAGGGATTATCAACATTAACGGTATTTCTGCCAACGAGTATAGCATCTACAATATTGCGAATTTTATGCACTTCTTGCGCCGACTCCTCACCCGTGATCCAGCCAGCACAACCACTCTGATAATTTAATTTTCCGTCAAGACTGACCCCCGCTTTCATAATAGTCCAGGGCATCCCTTGGGTGATTTGTTTGATAAAAGGATAGTTGAGCGCTCGGCACTCCTCTTCCAACACACCACTCATCACATCGACGCCATTGTTCCTCAAAAAATCACTACCACTACCATTAACCAACGGATTGGGATCGGTCATGCCAATCACCACCCGCGACAACTTGTTTTCAAGTAATGCCATGCTACATGGAGGAGTTTTGCCGGTGTGGTTGCAGGGTTCAAGAGTTACGTAGATCGTTGCTCCAGCAACCGATTCAGAGGCATTTCTTAAAGCATTTATTTCTGCATGTGGTGTTCCAGCTTTCTTATGATAGCCTTTAGCAATGACCTGGCCGTTTTTAACAATCACCGCACCAACACAGGGATTAGGAGAAGTGCGCCCCATCCCTTTTCTGGCTTCTTTTATGGCCAGACGCATAAAATGTTTATCTTGGTTTTCCTTCATTAATCCCTCTAGAATCAAGGAGCGTTTTTAGTTCATCCATAAACTCATTAACATCTTTAAACTGCCGATAAACAGAAGCAAATCGAACATATGCAACTTCGTCAAGAAGAGGTAACCCTTCCATCACCCATTCCCCCACCACCCCCGAGGGAATTTCTTTTGCCCCGTAATCCTGCAGTTTATGTTCAATATCATCAGCAAATTCATCAATTTTGTCACGGCTGACACTGCGTTTCTCACAGGCTTTTTCCAGGCCGCCAACAAGCTTGCGCCGGTCCCAAACCTCACGACGGCCATCTTTTTTCACCAGTACGGGCAACATTACTTCAAGCCGTTCGTAGGTTGTAAACCTCTGATCACATGCCAAGCATTCTCTTCTTCGCCTGGTAATCGTCGCATCCTTATTGAGGCGAGAATCAATCACCCGGTTGTCTAGATGCTCACAATACGGACATTTCACTAAACACCTCCCGTAAACAAATATTTTGTCCACATTTTCATACTCTCTTGCTCTGCAATTACCTTGAATCAAAAAGTGACATTCTTCAACGTCTTTCTAGGTTTGGTGTAGGTAGTACCAAATAAAGATTACCCCAAAAAGCAATAGAGCCGATTTTGCGTCGGCAAAATCGGCTCTATAAAAAACACAAGTTACTCCACTTCATGTTAATCACTGAATTTGGCAATCCTTTTTTGATGGCGCCCCCCAGCAAATTCGGTTGTAAGCCATGTCAAAACCATCTGTATTGCAGTATCGACATCAAGAACTCTTGCTCCAAGGCATAAGACGTTGGCATTATTATGTTCTCTACTCAATTTTGCAGTTCTCTCATCAAAACAGTTAGCTGCTCTAATTTGTCTGTGCCTGTTAGCTGCAATAGACATGCCAATACCCGTCCCACAAACCAATATACCTCTTTGACATTCTCCGGTCAGCATAATTGAAACAGCCTTTTCGGCAAAATCAGGATAATCTACCGAATCTATCGAATCGCAGCCAACGTCTACAACATCATAATCGGCGACAAGGAGACTCTTCTTGATAATTTCTTTCAATTCAAAACCACCATGATCAGCAGCGAGGACTATTTTCACTTTTCTCTCCCGAACGAACTTGCTATTCAAACCTTTTCATTGCGACAACAGCATTTGTTCCGCCAAAGCCAAAGGAATTTGACAGGGCAGCACGAATATTCATTTTTCTCGCGACATTTGGCACATAATCCAAATCACATTCAGCACTGGGGCTTTCCAGATTAATGGTTGGAGGAGCAATCTGCTCATAAATCGAAAGTGCGGTGAACACTGCCTCAATGCCACCTGCTGCACCAAGCATATGTCCTGTCATCGATTTTGTGGAGCTGATCGCCAATTTTTCAGCATGGTCCTGAAAAACTGTTTTTATAGCTAATGTTTCACATTTGTCATTTAGTGGAGTGGAGGTGCCATGGGCATTTATATAATCAAAATCCTCAGGGCTCAATTCGGAATCTCTTATTGCCATTTTCATAGCCCGCACACCACCAGCACCATCTTCAGGAGGAGCCGCTATGTGATAAGCATCACTGCTCAAACCATAACCGCACACTTCAGCGTAGATCTTAGCGCCGCGGGCAAGAGCATGATCGTAATCTTCTAATACCAGCATGCCGGCTCCCTCGGACATAACAAATCCATCACGATCTTTATCAAAAGGTCTGGATGCTTTCTTGGGGTCGTCATTTCGAGCAGACAAAGCTTTCATTGCAGAAAAACCAGCCACCCCGAGACCGCAGATAACCGCTTCTGCACCGCCAGCCATGACCATATCGCACATGCCATACTTAATATGCCGATACGCCTCACCAACAGAGTGAGTTCCAGCTGCACAGGCGGTTGTTAAAGCGAGATTAGGTCCCGTAGATTTAATAGCCATGGATATATGGCCAGAGGCCATATTAGGAATAACCATAGGGATAAAAAAGGGTGTTATTTTTTTGGGACCCTTTTCAAGACATACACTGTGATATTTTTCGATGCTAGGTAAGCCACCCATACCACAACCGGTTATAACGCCAACTCTTTCGCTGTTTTCTTCAGTAACCTCGAAACCGCTGTCCTTAAATGCCATTAGAGCGGCGGCAAGACCATATTGAACAAAAAGATCCAGACGTTTAGCTTCCTTTTTTTCAAAAAAGTCCTCAACCTGAAAATCTTTTACTTCCGCAGCAATTTTTACACCGTAATCACTGGTATCAAATCGAGTTATCAGATCAACGCCACTAACCCCGGAACAAATATTCTGCCAACTTTTCACAACACCGGTACCGAGTGGTGTAACCAATCCTAAACCTGTAACTACTACCCTTCGCCTCACAATAATTACTCCTTTTAGTTATTGTTACTGTCTCACCGTGTAAACGGGGGGTATATAAAAATTGCTGCTTGTAACTAAAAAGTCAAAACTACTGAAGCTTTTTAACGTAATCAATTGCGTCCTGAACAGTCGTGATACCCTCTGCATCCTCATCGGGAATCTCAATATCAAAACCTTCTTCCATTGCCATAATCAGTTCAACCAGGTCAAGGGAATCAGCCCCGAGGTCGTCAACAAACGACGCGTTTGGAACAACCTTATCACTTTCAACACTTAACTGCTCAACGATTATATCTATCATTTTTTGTTCAACGGCCATTGTAATTCTCCCTTACTGGAAATTAGACATAGCTATAAAAACTATGTGCTATGATTTTATTTTACAAAATACAACACAATTATCCGTATGCCGGATTACATATACATACCACCATTTATATGAAGAGTCTGCCCGGTAATATAGCGACCATCCTCTGATGCAAGGTAGGCAACTGCACCAGCCACATCTTCGGTACTTCCGAAAATGGCTAGTGGAATTTCCATTTTGATCTGCTCCTGAGCTTTCTCATCCAATAAATCAGTCATTTCGGTTTCAATATAGCCGGGAGCTACACTATTCACCGTAATATTACGCGAAGCATATTCTCTGGCCATAGATTTAGTAAGTCCAATGAGCCCAGCTTTTGCCGCCGAGTAATTCACCTGCCCAGGGTTGCCGGCAACCCCGGAGACCGAAGAAATATTAATTATCCGGCCCCATTTTTTCTTCATCATCGTCCTTGATGCTGTTTTAGAACATAAAAAAGCACCCTTGAGGTTGGTGTTCATAACCTCATCCCAATCAGACTCTTTCATTCTAGCCATCAGACCATCTCTAGTAATCCCGGCATTGTTAACTAAGATATCAACCGATCCGGCGGAAGCGATTATAGCTTTAAATGCCTCCTGTACACCTGCACTATCAGCAACATCGAAACCGACTATCTCTGCTCTGCCACCGGCTTCTTGAATTATTTGTTGAGTCTCTTTGGCTGCTGCTGATCGACTGACATAGTTGACGTAGACCAAAGCACCCATGGAAGCCAGGCGAATACAAATAGCCCTGCCAATCCCACGGCTACCACCAGTTACCACAGCAACTTTTCCACTTAGGCTCATGACTTAACGCCGCTCCCCTATTTTTCTTATCAATTTAGGGATAATCTCGAACAGGTCACCGACAATTCCGAAATCAGCCACATCAAAAATCGTTGCATGTTCATCACGGTTAATAGCGACAATGGTTTCCGCCGACTGCATTCCTGCAACGTGTTGAACTGCCCCTGAGATGCCGCAGGCGATATAGAGTTTCGGTGCCACAGTTTTGCCTGTTTGGCCAACCTGATGGGGATACGGAATCCATCCAGCATCAACCACTGCTCTCGACGCAGACACCTTTGCTCCCATGGTTTCTGCAAGCTCCCTGATCAGCTCGAAGCCTTTGGCGTTTTCAAGTCCACGACCACCAGAGACGAGAATATCGGCCTCCTGAATATTTACACTCCCTGCTTCAACCACTACAGATTCAAGTACCTGTACCCGACTCTGTAACTGTTCTTCTGTTGGACTAACTTCAACAATAGTACCTGTACGCGCAGCATCAAAGACAAGCTCTTTCATGACTTTCGGGCGAACAGTTGCCATCTGCGGTCTCGTTGATTCAGACACGATGGTTGCCATGATATTACCACCAAAGGCAGGTCGAGTCTGCAACAGCGCACCATCCTCTTCACGGATCTCAAGTTTCGTACAGTCGGCGGTGAGACCTGCATTTAAAACAGTGGCTACGCCGGGAATAAATGATCTCCCAATGGCAGTAGCGCCGGCTAAGACTATTTCCGGTTTATATTTGGCAATGACAGCTGAGGTAACCTGACTATAGCTGTCATCTCTGAATTCCTGCAGCTCCGCATGATCGGCGAGGTAGACAATATCAGCGCCGTGTCCAATGAGCAATTGCGCCGTTTCGCGGGTTTCATGGCCAAGCAACAAAGCACTCAATTGAACCCCACGCTTATCGGCCAGTTGCCGACCGACGCCTAAAAGTTCAAGAGAAACCGCTGCCAGCTCACCTCTTCTATATTCACAAAAAACCATAACGCCAGCCCAGGACGCTAAATCATCCTGAACCCGTTTAGCTTTCACCTCAAGGCTGAGTGCCTCAACCTCACAGGCGTCAACACACGCACCGCAGAGAGTACAGCTCTCTCCGACGATTGCCAGCCCATCTTCCACAGTGATAGCACCAAAGGGGCAGTTATCTTCGCAGATTCCGCATCCAATACAAAGCTCTTTACTTACTTTCAACATATTTCAATACCCCGCTCTGTTACAGATATGGAATCAACTTTTCAACAAGCTGATCAAGCTGTTCGTCAAGTGTGCCGGTTAACACCGACCGTCCCCCTCGCGCCTCGGGTGGAAATACGTTAACAACTTTAGTCGGTGAGCCGGGCAGCCCAATGCAGGCGGGATCAGCCCCGATATCTTCTGCACTCAGCCTGAGGATTTCAGCCTTTTTGGCCTTCATTTTCCCTTTCAGTGAAGGAACCCGGGGTTCGTTGATGTTCTTTACAACAGTCAACAAAGCCGGGAGTTCAACACGAACGACATCGTATCCGTCATCCATCATCCTTTCCACAGTCAAGCCAGCGCTGCTTCCTTCGCGCACCTTTTGTACACAAGTAAGATAAGGAATGCCAAGCCGGGTGGCAAGGCCCGGTCCGACCTGCGCTGTGTCACCATCAATGGCTTGTTTACCACATAAGATCAAATCGAAGTTGCCAATTTTATTTAAAGCATGTTCAAGAGTGTACGAGGTCGCCCAAGTATCGGCGCCAGCAAAAGATCTATCTGAGACCAGAACAGCACTATCCGCGCCACAACTAATTGCCAGCCGAAGCATTTCTTCTGCCTGTGGCGGGCCCATTGTCACGACAACCACCTCGCCACCATGTATTTCTTTAAGACGAACGGCCTCTTCCAGAGCGTGCTGATCATATGGGTTCATGATCGACTCCACACCTTCCCTGGCAAGCGTGTTCGTTACAGGATCAAGACGCACATCCTTGGCATCCGGTACCTGTTTAACGCATACAATTATTTTCATTCAACTACCCGCATTTAAAAAAATCGTCTATCGCCATCTTTTATGGCATAGGTTTTCAGGCTGACTTCGGGGAATACGATCAGGAGTATTCTTTATTTAATTCCTGGCCAATAACATTTCGCTGAATCTGATTGGTACCCTCATAAATCTGAAGTATTTTGGCATCCCTCATCATTTTTTCAGCCGGATATTCACACATATATCCATAGCCACCCATAACCTGAACCGCATCGGTAGTGACTTTCATGGCCACATCAGTGGCATATGTTTTACACATGGCTGAAGCCTTCGACATATCTTTTGGATGAGCCTGAATATGCTTTGCCGCAGAGTACACAAGGGCACGGGCCGACTCTATACCTATCGCCATATCAGCGAGTAAATGCTGTACTGCCTGGAAAGCGATAATCGGTTTGCCGAACTGTTTACGCTGTTTGGCATATGTTACCGCCTCATCCAGCGCCCCTTGTGCCAGACCGACGCCAAGGGCTGCGATGCCAGGCCGAGAGAGATCAAGCGTCTTCATGACAGTGATAAAACCGGTTCCCGGACGACCGATCATACGATCTTTTGGAATGCGACAGTCTTTAAAAATAAGCTCAGTGGTGGAAGAAGCTCTGATTCCCATTTTCTTTTCTTTGGGACCGCAAGAAAAACCAAGGTCTCCCTCTTCCACAACAAACAGAGATGCACCACGAGGTCCGCGACTCCTGTCGGTAATCGCCACAACTGTATAAATCTGCGCCTCACCACCATTAGTGATCCATTGTTTTGTGCCGTTAAGCACCCACTCATCACCATCGAGCACAGCAGTCGTCTGAATTCCGGAGGCATCCGAACCCGCATTAGCCTCAGTAAGACCAAAAGCGCCAAACTTTTTGCCGGTTGCCACATCAGGCAGATACTTCTGTTTCATCTCTTCAGAGCCAGCAATGATTATGGGATAGACACCAAGAAAGTTTGCTGCAAAGGCTGTACCTACCCCAACACATCCACGCCCTAACTGTTCAACCGTCAGGGCTATATCCAGACAGCCCCCACCAAAACCGCCATAAGCTTCAGGAATCGGAACTCCGAACAGATCAGCTTGCGCCATTTCGTTGAGAATCTGCCGGGGAAACTCATGCTTTTCATCGAGTTCGGCACGATTAGGTATTATTCGTTCATCAGTGATTTGCCTTGCAATATCGACAATCATCTGCTGCTCTTCAGATAAGAAATAATCCATACGTATATCTCCTGTTTACCACTTAATCAGGGTTGCACCCCAGGTAAAACCACCCCCGAAGGAACAAAATAAAACTGTGTCGCCTTGCGCAATCAAACCACTGCTGTTTGCTTCATCAAGAGCTATGGGGATTGATGCAGCGGACGTATTACCATACTTGGAAACGTTAATAAATACTTTACTCTTTGGGATATTAAGCCTATCAATTAATTTATTGAGAATTCGCATATTAGCCTGGTGCGGGATAACGAGGCTCAAGGATTCTTTGCTGATCTTTTCTTTTTCAAGAAGACCACGCACAGCGTCTTCCATGGCACGAACTGCGTGCTTGAATACTTCTCGCCCTTCCATCTGGATATAGGCACCAGGATTGTCCTTTACAAGAAGATCTGGATTGGTGCTTTCCGGTGCATGCATACAGAGAAGCTTCCACAGGTTACCGTCAGAATGCATATTCGAGCCGATTATCCCGCGATCACTGTCGGAATACCCACAAACAGCTGCCCCGGCACCATCACCAAAAATCACACAAGTGTTCCTGTCCTGCCAGTTTAGTCGCCCCGAGAGGGTCTCAGCACCAATAACCAGCACCTTCATAGAATGATCTGCCTGAATATATTTGTCGGCGAGATCAAGCCCGTACAGAAATCCCGAACAAGCCGCATTAAGATCGTAGGCAAAGGCGTTTTTCGCCCCGATTTCAGTCTGAACAAAACAAGCACTAGACGGCATAAGCATATGAGAACTTATCGTCCCCACAACGATGAGGCCAAGTTCCTCTGCTGAGACTCCCGCAGCAGCCAAAGCAATTTTTGCAGCCTGTGTTGCCAGCTGATAGGTCTTTTCGCCTTTACCACCAATATGCCTGCTCTCAATACCCGTTCTGCTTTGTATCCAATCAGCACTCGTATCAACAATCGACTCAAGTTCGACATTGGTGAGAACCCTTTTTGGCAAACATGAACCAGTCCCCAAGACAACAGTTCCCATTACATCTCCAAATGTTCAACGTTTTTGCTATTGGCCAGACTTTCCAAAATATCCTTGTTGATATTTCCTTTGGCCATTTTTGCAGCTTCAAGAATAGCGTTTTTTATCGCATGTGAGCTTGATTTACCATGACAGATAATGCCTATACCATCTATACCAAGGAGCGGTGCGCCACCATATTCTGCGTAATCTACACGCTTTTTAAAAGATTTGAAGGCATGTCTTGCAAGCAAATAGCCAATTTTTGCCCAAAGTGACTTAACGATTTCATCTCTCAGCATCTGCATGGCGGCCTCGGCCAGACCTTCACTGACCTTCAAACAGACATTGCCAACAAAACCATCACAGACAATTACATCAACCTCACCTTGAAAAACATCGCGCCCTTCGACGTTACCGATGAAATTCAAGGAACTCTTTTCCAGAAGAGGATATGTCTCTTTGATCAGACTATTGCCTTTTCCCGTCTCTTCACCAATAGATAACAATCCCACTCGGGGATTCTTTACATCATTAATGCGTGAGAAGGCTGAGGCCATGACGCCGAATTGAAAAAGATGCTGTGGGCGACAGTCGACATTAGCACCGATATCCATCAGCACCACTGGTTTTTTGAGGGTCGGAAAAATTGAGGCAATACCTGGGCGGGAAATCCCGTCCAGGCGACCGAGCTTGCGGCTTGCAGCTGCGAGGGTCGCACCGGAGTTACCAGCACTCACAACGGCATCTGCCTCTCCACGATGAACAAGGTCAAAGGCAACCAATATAGAAGCGTCTTTTTTCTTTCGAATCGCATCAACTGGATGTTCATTCATACCAACGACTTGAGATGAATGAACTATCTTGATCAACTTCGCTGTTTTGGAATCAGGAGCCAAGGTGTCGAGGTGTTTATTTAAAAGAACCTCGTCACCTACCAGACTCACATTAAAGCCAGTCTGCCGAACAGCAAGCAGTGCCCCGGCGATCAATTCCTCTGAGCCATAGTCTCCGCCCATGGCATCCAGGGCTATTTGCACAACGGCTCTCCTATTCGATTGCAGTATCAAGAGAGTAAACAGTTCTCCCTTTGTACTTACCACAACTGCCACACAACCGATGTGGTTGTTTGGGTTCGCCACAATCACCACAAACTGAGAGCCCTGGAGCTGTCAGGAAATCATGGGAACGTCTTTTCCGGGTACGGGAATGGGAATGTCTTCTTTTTGGTAAGGCCATTTTATCCTCCAAATACGGTATTATTCATACCATTTTGTTAATTTTTATCAACTGGTACTGAGCTTTTTCAATACAGCGAAGACAGAATCACCCTTCTCTGAAGAGCAACAACACACTTCACTGTTCAACGAAGCCCCACATCCAGTGCAGATACCTTTACAATCTTCACTACAGAGAATCCTCAGGGGCATGGCCAGATAGGCCTGCTCTCGCAAAATCTCATCGACATCAATTTCCGGTTCATCAAGATAAAGAGTAATGATATCCTCTTCACTGCATTCAACGTCACGCAGTTCAGGGACCTGTTCTTTCCTTGTGGTAACCAGATATTCAAATTTACAATATAAATCCGTTGTTACCTGCTCTCTACACCGGTCACATTCCGTTGAATACTGACCTTCGAACGTACCCTTGAGAACCACCGTCTCACTGTCACGCCTGGAAACATCAACTTTTGCCGTGGTAACGGCAATGCAACCATCCGGCTCGTCGTGCCCCCAGCAAAGATCACTTAACGTGTATGAGCAGGTTTTCCCAGTGATATTTTCAAAAAGCAGTTTCATAAATTAAAAATGCGCGCATAATCAGCAACGAATCAAAAAATTAAAAGAAAAACAAGTTAATCAATTTATCTCAGATTGGCTAGAAAAAAAACACAACAGAAGAGAAAATCAGTTTGGCGAGAAGTTTAGTACCTTAGAAATGCATTTCTTGTTCACCGGGGATAAATACCAAGAAACACTGTCCTTGCACGTACACTCATAGCTGTACTTCCTTCCCGGATCAGAGGACATGGCTAAGTCGCTCAGAATTCTTTTCTAAGCGCAAGGACACTCTATTTAGCAACCATTTCAATAGCTTTATTGCCAGCGCAGGGGCGTCTGTTACCAATATATCAAACGATTCCTGAGACAGGGATAAGAGTTCGGAATCCTTTACTGCGGTAACAGTGGCACCACGGGTCTTCTGTCCGAGCAGCCCTTTCTCACCAACAGGTGCCCCTGGGTCAAGCAGGGCAACCACCTGCATTCTGTCGCCAAAACCGGTTTTATTTTGTACAGCCACCCGGCCGCTGCAAATAAAATATAAACAATCGGCGGGATCTCCTTTTTGAAACACTTGCGTTCCGGCGGTGTAAGAAGTGCTCTCCATGGTCGCAAGCAGTGTCTCGGCCTCGCCTTTTTCAAGAAAAGACAAACAACGATCCTGCAAATCAACAGTATAGTCAACCATGACCAACCTACTGAGCCTCCTGCTGAAATGACCGGTTTTTATCTTCCAGCACTTGAACAAGGCCTTTATAATCGTCTTTCCGCAGAATTGATTTAAATTGTTCCTGATAATTTCTCACCAGACTGACTCCTTCAATGTTTATATCATAGACCATCCATCCGGAATCAGTTTTGTTCATAATATAATGGACTGGAATTTTATTGTTGTTGTCGTCTATAAGAGTCGTAACCTGAGCTCTTTCACCTTTAACTCTTTCTTCAACAAATTCAATAGTCTGACCTGTATACCCCTCAAGCTTGCCGATATAGACGTTTTCAAGTAATTTTGTCATAAGCACAACAAAATGATCCCGTTCCTTATCATCAATCTGTCGCCAGGTTTTGCCTAAAATACGTTTTGACATCTCTCTAAAATCAAAACCGCGTTTAATAAGCGACATAATCTTATTCCGGCGTTCATCACGATGAGCCGGACCTTTCAGATTTTCATCCGCCAGCACAGAGGTGAGATCATTCAAAACTGGTTTGAGAGTGGCAGTGGGACCAAGGTCTTCAGCCCAAACAGATCCAAGAGAAAGTCCATAGACGGCAAATAACAATATAAGTATTTTTTTCATTTTTATCTCAATGGCGAAGAAATTCGGATTTCATGTAACGATCCGGTTTGTCAAAATAAATTAACGTAAACTGCTACTTTGCACTACCAAAGGCAAATTTACTGATAAGAGATTCAATATCAAGAGATGATTCAGTATCCACCAGCAAGCCTCCAGGTTTAAAAAGCTCTTTGCTCCCGCCAGGACTCAACTGAATATACTTATCCCCAATTATCCCCTGTGATTTTACTGAGGCCATTGAATCGGTGGGAACTTTCAGGCTGTTTGGAATCTGAAGGGACAGAATAGCTACATCCATTTTGCCAAGTTTGATATCCACCACCTGACCAACCTCAACACCGGCAACCTGCACTGATGCCCCTTTTTTCACCCCAGAGACATTGTCAAATTCAGCCTTAAGGATATATGTATTACTCGTAAAAAAGGAGACCTCGCCTAACTGCAGAGCAAGATACACAAAGGCGGCAAAGCCAATAATCATAAACAGCCCAACTACCATTTCCAAAGTATTCTTTTTCATTATTCCACCAGGTGACTTTGATAGATATCGCCCATCGTTTTTTGAACAAACTCTTGAATATATGGTTTTTCAGACCACTGAATTGCCTCAGGACTGTCAAACACATCCATTTTTCCATTATTTAATAATATTACCTGATCAGCCAGGTTAAATATTTTTGGTATATCGTGACTGACGATGACGGAAGTAAAGCCGAATTCAGCCGACGTTTTGACGAAGAGATGATAAATTTCCTGAGTCATAACCGGATCGAGTCCGGTAGTCGGTTCATCGAAAAGCATAATGGAGGGATTGAGTTGCATGGCACGAGCCAGGCCCACCCTTTTTTTCATGCCACCGCTCAGTTGGGCTGGATATTTGTCTTCATGACCGGTGAGTTCAAATTGAGCAAGCGTTGCTGCAACCTGTTGACGGATCTCCTCTTCGCTTTTACGAGTCCGCTCATGGAGAGGCAGAGCCACATTTTCAAAAACAGTCAGGGAATCAAAAAGTGCCGACCCTTGAAACAACACACCAAACTGGGTGCGCAACCGCTCAAGCTTCGTTCCTCTGAATCCGGTGACGTCGTCGCCATGAATAAATATGCGCCCCGAATCAACTTGCATGAGTCCCAGAATAAGTTTCAAGGTAACACTTTTTCCCTGACCACTTCCGCCAGCAATAACCGTCGTCTTCCCGGTGGGAATAGAAAAATCGACACCGTCCAGTACGTACTGGAGGCTCCCATCTCTCTTGCTAAAAGACTTCACTACATTTTTAAATTCAATGGCAGGGTGCATTAGAGGAGTACCGCAGTTAAAAGATAATCAAAAACAAGTACTGATATTGAAGAAAGCACAACAGCCTGGGTGGTCACCTTACTCACACTTTCCGCACCAAAGCCAGCCCCGCGAATTTCCCGGACGAAATATCCACGGCCGGAACAGATCCATACCACCAGCAAACCAAAGACAAAAGACTTTACGACACCCAACATAATATCGTGATTAGTAACACTTGTCGTCATTCCCTGGGTGAAGCTTCCGGGACTGACATCCATCAATCCCACGCCTGCTAGATAGCCTCCGGCAATACCAACCACATCAAAGACGGCAGTCAAAAGAGGCATTGAAATGATCATGGCGAGAAATTTCGGAGTAATAAAATACCGAAATGGATCAATGGCCATACAGTCCAAGGCATCAATCTGCTCAGAAATCCGCATAATACCGATCTCGGCACACATGGCCGAACCGGCACGTCCGGCAACCATCAAAGCAGTCAGCACAGGTCCGAGTTCCATAATAAGGGTGAGAGAAACGGCGGAGCCAAGCATACCTTCGGCACCGAATTTATTCAGTGAGTAGTATCCCTGGAGTCCCAAAACCATACCGGTGGACAAGGCAGTAAAAAAGATCACCACCAGAGAGCCAGCTCCGATAAAGTGGATCTGCCGCACAAGTTCCTGAAATCTGAACGGACGCTTAAAAACTCCACGGCATGACATGAGAAGGTAAAGTGCCATCCTGCCGAGATCTGTCAGTATATAGAGCCCGGTATCACCGAGTTTTACAATTGGATTACTTTTCATGAAGGAGGCATCCCTAATGACCAGGGGCCGAAAATAGTTTTTTTAGAGTTTCATTGAATTTTAGACGTATCGCCGGATAGGATATAATCTGCAAGGCAAGAAGTCAATATCTAGTAATTTTCTTTAATGTATCCAGCTCTAAACCAAAACCATCCCCCAGAAGAGTAGCCTCGCATTTCCGGGTCACAGACAGTGGTAAATTTAATTTTTCCTGGGATCATACGTTTCCCGCAGGGCTTCACCAATAAAAATCAACAAAATCAGCATACCAACAAGAACAGTGAAAGCGGATAACGAAAGCCACCATGCCTCAATATTTCCTTTGCCCTGGGCAAGCAACTCACCTAGGCTAGGTGTCGATGGTGGCACGCCGAGGCCTAAGAAATCAAGACTTGTCAGCGCGAGTATCGCCGCGGAAATCCTAAAAGGTAAAAAGGTAATAACCGGTGTTAAACCATTGGGCAAAAGGTGGCGCCACATTATGGTAACATTGCCAACCCCAAGGGCCCTGGCGGCGTTGACATATTCAAGGTTTCTGCCACGAAGAAATTCTGCCCGGACATAATCTGATAAGCCCATCCAACTAAAGAGCGAAAGCAAAAAGAGCAAAAGCAAAATGCTCGGTTTAAAAATTGAGGCGAAAATTATCAAAAGATACAACTCCGGCATAGCCCCCCAAATCTCAATAAATCGCTGAAACAAGAGATCGGTGCGTCCGCCGAAGTAACCCTGCACCGCTCCAGCGACAATCCCGATGAGGGTTCCGACAAAGGTAAGAGCCAAACCAAAAAGGATACTTAACCTGAAGCCGTAGATGATCCTCGCCAGGACATCCCTCCCTCTATCATCGGTGCCGAGGAAATTTTCCGATGTCGGCGGCGAAGGAACCGGACCGACTATATCCTGATTGATGGAGTTATAGCTATGTTCATTTATGGGAAAGAGTATAAAGTTGCCAGGTTTCTGTAATTTGTCGAGAATATAGGGATCACGATAATCTGTTTCCGTCTCAAAATCGCCGCCAAAAGTCACCTCCGGATACGAAACAAAAATCGGAAAATAAAAGTTGCCATTATATTTTATCAGCAGCGGTGAGTCATTGCTGATCACCTCTGCCAGCAGGCTCATGCCAAATAAAATTGCAAAAATAACCAGACTATAATAGCCCCGCTTGTTACGTTTGAATCGCTGCCAGGTTTTCATCCGGCGTCTCGACACAGCACGTTTTAGTTTAGCACCTGGATTTTCTCTACTCATCGAGTGCCTCAAAACTGATACGGGGATCAACTATCATATAGCTCAAATCTGACAACAACCGGGAAACCAGGCCTATGAGAGTGAAAAAATAAAGGGTTCCCAGCACAACCGGATAGTCCCGATTAAGAACGGATTCATAGGCGAGCAGCCCCATACCGTTTAATGAAAAAATAGTTTCAATGAGCAGGCTACCGGTGAAAAAAGAAGCCACAAAATAACCTGGAAAACCGGTTATGATGGGAATAATGCCATTTCTAAAAACATGTTTGTACAATACCTGATTTTCCGAAAGCCCCTTGGCCCTCGCGGTAAGAACATATTGTTTGCGAATCTCTTCGAGAAATGAGTTTTTGGTGAGCATGGTCATAACAGCCAAACTGCCAACGGCGGTGGCAGTGATCGGCAATACCATGTGCCAAAGATAATCGAGTGTTTTCATACCTAAACCCAGCTCGTGCCAATTGTCGGAGACAAGCCCCCGAAGAGGAAACAGCGACCAGAAGCTCCCTCCGCCAAAAAGGACAATCAAAAGGATCCCCAGAACAAAGCCGGGGATAGCGTAACCAACAAGGATAACAGAGGAACTTATAACATCAAAGCGCGAGCCATCGGCCACGGCCTTTTTTATTCCCAGGGGAATACAAACGCCATAAACAATGACAAAACCCCAGAGGCCAAGCGACATGGAAACCGGCAACCGTGATATAACCAACTGAGCAACGCTTTGATGGTAGTAATAGGACGTGCCGAAATCGAAGACGGTAAAATTCTTCATCATATTAACAAAGCGGGTCACCGGCGGCTGGTCAAAGCCATAGAGTTTCTTCAGGCGATCGATTTTTTCTTTATCGAGGCCGGAATCGCCGCGATACAATGAAGACGTTCCTGCCCTCACCTCTCCGCCACCACCTTTAATTCCCTCAAGCTCCCCGATCATCTTCTCCACTGGCCCGCCGGGGACAAACTGAGTGATAGTAAAGGTGACCACCATCACTCCGACCAAAGTCGGAATCATCAGAAGAACCCTTTTGAGTATGTATAAAACCATCTTTTCCTCACCAACAGGTTTATTTTTTGCTATACTTTTAGCAACAATACGAAAATTATTACAAATAGACAGCATAAATTAAGAATATTTCTTGTTTTTTATCCACCATTGTGTCTTTTTATGCAGAAGATCTTCGGGAAAAATGAACGCGACACACAGTTGGTGAATTCGCCAGCATTTTCAAACAAACAGCCAATCATCGGCCAATCGAATGGAAAAATTAACGACCTTTATTCAAAATGAAGCAGACCTGGACACGCTGGTACATCTGGCTCGAAAAACCGATGCCGTCGCTCTCGACACAGAATTTGTCTGGGAGCGTACCTACTATCCGCAACTGGGCCTGATCCAGCTCGCCCTATCAGACGAAGATTGCTATCTCATCGACCCCATCGCAATAAAGAATCTACAACCTCTTGGAAAACTCCTGTCCGACCGGGGAGTTGTCAAGATTTTCCATGATGCACCTCAGGATCTGGCAATCCTGCAGCGGGCAACCGGGGCAACGCCACAGAATATCTTCGACACACGACTGGCAGCTGGTTTTTCTAATTTGCCCGCCACTCTCTCTTTAGTGAATTTAGTAAACGAATTGCTTGATATAACACTTTCCAAAGAAGAGACCCGGACAAACTGGCTGCAACGACCACTCAGCAATGATCAGGTCCGATACGCCCTCGATGATGTCCGTTACCTCAGGGCAGTGCGAGTAATTCTGCTGACCCGGATAATCGGCCCAAAAATCAAATCCTGGCTGCAGGAAGAATTGAATCTGCTCAATAATCCGGCAAACTATTCAGGACCGGCTGACAATGCACGATTCCTGAAAATCCGTGGAGCCAGCCATCTTGACCGGCAGGGACTTGCCATTCTTAAAAACCTGACGACCTGGCGTGAAGGTGTTGCCAGAAAAGTCGACAGACCGCGCGGGCACGTGGTCAAAGATACCATTCTTCTGGAAATCGCTCTTCAAAAACCTGTCACCGTCGTTGATCTTAAGGGGAAAACCGGGCTATCTGAAAAAGCCACAGCGAAATACGGCAAAACCATCGCTGCAATCATCGAGACTACTTTAAAGCAACAGGAATCCACCTACCCCAAACTCCATCACCCCATACGCCTCAGCAAAAGCGACAAGGCAAGTATGGAAAACCTCAACAAACTCATTTCACTGAAGTGTGAATTGCTAAGCATTGCCCCAAGTCTTGTTGGCAACATGTCAGAACTAAAACGTCTTGTGACAACAATCAACAGCACAAAGCACGAGGAGCCGGAGCAATTACGGCAAACAGAGGGTTGGCGTAAACATTTTCTTGAGGATTTTTTTAGACAAAACAGAAAGAAATGATTAGTACAACCATAGAGATTCTATAAGAAAAAACTCAAAGAATAGTCAGAAACCGTGGGACAGAACGACGAGTTCCAGCTATAAAATCTGCACCCTTCAGGAGACAAAACATGCGACCATTCCTGCAAAGCAGTCTGTTTTACTGCCTACTTACCACAATCATCCTCTGTTTCTGTGCAACAGTCCAATCGGCCGAAAATACTGGTTATCAAGGTTGGGAAAAGGATTCTCCATACAATGGATATTACAATTACAAAGAAAGGGATTCTCTCAAGGGTAAAGTTCTGCAATTCAAGGAAGTTACCCCATTGCCTGGGATGGCTCCCGGAACAGCGTTCATCTTACAGGAAGGTGACGAAAAAATTCTCGTCCATCTCTGCCCTGTAGCTTTTAGTGATGCGACCCATACTGGTATTCGAAAAGGCATCAAGACCAAGGTGAGCGGTTGCTGGGCGGTGATAGACGGGCAGGATGTTTTTATAGCGGCAAAAGTCAAACAAGGTGACAACTTTGAATTTAAAGTTCGCTTGACTAAGGATGGAAAACCTTTTTGGAGTTTGACTCCGGAAGAACTGGCAAAGGAATCAGCCGCCAATTGAAACCACAAAACAGATTAGAACATTACTCAGTTGCCACCGGAGCCTTGCAAGCTTCCGGATTTTCACGACACAGAAATTCAAGGTTTCTTTTAGCTACGGCATTGCCGCCATCTGCGGCTATAGTCCACCATTTATACGCTTGCCTGAGATCTTTTTCAACGCCTTGCCCTTTTGCATAACTATACCCCACCCTGCTTTGAGCAAGAACAAAGCCTCGCTGCGCTGATTTCATCCACCAGGAAAAAGCCTTTTGCTCATCCTGCTCAACCCCTTCCCCTTTGTCAAACATTCTACCAATGTTATATTGACCAAAAGGATCACCATTTTCAGCAGACTTCAGATACCAATAGGCGGCCTTTTCACTATCTTGTTCGATTCCAATGCCCTTACTGTATCTCCAGGCCAAGGTATTTTGAGCCAGAATATATTCCTGCATGGCCGCCTTTTCATACCACTTTATTGCACTTGTGGTGGACGGCTCCACCCCGGAACCATTATCGTACATCATCGCCAGATTATATTGAGCACTGGCAAGTCCATTCTCTGCAGTTTTCTTGGTCCAATAAAACGATTTTTTTTCATCTTTGGTCACCCCCTCCCCAAGATAGTACATATTTGCCACCTTGAGTTGAGCAGCCTGATTGCCGTTTCTTGCTCCGGTCAGAAACCATTTGAAAGCCATCGCCTTATCTACCTCGACGCCTTCTCCCCGATAGAACATCCAGCCCAAATTATTCTGCGCCTCAGCATCACCACGCTCGGCGAGCTTACTTACCCAGTAAAAAGCCTTCTGCGGGTCTCTTGTAGTCCCTTCACCCGCAGCATACATCTCAGCGATCCGCTTTTGTGCTTCCACTGATCCTTTATCTGCCGCCCGTAAAAACCAGCCAAAGGCCTTTGCCGGATCCTTCTCGACATCGGCCCCTTTCAGGTACTTTTGAGCAAGCTGCACCTGGGCCTCAACCTTTCCCCTCTCTGCCTGTTGCATCATTTTTTTCAGATCCTGCCCGGATGCAGGTATCGTAAAAAAGAGCAGATGGACAAAAAACAACAGAATTGTTTTATTTCTCATAATGTAAAGAATTTTCATACCTCATCGAACCAGACCAAAATACTCAACCTGATTTTGGTCTCAAGATTACTGCTTGCGGGCGATTCCGAATAATCACAGGATTATTCTTACCAATTCCGATGTTTTTATCCAAGTCAATATCATCAAGAAACGAACAATTCCTAGCCAAGACCCATACCAACAGTTTTTGAACAATTTGGGAAATCCCCGGTCCGTAAGGCCGAGCATCTCCCGGCTGCGCTGGCCGCCTCGTTGCTTGCAAAAAGCCTGTTAAACCATTTTACCCAAATTTCGAAACTCTTTTATACTACAGGGATCAATGAGAATTTTTCCATTTTCTCTAATGGCACGTAATTCATTATTCTCCAAGAGTTGATATATGATTTTCCTGCCAACGCCAAGGTACCTGGCGGCCTCAGGAACACTTACAAGATCAGGGAGTTCATAGTTGGACAATATTTTCTGCATTTGAATACCTCAATGCCAATTTTGATAAATACATTTAACGCTCGCAGGCAACCTTTTGCCGTACGTCAAAATGGTCAACAACTTGCCTTAAGAACGATAAACACTGACAACGTTTTTGCAGCAAAGAACCACTCTCGATACTCCTGAATGTTTTAGTTCATTGCTCACGGGGTCCTCATGGCAAGGATGGCAACGACGGCAAGGATGGCAAGCTCTCATTTTGTTTTTTATCTTTAACCAAAAGCTGCCAAACCGGCAAAAACTGCATGATCAGCCCCATGTCGCTGTACACTAAGCACGTCGGGAAGTTTCTGCACCTGCTTGATCACCTGTTCCAGCTTCGACTCCTCGTTCACCTTCAGCCACATCCGACTGACGTCCCCTGTTCCAGTGGGCATACAGACAATACCTTCAAGATTATAAGCCCGGCGTGAAAAAAGACCACAAATGTGAGACATCACTCCAGGATGATTATTGACCTTTAATTCAAGCACCATAATCACTGATTCTCTCTCGCTGGCTGCCATTTCAACATTTACATTTTTCTGCATTGCACCCTCCAAGCATAATACTGTTCGAAGCTCCCGGAGGAACCATTGGATACACCTCTTCTTCCAGGCCGATTGGAACATTAATGAGACAAGGCCCCGGCTCGGCAAGAATTTTCGACAAAAGTTCTGCTAAATTACAGCCCGGCTCAGCACTAAAGGCCTTCATGCCAAAACCTTTTGCGATGGCCGCGAAATCAATATCTAGCTGAAACTCGGAAGCAAAATACTGCTTCTTATAAAAGAGATTCTGCTGCTGACGAACAAGTCCCAGAGATTTATTATTTAAAATGATGATCTTCACATTGGCCTGCTGCTCCACAGCCGTTGCCAGCTCCTGAATATTCATTTGCAGGCTCCCGTCACCGGTAAACAACACAACCTGCCTTTCCGGAAAAGCAAGGGCCGCACCGATAGCGGTTGGCAACCCAAAGCCCATGGTGCCCAAACCACCGGAAGTGAGAAACTGCCGCGGTCTACGAAAGGGAAAGACCTGTGCGGTCCACATCTGATGCTTGCCGACATCAGTTACCACAAAGCCACTCTCTTCTAATAATTGCGAAACCTCCAGGATAAGGCCATAGGGCTTTTCCGGAACAACGGCCTCAGGTGACGTTATCGGATACATCTCCTGCAAAACTTCTATATGATTCCGCCATATCTTCCGTTCATTTTGCTGAACCAATGGCAGCAGGTCGTGCAGCGACTGTTTTACATCTCCCACCAGGCCGATGTGGGCAGTCTTGAGTTTAGACAACTCGCTGGGATCAATATCCATATGAATAATATTTGCATCAGGACAAAATTCCACGACTTTACCCGTCGCCCGGTCATCAAACCGCGCCCCGGCAGCAATAAACAGGTCACATTGCTGCAAAGCCATATTAGTAGAACGAGCCGCATGCATGCCAAGCATACCAAGAGCCAGTGGATGGTCCGCGGGCAAAGAGCCAAGTCCCATGAGGGTCATGGTCGTCGGCAGGGAACACTTCTCGATAAGGGCCCTGGCCTCCTCCGACGCCTCTCCATGAATGATGCCACCGCCAAGACAGAGAATTGGCCGTTTTGCCCGATTTATCATTTCGGCCGCAGCTGCAAGCTGTAAGCTGTCAGCTGGCTTACGGCCCAGGCAACAACCAGGTTCCGGCCACTGCTCAAAGGAAATCATTGCCGTCTGAACATCTTTTGGCACATCAATCAATACCGGACCAGGCCTGCCGGAGAGGGCAAGCTCGAAGGCCTTCGGAATGATATCGAGCAGTTCGTCCACCGATCTGATTAAATAATTGTGCTTGGTGATGGGGATAGACATGCCATAGGTATCAACTTCCTGAAACGCATCTGTGCCAATCAATGAGTTCGGCACCTGACCGGTGATACAGATGACAGGAATGGAATCCAGAAAGGCATCTGCTACCGCCGTGAGAACATTTGTTGCTCCCGGCCCGGAGGTAGCAAAACAGACTGCCGCCTTTCCGGTGGACCGGGAAATACCCTGGGCAAGAAAGCCTGCGCCCTGTTCATGCCGACAAAGTATATGCTTTATGGCAGTTGATTCAGACAATGCATCGTAGAGGGGGAGATTAGCCCCTCCCGGTATTCCGGCGACTATCTCTACTCCCTGACGCTCCAGCATTTTTATGATTAACTGAGCCCCGTTCATCGTGTACATGTGTTCCTCCCGTCAATTGGATTTTCTGTGCCGGCGACCGGGGCGGGGACATAAAAAAACCCCCGCCGGCGAAGCGCCGACAGGGGTTAAATAACTGGTTTTCTATGTGGTTATCCCCTCATGGCACTCCGCCTTCAACCTTTCGGACCACAACCACCACACTAATGACTAGTGCCACGTTAATAATAACGATGTTAGAGGTTGCTAAAGGTAAATACATTTGTCTATGAGCAGGATTAAATTAATAATGAAAAACTATGGTTTCGACAATTAGCAGATTTTTTGGCCCTGGTCAATCTTTTTTAGGCAACTGTTTCAGATACCATTCCATGGGATCAATCAACTCAAAATTATTCTCCAGCAACTTCTTTTTCACATTTGCAATATTATTGGTCAGGAGATAAGGAAAAATGGCTCTTTTATCCTTTTCCCAAAATCTGGCCACCAACACGCTTCCGAGGGAAATATTTTCTTCAGTTATAATATCGACTATTTTTTTCATCTGCCCCCGCTGCTCTTTAGCCAGAATGCACAGCAGACTGCCGGGTTCATCAATATTCATGATATTGACAAAGGCCTTCAGCAGGTCCCTTGTTGACAACAGTCCTTTTAGATATCCCTCTTCGTCTATTACCGGCAGTGCGCCAACCTTCTTTTTCTGCATGACCAGCAAGGTATCCTGAAGCGTATAATAGGCATAAATTGTCATCGGCTTTCGGGTCATAATATCACCGACCGGATGATTGCCTATTTTTCCCAAAGTGATATCGTAGTCGGGCTTTTTCAACAGGGTGGAAGGCATGGAATCGCGGATGTCACGATCCGTCACAATGCCGAGCAGCTTTCCTTCTTCATCAATAACCGGCAAATGGCGGATGTTCTTTTCCGTCATTAGATTTTTAGCCTCAAATATTGTCATATCCGGGCCAGCTGTGATGAGGTCTGTTGACATTCTCTCGCTTACAAACATAACACCTCCAAGGATTCTACTTTATCTCAGTAAATAAACTGCTTCCAACTTCAATTTCTACCTGTTTTCCGCCAGCATCTTGATATGGTTTTCAACCAGTAAGGGGAGAATGTCTAAATTATAGCCACCCTCCAATACCGAAACAACCCGTCCCGCCGTATATCTGTTCACCAGATTCAACACGACTTCTGTTATGAAATCATAACCATCGGTGGACAGATTGGTACCGGACATCATGTCACTTATATGGGCGTCAAAACCTGCCGAGAGGATGATAAACTCCGGTTCGAATTTTTTTACAGCGGGGACAAGGTCCTGCATGATCAACCGTCGATACTCTTCATCCCCCCTCCCCGGCAACACAGGAGAGTTTACCGTAAAACCGTCACCCTCTCCTATACCGACCTCAAACTCCCTGCCGGTTCCTGGATAGGCAAAAGAAGGATGTTCGTGGATTGAATAATACAAGACGCTGGGATCTTTATCGAAAATATGCTGGGTACCGTTTCCGTGATGGACATCAAAATCGATTATAGCGACTTTTTTAATACCGTATTCCTTTTGAACATACCTTGCCCCAATTGCCACGTTATTGAAATAACAAAAGCCCATAGGCTTATCGACTTCGGCGTGGTGCCCAGGCGGACGAACGGCGCAAAAGGCATTGTCGATTTCTCCTTTCATCACCATATCAATGGCTTTCAGCACGCCACCCACGGCCAGAAAGGCAATTTCATAGGTGTCCCGGCAAATGGCATTATCAGGATGCTCGAATTCGGTGAAACCCGAGATACAGGCCTCATCAAAACGCATGATATAGTGAATACTATGTACCATCTCCACCCACCTTTGATTGGCGGGAGAAGCCTCTATGAGTGTCAATTTTTCAAGCATTCCTGATTCTTTGAGCCTGTTGCAAATCACTTTCAACCGTTCAGGTGATTCAGGATGAAATCCTCCCGTATCGTGCAAAAGATATTTATCATCGTATACAAAACCAGTTCTTTTCATAAAGCCTTCCTGTATCTCAGTGAGTATCTCTTTATGCCGCTTCCGCCTCTATTCCAGGCAAAAACTGTATCCGGTAAAAAACTCAATAATCCTTTCATACCTTGCAAAATTTTTTCTTGTTTCTATGCATCAGCCATCCATCCTGACAATCACCCGACCCATTTGCCCACCCCCAAGAATCTTGTCAATTTCCTGTTCCAGGTCATCAAGGCTAACCTCCCGACAAAGATCATCAAGCTGAGCCGGTTTCCAATCTGTGGCCAGGTGTTGCCACACCTTACGCCTTTTTTCCATGGGACAGTTCTGGGAATCAATACCGACGAGGGAAACTCCGCGCAGGATAAACGGGAAAACATTCAAAGGGAGGTCCGGTGAGGCGACATTACCACAACAGGTCACGACTCCCTGAAGATCGGTGGCTTTGATGGCCGCGGCTAAAATTTCTCCGCCAACGGTATCGATCGCTCCGGCCCAGATCCCTTTCAGCAATGGCCGCTCATGGCCGGCGGCGGCCTCGGTTCTTGAGATAATCTTTCGGGCCCCGAGAGCTGTCAGGAAGGGCACCGCATCCTCTTTGCCGCTAACGGCAGTCACCGAGTAGCCAAGCCCCGCAAGAAGAGCGACAGCCATGCTGCCAACACCGCCTGTTGCCCCGGTCACCAGGACATCGCCTTTGTCGGCAGCCACGCAATGAGTCAGAGCCATAACTGACATGCCGGCGGTAAAACCGGCGGTACCAAAAATCATACTCTCCCTAAGATCGAGTCCGGCAGGTAAAGGAACCACCCAGGCGGCGGGCACCCGAATATATTGGCCAAAGCCGCCTGAGGTATTCATCCCCAAGTCATAACTGGTGACAATAACCTTGTCGCCTGGACGAAAGGCATCGTTTGAGCTTTCCTCAACAACCCCCGATGCATCAATGCCAGGAGTATGAGGATACTTCTTGGTCACCCCGCGGTTACCAGTCGCCGACAGAGCATCTTTATAGTTAAGGGAAGACCAGCAAACCTTGATCAGAACCTCACCGTCCGGAAGCTGATCAATCGTCTTGTTACTAATTGAACGGGAGAAACGTTTTTCTCCAATTTCTTCGACTACCATCGCCCGGTAAGTTTTTTCTGACATACGCTTTTACCTCTTGGTATTTTTAGGGAAATTTTGCTTTGTGTTTTCTCTGATCCTTCCATGATTGCAAATAAGAAACAAAAACAACCGAGAAAGTTGTCTTTTAAGCGGGATCATTTAAAATCACCGCATGCTCTGCTGAAATTAAATACACTAGCCTCCAACTATAGCCCAGGAAGCTGTTTGAGAATAGTTATTTTTTCCTGCACAAGGGCACAAGATTATTATTCTCCGCATTACTGTCGATTTATTATTGTTATTTTAGTATTTTAAACAAAGACCCACCAGAGCCGCCCGCTGATCTCATGGCAATTCCGCTTGACAAACAAATTACTTATACATTAAATGAAGTGTAACATCGTTACTCAAAAACACCAGAAACCAGCCAATAACAAATTATTTTATTTATATTATTAAATAGTTACATATAATAACATTATATTAGACAAGCACAAACACACCTATGAACATGAAATAAAGATCATATTCTTATTTCTTTATTTATGTTTCTTTTCTAATACATTAGCACAAATACACTAATACCCAAAAGCTATAATGCTAGACGACCTGAACCCGGAAGTACAGAAACGATTGGAAAAAGCAGTAATGGATATTTTTTCCACCTCCGATTATCATAAAGCGAGCATACGCATCATTGCCGAAAAAGCAGGTGTAAGTTTCACAACTATTTATAAACACTACGGAAGTAAAGAACGGCTTCTTTTCTCTTTTGTCAATATCTGGATGGGAAAACTCACTGAACGTATAGCTGATCACCTCAATGGCATTGAAGACCTCAAAGAAAAGCTCAGAAAAGTGTTCTGGCTCCATATCGATTACTATGAAAGAAATGAAGGACTCGGTCGCATTCTGTTCATGACACTCCCCATGCAAACGTGGATGACGGATGTTTCCTTTGACCAGAAAAAGAGAGTTGGGCTGATAATCGATGTGCTCAAAATGGGCCAGCGACAGGGTATAATTAATCCAAAAGTCAGGGCAGGATCTCTTCTTGATTTCATGCTGGGCTTCATTCAGCGCTCATTTTTCATGTGGATAATACGCGGCAAACAGGGAAGCCTCGTCGAAGAAGCGAACGATCTTTTCGAAATGGTCTGGCAGGGTATGGCAAACCCTGCTACTATCCGCTACATCAGCCCGACAGATGGTTCAGAAATCAAAGAAGAAGCGTAAAGCAACCAATGCCCCGGCCGCAACAACAAAAAGGCCAGCAATAACGACAAACCTAAATCAAGGAGCACAGAATATGTCTTTGGACAAAAGAACACTCTTGCTGAAAAAGAAGGAAAAGATAGCTCAGGGGGGTGGAGAAGCGCGCGTCAAAAAGCAGCATGACAGCGGCAAAATGACCGCAAGAGAACGGTTGCTGCATCTTTTTGATGAAGGAACGTTTATTGAAACGGATGCTTTTGTCAAAAACCGATGTACAAGATTTGGCATGGACAAGCTGGACTTCGAAGGCGAATCGGTGCTCACCGGTTACGGCCAGATCGAGGGCAGAGTTGTCTTCGCCTATTCGCAGGACTTTACCATCGCCGGTGGATCTCTTGGTGAGATGCACGCAAAAAAAATCGTTAAAGCCATGGACAGTGCCGCCAAGGTCGGCGCACCAATCGTCGGTCTCAACGATTCCGGCGGTGCCAGAATCCAGGAAGCAGTCGACGCCCTCGCCGGATACGGTGATATATTTTTCAGAAATTCAATATACTCGGGGGTCATCCCGCAAATATCTGCCATCATGGGGCCCTGCGCCGGCGGTGCGGTCTACTCTCCTGCCCTGACCGATTTTATCTTCATGGTCGACAAGACTTCACAGATGTTTATCACCGGCCCGCAGGTCATAAAAACTGTTACCGGCGAAATAGTAAGCTCCGAGGACCTTGGTGGGGCAATGACCCACAACAGCGTCAGCGGCAATGCTCACTTTATTGCTAATACCGAGCTGGACTGCCTTGCTGAAATCAGAAAATTAATTCAGTTTCTGCCCTCAAATAGTATGGAAAAAAGCCCCTGCCTGGCTTCCGGCAATGACATCAACAGGCAGATTTACGAATTTGATGACCTGGTCCCCGACAATCCCAACAAACCCTACAATATACTCGACGTCATCATCCCTCTCACTGATGACGGGGAATTTATGCAATCCCAAGCCTATTTTGCCACCAACATTATTACCGGCTTTGCCAGGATCAACGGCAAAGCCGTCGGAGTCGTCGCCAATCAACCCAATGTCATGGCCGGTTGTCTCGATATGAATGCAGGCGACAAGGCGGCCAGATTTATCAGAACCTGCGATGCTTTCAATATCCCGTTACTCACCATCGTCGACGTTCCGGGCTTCCTCCCCGGTACGTCTCAGGAATATGGCGGTATCATCCGGCACGGTGCAAAAATGCTGTTCGCTTACAGCGAGGCAACAGTACCAAAAGTGACCCTGCTGACCCGTAAGGCATATGGCGGAGCCTACCTTGCCATGTGTTCCAAATCCCTCGGCGCCGACATGGCCTTCGCCTGGCCGTCAGCCGAAGTTGCGGTAATGGGTTCTGAAGGTGCGGTTAATATTATTTTTAAAAACGACATCAGCAAGGCAGAAGATAAAGTTGCCACCAAGCAGAAGATACTCGATGAGTATTCTGCCGAATTCGCCACCCCATACAAGGCAGCGGAACGTGGATTTGTTGATGATGTTATCGAACCACACACTTCACGCCAGAGAATTATCGATGCCTTCAATATGCTCGAGGGCAAACGGGAAAAACGCCCCGCAAAAAAACACAGTAATATCCCACTCTAACAGGAGAAGAAAACTATGACAGTTACAGAATTGCTGGCACGTTTTGCTGATCCTGACATCATCCACTCTTTGTCTCTTTCAGACAAACTCTGGGCAGGACTCATCACTACTGTGCTTGGTATGGGCATAACCTTCACAGCACTTATAATATTACAGTTCATCATTTCTTGGATGGACAAGGCTCTTAATACTTCTAAGGCGAAAACGGCAAGCACACCCAAAATTCAACCTTCGAGTGCAACTGTACCAGCCAGTATACCGGAACCTGAAACCACTCAGGACGACAATGAACTCGTGGCGGTTATTGCCAGTGTCATTGCCATGAAACTGAAAACATCAGTAAGCAACATAGTTATTAAAAATATCGAAAAAATTGAAGATCGTTCACCTGCCTGGAACCGGGCCGGAATTATCGAACAGATGAACAGCAGATTTTAAATTAGCGGAGGTCGCATAGATGAAAATGTTCAGAGTTGTTGTCAACGGCAGTGAGTACAAGGTAGGAATAGAAGAACTGGCGGAAGAAAACACATCCCAGCAGAGCCTGGCAAAAGCTACTCCGCCCCCAACACCAAGCCAACCACAGGCTCCACCCAAAGCACCAGCAAAGCCAGCAGCAGCCAGGCCAGACCCCGCAGCTTTGGGAGGAGGGGGCACAATTATTGCGCCAATGCCCGGGACGGTGCTTCAGGTTGCTGTCAATGTCGGCGACAATGTTACCAAAGGCCAAACCCTTTTAATCCTTGAAGCAATGAAAATGGAAAACGAAATCATGGCCCCGAGTGACGGCGTGGTTAAGGAACTCAATGTAACCAAGGGTGGATCGGTCAACACCGGCGACATCCTGGTTGTCCTGTCAGCTTAAAGGGAGATACCTGCAATGCTGGAAGCTCTTCTCGAATTCGCCAAAAGTACCGGATTTAATGGCCTGAATATGGGTGAGATCATCATGATCGGCATAGCCTGCCTCCTACTCTATCTCGCCATTGTAAAAAAATTCGAACCACTCCTCCTCGTCCCTATCGGCTTCGGCGTCCTGCTGACCAACCTGCCCTTTGCTGAATTAATGGCAGAGCCCGTGATGGAAATAAAGGGGAACATCATTCACACCATCCAACCAGGTGGATTACTCTATTATCTTTTTCAGGGTGATCATTTAGGAATATTCCCTCCCCTGATTTTTATGGGCGTAGGGGCAATGACCGACTTTGGACCACTCATCGCCAACCCCAAATCGCTCCTCCTGGGTGCTGCCGCCCAATTCGGCATCTTCATCACCTTTATCGGGGCAATAGGCTGCGGCCTCTTTACTGCCCAGGAAGCTGCCTCCATAGGAATAATCGGTGGAGCCGACGGACCAACGGCTATTTTTCTCTCTTCAAAACTCGCCCCGCATCTCCTTGGCCCTATAGCCATCGCCGCCTACTCTTATATGGCAATGGTACCGATAATTCAGCCGCCAATAATGCGTTTACTCACCAGCAAAAAAGAAAGATTAATCAGAATGACCCAGCTACGGGATGTGAGCAAACGAGAAAAAATTATCTTTCCAATAGTCGTCACAATAGTGGTCTCACTCATGGTGCCACCCGCTGCAACGCTTATCGGCATGCTGATGCTCGGCAACCTCTTCAGGGAATCCGGTGTCGTCGGCAGGCTTGAAGATACATCGAAAAATGCACTGATCAACATCATTACTATTTTCCTTGGTGTGACCGTTGGGGCGACCGCAACCGCCGAACATTTTCTAAATATTAAAACCCTGGCTATTTTAGCGCTTGGAGTAACCGCGTTTGCAATAGGGACCGCTGCTGGCGTTCTCCTCGCCAAGCTTATGAACAAGGTCATGAACATCAGCATCAACCCTCTGATCGGCTCGGCCGGTGTCTCTGCGGTCCCTATGGCAGCCAGAGTTTCCCAGGTGGTCGGCCAAAAAGAAGACCCAGGCAATTTCCTGCTCATGCATGCCATGGGACCAAACGTTGCAGGAGTTATAGGCTCTGCAGTTTCTGCCGGCGTACTGTTGTCACTTTTCGGAAATTAGGTCCTTGTTTCAAAATAGACCTTTGTGGATGCGGCCTCCAGCAGAAAGTTGAGGCCGCATCCACAGGACTATTTACCTGTCAGGATTAACCTCTTTTAAAATTGAAGAACGAAGTTTAGCTTTTTACTTGTAAAGTACTCTGCAATACATTACAACACATAGTGTAACATTGTTATCCAGCAAAATTATAAAGAAGGGCTGTAAATTTATTTTTCACGACAATTCAGCAGATTAACTTTTTTAAAAAGCAATAACAACACTACATTGTCAATATCTTTGGCGGTTTCAACTAGCCGACAAAGCAGGGACTTTTAAACACAACAATAACAAAGTTTCTTTAACCTCCTTCATGATAAGTCATTATGTCAGATGAACTGAACAGCGACATACATAAAAGACTCGAGACAGCTGTTCTGGAAGTCTTCTCCAACTCTGACTTTCACCGTGCATCCATCCGTGACATTGCCAACAAGGCTGGAGTCAGCTTTACGACTATCTACAAACACTATGGCAGTAAAGAACGGCTGGTGTTTGCATTCGTCGACATATGGATGGGCAAGTTGACGGATCGAATTGTCGACCACCTTCAAGGCATAGAAAACCTTAAAGAAAAACTCCGAAAGGTTTTCTGGTTACAGCTCGACTACTACGAGCGCCACGAAGGTCTCGGCAAAATAGTTTTCATGACTTTACCGATGAAGACCTGGATGGCCGATGAGACATTCGACCAACCAAGAATGATGACACTCATGATTGATGTCCTAAGACAGGGACAAAAGGAGGGCATCCTCAACCCGCACGTTCGCGCCGGTACTTTGCTCGATTTCCTTATGGGTTTTGTACAGCGCAGTTTCTTTATGTGGATTCTTCGTGGAAAAGCAGGATCTCTCTCTGAACAGGCAAACATTATGTTCGAGATGGTCTGGCAGGGGATGATGGCCAATCCTCAACAACTGACCCAGGGCAGAAGCCCTGATCAAAAATAACCCGCGTTTATACAAAACAAGCCGCTCGGCGGCAAATCTATCTTTATGGAGGTATTCAATGGAAATACTAAAAATTGATCATTTGGGAATAGCCGTTAACAGTATCGATGATGGAAAAAACTTCTGGTCCGAGATCCTCGGCCTTAAATTTGAAGGAGCGGAAACGGTTGAGGCCCAGAAAGTAACCACCGCATTTTTCCCCGTTGGAGAAAGTGAAGTCGAACTTCTTGAATCCACCTCACCTGATGGCCCGGTCGCGAAATTCATTGAAAAGAAAGGAACAGGATTTCAACATGTAGCATTTAGAGTTGCCAACATCGAAGAGGCTCTGCAGGAGCTGAAGGACAAAGGAGTTCAACTGATTGATCAGCAACCAAGAATTGGCGCCGGTGGTGCCAAAATTGCCTTTGTCCACCCCAAAGCAACGGGTGGCGTACTCGTTGAGCTTTGCGAAAGGTCATAGTTACTCGTCAGCCAGTCCCCTGCCGGGGATATAATTTTATGCACAAAAGGAGCAAATTATGTCAGAGCAGCCATCATTAAAGGAATGGGCAGAACTCGCCACCAAACAAATGAAGGGGAAATCTGTTGATTCCCTCGACTGGGACACCCCTGAAGGGATAAAAGTTAAAGCACTCTATACCGCAGAAGACCTCGCCGGTTTGGAAAACACCAATACAATGCCAGGATTACCGCCCTATACCCGTGGACCCATGTCCACCATGTATGCCGGACGCCCCTGGACAATCCGCCAGTATGCCGGTTTCTCCACCGCCAAGGAATCAAACGCCTTCTACCACAAAGCTCTTGCCGCTGGACAGAAGGGTTTATCGGTAGCTTTTGACCTGGCGACCCATAGAGGTTACGACTCAGATCATCCAAGAGTCGCAGGTGACATTGGCAAGGCCGGCGTTGCTATTGATTCTGTCGAAGACATGAAGATTCTCTTTGACGGCATCCCTCTCGACAAGATGTCTGTCTCTATGACCATGAATGGCGCGGTAATCCCCATTCTTGCTGGCTATATCGTCGCGGCTGAAGAACAAGGCGTCAGCCATGACCAACTTTCAGGTACCATTCAAAATGATATTCTCAAAGAGTACCTGACCAGGAACACTTATATTTATCCTCCGGAGCCATCCATGCGGATTATCTCCGACATCATGGCCTTTTGCTCAAAAAACATGCCGAAGTACAACACCATCAGTATCAGCGGTTACCACATGATGGAGGCCGGGGCCAACAGTGTTCTGCAAACGGCTTTCACTCTCGCTGACGGTATTGAATATGTTCGGGCTGCACTAAAGAGTGGTATGGATGTCGATACCTTCGCCCCAAGGCTCTCCTTCTTTTTCGGCATTGGCATGAACTTCTTCATGGACATTGCCATGTTGAGAGCGGCCAGGACCCTCTGGCATAGATTGATGAGTGAGTTCAATCCCAAAAATCCCAAGTCGTCTATGCTCAGAACCCATTGCCAGACCTCCGGCTGGAGCCTCACTGAACAGGATCCCTATAATAACGTTATTCGTACCACCCTTGAAGCCATGTCCGCTGTTCTCGGCGGCACCCAGTCCCTGCACACCAATTCCTTTGACGAGGCAATCGGCCTGCCCACCGATTTTTCCGCCCGCATTGCCAGAAACACCCAGATCATTGTCGCCGAAGAATCACAGGTCACTCACGTCGTCGATCCACTGGGTGGTTCCTATTACATTGAATCCCTTACCAACAGCATAATCGATGAAGCACAAAAGATAATTGACGAGATCACCAGTCTCGGCGGAATGGCTAAAGCCATCGAAACCGGCATGCCTAAAATGCGGATTGAAGAATCTGCAGCCAGAAAACAGGCCAGAATTGACCAGGGTCTTGATGTTATTGTCGGTGTGAACAAATATAAACTTGCTGATGAAAAAATCGATTTCGAGGTGAGAGAAGTGCCTGCAACAGTTCGTGACGAACAGGTTGCCCGTATCAAGTCTATTAAGGCCAGCCGCGACACGGCTGCTGTGGAAAAAGCGCTTGCCGATCTCACCGAGGCTGCTAAAAATGGCGGCAACCTGCTGGAGGCTGCCTTACCTGCTGTTCGCGCCAGAGCCACCGTTGGTGAAATTTCCGATGCAATGGAAGCCGTCTTTGGTCGATTCGTCGCCACCACCCGGTGTATTTCAGGTGCTTACGCATCAGAATTCAAGGGAGATGATAGTGTGATCACCACAATCAAAGAACGTACCAACGTATTCCTGGAAAAACAAGGCAGACGTCCACGGATGTTGGTCACAAAAATGGGACAGGATGGACATGATCGTGGCTTCAAGGTAATAGCCAGCGCCTATGCCGATATGGGTTTTGATGTAGACATAAGTCCAATGTTCCAAACCCCTGAAGAAGCCGCCAAGATGGCCGTAGAAAATGATGTCCATATCATCGGCGCATCCAGTCTGGCAGCTGGTCATAAATCTCTCATTCCATCCCTCATTGAGGAATTAAAGAAAATCGGCGGGGAAGATATTATCGTTGTTGCCGGCGGAGTAATTCCGCCTGCCGATTACGACTTCCTTTTCAAGGCCGGTGTCAAGGCGGTCTTCGGACCGGGAACACCAATCCCGGTATCAGCAGAAAAAACTCTTTCTCTGCTTGAGGAAAAATATTGTTAGCATCTCAAGGTACTAATCCCGGCTTTCTTCAAGTCTGCCGGGATTAGCACAGCAGTCTCACCATGGTAGCCCCACAACAGGTCTGGCGTTTTTTTCCTCGCTTAAACGCTGGATCTGTTGTGTTTACTTTATCCTGCGGCAACAGCCACATCCTTTTATTATACATCAGAGCGCATACCATGCTTAAAAATCCCCAAGAATATGTCGACGGTGTCCTCAGCCAGGATCGTCTGATGCTCGCCAAAACAATCACCCTTATCGAAAGTACTCTGCCGGCGCACCAGGAACTGGCCCGAAAAATTGTCGATCAGCTGCTGCCGCATACCGGGAAAGGATACCGAATTGGTATCACTGGTGTCCCAGGAGCCGGCAAAAGCACCTACATAGAAAGCTTTGGCACCATGCTCACAGGAATGGGCCACAAAGTTGCTGTTCTGGCCATCGATCCGAGCAGCAGCCGAAGTGGTGGTTCGATCCTTGGCGACAAAACACGGATGGAGCGACTGGCTATCGACCCTAATGCCTTTATTCGTCCCTCTCCATCCAGTGGAACCTTGGGAGGTGTTGGCCGGAAAACCCGAGAAACCATGCTCGTTTGTGAAGCATCTGGTTATGATGTGGTGATTATCGAGACTGTCGGAGTTGGCCAATCTGAGACCACCGTCGCCTCAATGGTTGATTTTTTCCTGGTGTTGATGATAGCCGGAGGTGGAGATGAACTTCAGGGGATAAAAAAGGGAGTTCTGGAAGTGGCCGACACAATTGTCATCAACAAGGCCGATGGTGATAACAAAATGCGAGCCGAAATTTCCCGCAAAGAGTACGAAACCGCACTCCACATGCTGATGCAAACCAGTCCATACTGGAGCCCTAAAGTTCTTACCTGCAGTGCCCTTGAACATACTGGTATTGATAAAATATGGGAAACCATCCTGGATCATCGCAAGAAACTGACAGATGGCGGGGAAATGGCCGAAAAGAGAAAACACCAGGCCCTCGACTGGATGTCCTTTCTCCTGGATGAAGGTTTACGCCAATGGTTTTACACAGACCCTAAAGTGAAAGCGGCATTACCTGGATTACGAGCCGATGTGGAAAACAAGCGAACGTCACCCACCGCTGCAGCAGACACCCTACTGGCCTTTTTAAAGAAAAACGGCCAATAATTGTTCTATACTGAGTCGTAATAGTTATGGGGTGGGCTTGAAAAAAAGAAAGTCTTATTTATACCAGCCGGAATACTCAATGTAATTCTCAGCTATTCTTCGAATTTCTCCAGAAATAAGTTCCTGGCTAATGTCTTTTACTTTTCTGGCTGGCACCCCGGCATAAATCACCCCAGACTCGACATGGGTTCCCTGGGTGACAACCGCGCCTGCAGCAATGATAGTGTTACTCTCAACAACGCAGTTATCCATAACGATTGCCCCCATCCCTATCAGCACATTGTCGTGAATGGTACAGCCATGGACAATTGCGTTATGGCCCACAGAAACATTGTTGCCGATATTTGTCGGGAATTTCTGGTACGTACAATGCACAACTGCACCATCCTGAATATTCACTTTGTTACCTATCCGAATATAATGCACGTCACCACGAATCACGGCATTATACCAAATTGAACATTGATCGCCCATTATCACGTCGCCAACGATCACCGAGTTTTCCGCCAAAAAACAATCCTCGCCAAATTTTGGCGTATGGCCATTCAGCTCCTTGACAATCATAACAACCTCACAGCAAAAGACTCTTCATGAGAAACAGGTGTCAGACAAAAATGGAATGAGATAAGACGAGGCGCGAAACTTGGCAACTGGGGGGTAAAGAAGTTCCGCGCCTCGAGGAGAAAGGGTTAGCTAATTACACAGAGCACAGCACCTTTGGCAACGGTGTCACCGGAGGCAAACTTAATCCCCTGAACGGTTCCGTCACAGGGAGCGGTGAGGGCATTTTCCATTTTCATGGCCTCCAGAACAACGAGAGCATCCCCTTTTTTGACAACATCCCCTTCTTTTTTCTCATACTTAACGATCATTCCCGGCATTGGAGCGAGAAGCAAAGTTCCGTTTGCAGGGGCGGCAACGGGTGCAGCAGCCTCAACAGGAGCAGGCGCTGACGACGCTGCCGCTTGAGCAGCAGGTCTTGGAGCGACAGATTGAGTTACAGGAACAGCTTGAATATCACCGGTAGGATCAACTTCAACATTGAAATATTCATTATCAACAAAGACGTTGAACGTTCTGATTGATGAAGACTTGGCCGGTGTATCTCCTTTGGGCTCAATCAGTTTGCCAGCTTTTGCCTTTTTAATAATCTCATCCCTTTTCTTCACCTCTTCCAAGGTGATTGGTTTCACACTTGCAGGTGGCTCAGATTTTCCGTATTTCCATTCCAGGAATTTCTTGCCGGTGACCGGAAACTGTGCATAAAGGATCAGGTCGTCCATGTCCACGGCGAGGTCGCCAATTTCAGCCTTTGCCTTTTCCAACTCAGGTTCAAGCACCTCAGCAGGACGACAGGTAATGGGTTTTTCGCCACGGGGATATCCTTTCAACGCCTTCTTTTGCAGCTCGGCATCGATCGGAACCGCAGTCTTACCGTAAAGACCGTAACAGAGATCCTTCACCTGTCCAGTGATCATCTTATACCGTTCATCCGGAGTATCATGGAGCACATTATTAACAGTCTGCACGCCGACAATCTGGCTGGTGGGAGTAACGAGTGGAATCTGACCAAGGTCTTTACGAACACGCGGCAATTCTTTGTAGACCTCGCCAATCTTATCCAGTGCATCCATCTCACGCAACTGATTAACCAGATTGGACAACATACCACCTGGAGTCTGATGGAGAAGGACGTTAATATCTATGATAGAGACCTTTGAATCATCGAGGAGATGCTTATACTTCGGCATGACGTCTCTTTCCAAAATCTCATTGATAAGAGCCAGCTTTTTAATGTCGAAGCCAGTATCGCGATTTGTGCCGAGAAGTGCCATGACCAACGGCTCCACGGCTGCATGGGACGTTCTGTAAGCATATGGTGTCATGCAGGTGTCGATAATATCAACGCCAGCTTCAATCGCCTTCAGATGTGTCATTGGTGACATACCGGAAGTGAAGTGACTATGCAGATGAATAGGAACCTTCACCGCTTTTTTCAAGGCCTTAACCAGCGGATAGGCATCATATGGGGCCAACAATCCCGCCATATCTTTAATACAGACAGAATCTGCACCCATACTCTCCAGTGATTTTGCCCTGTCCACATAATAGTCGAGATTATAGACATCGCCACCAAGACGAGGTTCGGTCAGGGTGTAACAGATACAACCCTGGAAATGTTTACCGGCTTTCTTAATCCCCTTGACTACCGTCTCAAAGTTTCGATAATCGTTCAGAGCATCGAAAGTTCTGAAAACATCCATGCCATTCTCAGCCGCCCGATCAACAAAGGCGTAGGCCAAATCATCGGCGTAGTTGCGGTAGCCAACAAGGTTTTGAGCCCGGAGCAACATGGAAAACGGGGTTTTCTTGATATATCTTTTTAGGGTGCGCAGCCGCTCCCATGGATCTTCATTGAGAAAACGATGCATTGTATCAAAGGTTGCACCACCCCAGGTTTCAATTGCCCAGAAGCCAACCTCATCCAATAGCTCTGCCACCGGAATCATATCTTCCGTTCTGCCACGAGTCGCAAAAAGAGACTGATGTCCATCACGAATCGACAGATCCATTATTTTTACAGGATTCTTAGCCTTAGGCCGGTCCGCAGAATAATCCAATGGGGTCATCTTTACTTGATCACTCATCCTATATCTCCTATATCACCTGATCTTTAAACGTTTAGTACCTTAGAAATTACTTTCTTGCTATCTTCGATAGAATTTCGTCAAGATACGTATCCCGCTTATCGGGGTTAGATTCTGTTAAAAGCGCGTAAACGCCCTTAGTTGGATTAATTTCCGCATGGTCATCATTTCCTGACTGCCACTTTGTCCCCACGGACTGTACTCGGCACCTTTGTTCGCCTTAAAGGATGCCGCCTGCTGTTCTAATGCCATAGCCTCTTCCTGTTGCAGATAGAAGCTTACAGCAGCCAGGGCAGCGGACAATTTCTTTTTTTTATCTGCCATCAACTCACCCACTGATTATTGAGTACCTTGCAGCGTATTTTCTTGTCATCTTTGCAATAAAATTGCTGTTTTCAGGCACTTATATCCCCTTGAGGGATGTTTGTCTTAAGGTTGTCTTTTTCAGCTCTAGAGCCCCTACCTTGGGTGGTATAAAAGACTTAAGCATTCCGCATCCTTTAAGCGCTATAAATTGCATACTCTGTTTCTTGGCCAAGCAGCTTGTCAATTTCGGCCTGAACCTCGGTCCGCTTTGGATTATTGACCCAGCTGTTCCAATCTTCCACGGAACGCCAGGTGCTAATCACCATGCACTCATCGGTCTTATCAATCCTATTGAATGTCTCTCCCGAGAGATAGCCTGGCTGCTCAAGAGTAAGCGCCCTTAATTTTTTCAAAAGCAATGTCAATTGAGCAGAATTATCTGCCTGAACCTTTCGTTTTATGAATATTTTAACCGCCATGTGAATCTCCTCGTTTTTGATCAAAAAGGATCCAGATCAGTTATAGTGGGATATTGCCATGCTTTTTCATCGGGTTAGTATCACGCTTGTTCCGCACCAACTCAAGGGCCTTGATTATTCTCTCTCGGGTTCGGGCAGGTTCAATGATATCGTCTATATACCCTCGCTGGGCAGCGACATACGGATTTGCTACTTTATCCTGATACTCTTTTTCTTTCTCAGCAAGGAAGGCCGCAGGATTTTCTGCTTTTTTCGCCTGACTACCGTAGAGAACTCCAGATGCACCTTTTGCTCCCATTACGGCAATTTCAGCACCAGGCCAGGCATAATTAATATCGCCCCGCAGATGCTTGGACGACATAACACAATAAGCCCCACCATATGCTTTTCTTGTGATAACAGTCACTTTAGGGACTGTCGCTTCGGCGTAAGCATAGAGAATCTTGGCTCCATTTCTGATAACACCACCATACTCCTGAGCGGTTCCCGGCAAAAAGCCCGGCACATCGACAAAGGTAACAACAGGGATGTTAAAACAATCGCAGAACCGAACGAATCTCGCTCCCTTCACCGACGAATCAATATCCAGAACGCCGGACAGATTAAGCGGTTGATTGGCGACGACACCGACACTCATGCCATTATACCTGGCAAAACCAACTATAATATTGGGTGCATAACTTTCTTTAATCTCAAAGAAATCCCGATTATCAACTGTCTGCAAAATGACTTCCTTCATGTCATAGGCAGCATTTGGATTTTCCGGAAGAATCGAATTGAGATCATTAGCCTCTCGATTAATCGGATCCGTGCAGGCCACAGCGGGAGGATTCTCCATATTGTTCTGCGGCAGGAAAGAGAGCATTCTTTTTATATAATCGATGGCGTCAGGACCTGAGGTGGCAGCATAATCAGAGACACCACTGGTACTGGCGTGCATTGCCGCGCCACCCAATGCCTCTGTAGTGACATCCTCAAAGGTTACAGATTTGACAACCTTTGGTCCGGTGAGGAACATATACGACTGATCCTGCACCATAATTATAAAATCGGTCAACGCAGGAGAATAAACTGCCCCACCGGCACAAGGACCGAAAATTGCGGAAATTTGCGGAATGACGCCAGAGGCCATAACATTTCGCTGAAATATTTCCGAGTATCCAGCCAAGCTTTCAATGCCTTCCTGAATACGGGCTCCACCGGAATCGTTCAAACCGATAACAGGGGCACCGTTTTTCATGCCAAGATCCATTACCTTGCAGATCTTTTCCGCCAATGTCTCTGACAGTGAACCGCCAAGTACCGTGAAATCCTGGGCGTAGACATAAACAATCCGCCCATTTACTGTACCATGCCCCGTCACCACACCGTCTCCAAGGAAGGTCTGTTTCTCCATCCCGAAGTCTTTGCACCGGTGGGTCTTGAACATATCGAATTCTTCGAACGATCCTTTATCAAGCAGCAGGTCGATGCGCTCCCTGGCTGTCAGAGCTCCCTTGGCATGCTGTTTGTCAATCCTTGCCTGACCACCACCCAGTCGGGCCTCAGCCCTGAGTTTCCTTAGGCGGTCGAGTTGGTCATTTGTATTCATAGTGTCTCCTTGAAACAATATTCACAGTGCCTTTACAGGTCACCATCATTTCGACCACGTAATCAGGAAAAAGCTTCCTTACACAGTTTGCCTAAAGTACCGAGATCTTCACAGACATAGATACCGGCGTTTTGCATAGCTTCAATCTTGGCGGTGGCGGTACCCTGCCCACCACTTACAATCGCACCTGCATGGCCCATACGTCTGCCGGGAGGGGCTGTCAAACCGGCAATAAAACCAACCACTGGCTTTCTCATATTGGCTTTTATCCAGGCCGCCGCCTGTTCTTCAGCATTTCCGCCGATCTCACCACACATGACCACTGCTTTCGTCTCGGGATCTTCGTTGAAGGCCATCAGGCAATCGAGAAAGCCGGTGCCATTGACCGGATCGCCACCAATACCGACACAGGTTGTCTGGCCAAGGCCGACCTGGGTCAACTGATGCACCACCTCATAGGTAAGCGTTCCTGAGCGGGAGACGACACCAACTGGTCCGCCGGGCTTATGAATAGCAGCTGGCATGATGCCTATCTTGCACTGACCAGGAGTAATTATTCCTGGACAGTTAGGTCCGATCAGCCGGCTGGTTTTTTTGGCGGCCAGATAATTCTTTATCTTCATCATATCCATAACCGGAACACCCTCGGTTATGCAGACAATCAGCTCGACACCTGCGTCAATTGCCTCAAGAATGGCGTCAGCCGCAAACGGAGGAGGTACCAGGATCATAGAGGCATTAGCACCAGTTTTATCCCTGGCCTCCTGCACCGTATTGAAGACAGGGACCTCATCCATTTTCTGGCCACCTTTGCCCGGCGTAACCCCTGCTACCACATTTGTGCCATAAGCGATACACTGCTGGGTGTGAAACTGCCCTTCCTTGCCGGTAATACCCTGAACAAGGACACGTGTTTGGGAATTAATTAGAATGCTCATTTTTTTCCTTTACAAGTATATTTAACTCATACACCTTTTAAAGGTCAGGTGGTTTGTCTCGCTGCCACCCGACCATCACCAGTACATCAAATTTACTTTACTGAAATAACAGGTGTTTTGATGTCGTATTTATCATGTCTTCAGACCATTTAGCAACACAAAAAAGAAAAAAGCATCCGGCGAAGCGAGTTAAGTGATTTTCTCACCCGACCTTCTCTTTATCTTTATCTGTTCGTTGTGTTTATAACCGGAGTATTGCTAGAGCGGGTCTGCTCGGCGTATTAACTGTTTACTTAGGCTACCAAATCAGCCACTTTCTTGGCCGCATCTGTCAGATCGGTTGCACTGATAAGCTTCAAACCTGATTCGCTGAGAATGCGCCTTCCTTCCTCAACGTTGGTACCTTCCATTCTGACAACCACAGGCACAGACAGATTAATTTTCTTAGCAGCTTGAACAACCCCCTGAGCCAAGATATCACAGCGAAGAATGCCACCGAAAATATTAATTAAAATACCTTTGACCTTTTTGTCGCTGAGAATAATGCGAAAACCATTCTCAACCATTTCCGCGTTGGCACTGCCACCTACATCAAGAAAGTTTGCCGGATCTGCACCAGCCTGCTTGATAATATCCATGGTTGCCATGGCAAGACCTGCACCGTTAACCATGTTGCCTACATTGCCATCAAGATTGATATAGTTGAGGTTAAATTTAGCTGCCTCTGCTTCGGCGGGATCGTCCTCATTGGGGTCATGCATTGCCACGACATCCGGGTGCCTGAACAAAGAGTTGGAATCTATGTCAACTTTTGCATCTAAGGCGATAACATTATTTTCTTCGGTGATAATCAGGGGATTAATTTCGACCATGGAACAGTCGTAATCGACAAAAAGATTATAGAGATTTTTTAAGATTGCACCGAACTCTTTCATGACGGCTTTTTCGAGTTCCAGTCCAAACATCACTTGATTAACATGATATCCCCTGATTCCAGTCACAGGATTCACCGGAACCTTGATGATCCGCTCCGGGGTTTTCTCAGCCACTTCCTCAATGTCCATGCCGCCGTCCTGGCTGGCCACTATGGTAATGGTCGCTGTACTACGATCCGGGATAATTGAAAGATACAATTCCTTCTTAATCGATACCCCTTTTTCCACCAATACTGTTTTGACCAGACGTCCTTCCGGACCTGTCTGCTTGGTGACCAGAGTCATACCAAGAATCGCTTTTGCTGCAGCAGTAACCTCATCGCTGTTTTTAGCGATTTTGACTCCGCCTCCTTTACCTCGCCCTCCGGCATGGATTTGGGCTTTAACAGCTACTGGCAGGCCAAGTTTAGCAGCAACCTCTTCAATGCCCTGCACACTGCTGCTGACACCGCCTTCCGGAGTAGGCACCTTGTACTTACGAAAAAGTTCTTTCGCCTGGTATTCATGGATCTTCATAAACACTCATCCTCGGAAATGGAGCAGGAGGTCTCTCCGACTCCTTTAAGTTTGAGAAAAAAAGGCAGCTGCCAGAAATGGCAGCTGCCGGCTTAGAGACTTCTTATTTCTTTACATATCCCATTTTCGTCAAAGTATCGGTGATCTCGTCAAGGATCGTCGGATCATCGATGGTTGATGGTACGTTGTAAGCCTTATTATTGGCAATAGAACGCATAGTTCCACGTAAGATCTTACCAGATCTGGTCTTCGGCAGACGGGCAACCTGACAGGCATCGCGGAAACAAGCAATCGGACCAATTGACTCACGAACCATTTTTACAAGTTCGTCTTTAATTTCATTACCACTGCGGGTGACCCCGGCTTTGACAACGAAGAAACCGACAGGCAACTGCCCCTTCATCTGGTCGTCAGCGCCAAAAACTGCACATTCGGCCACATCCGGATGGTTGGATATAATTTCTTCCATGGCGCCGGTCGACAGACGATGTCCTGCAATATTAATAACATCATCCATACGTCCCATGACATAGACATACCCATCTTCATCAATATAGCCACCATCACTGGTTTCGTAATAGCCTGGGAATTTCGTCATATAAGACTTCACGAAACGGTCATCGTTACGCCACAGCGTGGTTAATGTACCAGGAGGCAACGGCAACTTAACGACAATATTGCCCTCTGTTCCCGGAGGCACTTCATTACATTCATCATCCACAACCCGAACATCCCAACCAGGCATTGGCTTGGTTGGAGAACCTTCTTTGACAGGAAGCTCCTCGATGCCCCGGCAATTACCAACAATCGCCCAGCCGGTTTCGGTCTGCCACCAGTGGTCAATAACCGGTACACCAATCATATTTTCTGCCCAGTGCAAGGTATCGGGATCAGTTCGTTCGCCGGCCAGGAAGAGAATCTCAAACTTAGAAATATCATACTTCTTGATGAATTCTCCGTTTGGATCTTCTTTCTTTATTGCCCGAAATGCAGTTGGGGCAGTAAAGAGCGATTTTACTTTATGCTCGGAGATAACCCGCCAAAAGGCTCCAGCATCTGGAGTACCGATAGGTTTACCTTCATAAAATATCGTGGTCGAGCCCTGCAACAGAGGGGCATAGACAATGTATGAATGGCCAACGACCCAGCCAACATCCGACGCCGACCACCAGACCTCGCCAGGATTAATATTGTAAAGGTTTTTCATGGTCCAATAGAGGGCAACCGCATGACCGCCGTTATCCCTCAGCACCCCTTTCGGCATACCGGTGGTGCCGGACGTGTAGAGAATATACAATGGGTCGGTGGCATCCACTTCAGTGCATCCCACCGGTTGACTTTTGCTCACCAACTCATTCCAATCGTAATCACGCCCTTCAATCATGGTAGACTTGACGATATCACGCTGGAACAAAACAACTTTTTTAACTTCGTGCGTAGATTGTGAAATGGCGCTGTCAACAAGCGGCTTATATTCGAGAGTCTTTTTTCCTTCAATGGCACCGGAGGCGGTAATCAGCAACTTTGGTTGAGCATGATCAATTCTGATTGCTAATTCATGGGGAGCAAAACCACCAAAAACAACTGAATGCACAGCGCCCAGCCTGGCACAGGCCAGCATAGCAACTGCCGCTTCAGGAATCATCGGCATATAAATAACAACGGTATCCCCTTTCCCCACACCAAGACTTGCCAGACCACCGGCAAAGGTTGCAACCTTGGTTTGTAATTCTTTATACGTAATTTTGGTTATGGTGTTGGTTACTGGACTGTCATAAATAATCGCAACTTGATCAGCTCGACCATTTTCGACATGACGATCAATTGCATTATAACAGGTATTCATCTTTCCGCCTGGAAACCATTTATAAAACGGTGCATTAGAGCGATCCAATACCTTTTCTGGCTGCTTAAACCATGTAATACTTTTGGCCGCTTCGCCCCAGAATTTCTCGGGATTGTCTATACTCTGCTGAAACACTGCATCGAACTTACCCATAATTGCTCCTTTTGGTCTGAATTTTAATCCATCCACCAGTCTCAACTCCGATTTATACTGCATACTAGATCATAGTTCAAGCGATAAATCAAACATCGTTACACAACATCCAAGGAAGACTTTACCTGTGCATCAACAATATCTCATATAATCAGAATCTTAAATAATTTTACGAACAACATTACGAATTCATTTCTTTTTCATTTATTAGAAACAAAAAAGGACATTGTTATTAGCGTGTTTGCACGTTATAGCATTGTTATTTCGTTCTTTTATATAAATATCTTTTTTCACTGGCACAACAATAAGAACATTGTTACTCTATCTTCCACTTCCCAAGTTAGCGTTATCGACATATTCAATTAATTTTATTAGAACTGACAAGAAGATTAAGCAATTACAATCAAAACCATCATTCACTAACGGACCGTTATTTTGTTATTCTTCTCTCCAGACAGGCTGGCACTGGGGCAAAAGAGCGCTCTGAACAAGAAATCGGCATGAACAAATTTAAACAAACATCATTATTTCATTGCGGAATATTGTTCTGCTATTATTCTTGACAGGTTTCCCATAAATATCAGCCGAGACATACATGAAAAACCACTCCAAATCACTGCTGCCAAGCCCGGTTCCAGCAAAAATTTTTATGCCGGTTCTGCTCTCGATGTTTTTATTCATTGGCACATTTTTCGGCTACATCTTACCTAAAGTTGAAATCCATCTCATGGACCGAAAGCGGGAAATGATTCACTCCCTGAGCGAGGCCGCCATGAGTTCTATTCGCTACTACGCCGCACTTGCAGATAAAAAGGCCATCACAATCGAGGAAGCAAAGCGACAGGCGGCGGCCCACCTGCGAAGTCTTCGCTACGGTCCTGAAGGAAAAGATTATTTTTGGATCAATGACACCCATCCCACTATGATCATGCACCCTTATCGCCGGGACCTTGAAGGCAAGGATGTTACAGAAACTGTCGATCCTGCTGGAAAAAAACTTTTTCAGGCCTTTCTCGAAACGGTAAAAAAAACGGGCGGCGGATACGTCAGCTACCACTGGCAATGGCAGGATGAGCCCACCAGAATTTTTTCAAAAATTTCCTATGTCCAGGAATTTAAACCCTGGCATTGGATAGTGGGAACCGGTGTATACGTCGAGGATGTACGTGCCCAGATTGCCACCATAACGGAACGAATGACCCTGATTTTCCTGGGAATCCTCGCAGTCATAGCCGTGCTCTCCGTCTATGTCATCTGGCAGGGAGCGGCAGGAGAAAGCCATCGCCGTAACATGGAAGAGTCTCTCAAAAAGAGTGAAAACAAATACAGGCTGCTGGCGGAGACCGCCCGGGAAATCATCCTGCTCTTCGACTCCAATTTACATATCAGCTATGCCAATACCGCCTGGAAGAGAATAAGCGGCTACGACCTTGCCGAAATGACAGATATGCAAATTACCGCAATGATACCGCCTGAACAGCAACAGCCCTTTAAAGCAAAATTAATGCAGGTAAACAACGATCAGCCTGACGACTATCTGCTGGAAACAACGTTTATTTTAAAAGATTCTCGAACAATCACCGTGGAAGCGACCTTTGCAAAACTCGAGACGGCGGATCAATTATCCACCTTCCTGATGACAGCAAGAGATATCACCGAGAAGAAAAAGATTGAAGCCCAGGCAAAAATGCACCAGGAACAACTCATGCAAACGGATAAAATGGTATCGCTTGGAACCCTCGTTTCCGGTGTAGCCCATGAGATCAACAATCCAATTTCCTCAGTGATGCTGAACATTCAGGTCTTCGATAAATTATGGCGGGCCGTAGAGCCAATTCTCGATATCCACTATGAATCAAACCCGGATTTGGAAGTTGGCACCATGGCCTACCCGCAACTGCGGGAAAGGATGCCCCGCCTCCTCCTCTATTCCCAGGAAGGTGTAGAACGGGTGAAACGTATCGTTGATGACCTGAAAGATTTCTCCGGCCACAAGCCTTCCGACTTGAGAGAGACCGTGAATCTCAATCAAGTGGTGGAAAAAGCGATAGGATTGATTTCCAGCCTCATAAAAAAAGCCACGAGCAATTTTCATGTTACTTATTCTGAAAATCTACCGACCATACAGGGCAACAGCCAGCGCCTCAGCCAGGTTGTCATTAATTTAGTGGTTAACGCCTGCCAATCACTCACCAGCACCCAACAGAGCCTGCACATAACCATCGGCTACCTTGAGGAATCAGAAGAAATTTTACTGGAAGTGCGTGATACTGGCATGGGGATGACCCCGGAGGTTCTGGCCCGCATAAAAGATCCCTTTTTCACAACCAAACGGGACAGCAGTGGAACGGGACTTGGACTTTCAATATCAGATACTATAATTCGTAATCACGGAGGCTGGCTGGATTTCAGCTCGAAACCCAACGAAGGCACAACAGCAACCGTCCTGTTGCCACGATTCAGCTCAGACGAAGTAATGGGGAGAATGATATGACAAAGAGACAGTACCCATCTGATCCAATTCTGGTAATCGATGACGAAGAGGCCATCCTTTTTTCGGTTGACACCATTCTCCAACTGGCCGGAATGAATAATGTTCTCACCTGCGCTGACAGCAGACAGGCCATGACCATAATTAACCAGAGACCACCAAGTGTTATCCTGCTGGACCTCAACATGCCCCATGTTGACGGAGAGGCGATTCTTGAGCAGATAACGACGCACAATCAACATGTCCCGGTCATTATCATCACCGGCAGAATTGATGCCGAAACCGCGGTGGAATGCATGAAGTCCGGCGCCTTTGACTATATTGTTAAACCTGTTGACGAAAATCGCCTCATTGCCTCCGTTAAAAAAAGCTTGCAATACGGCCAGCTCCGACAGGAAAATCAGTCTTTAAAGGAACAGCTGCGCGAATCCAGCCTGAACCACCCCGAGGCATTTGAAGACATCATCACCAATTCGCCTAAAATGATGCACCTGTTCAGCTACGTCGAATCCACAGCCAAGACCTCAGAGCCGGTACTTATTCGGGGGGAAACTGGAACAGGAAAAGAGCTCATTGCCAGGGCTATCCATCAGTTAAGTGACAATAAGGGAGAATTTGTGGCGATCAACGTGGCTGGACTGGACGACAATGTCTTCTCCGACACCTTGTTCGGCCACGTCAAGGGTGCATTCACTGGGGCAGAATCAGAACGTTCCGGCCTGATTGAACGTGCCGCCAATGGCACCCTCTTTCTCGATGAAATTGGTGATCTGAGCCCGAGCTCTCAGATCAAGCTTCTGCGCCTTCTCCAGGAAAAGGAATACATGCCGCTGGGCCAGGATACAAACAGAACAAGCAGTGCCCGCATCATCACCTCGACCCATGTTGACCTCTGGGATCTGCAACAAAAAGAACTTTTCCGCCAGGACCTCCACTACCGACTGCGAACCCACCGAATTATGCTCCCACCTCTCAGAGAACGAAAAGAAGATCTCGGAGTGCTCGTCGACCACTTCGTTCAATGCGCAGCCGAAACACTCAAAAAAAAGAGACCAAGAATTCCCGAAGAACTGATGATTTTATTAGAGGCTTATAATTTCCCTGGAAATATTCGGGAACTCCAGGCCATGGTCTTCGACGCCATAGCGCAAAATGACAATGGAATTCTCTCTTTGAGCGTTTTCCGCAAGCACATTGCCAGAACGCAACAGGACCAGTCTAAACATCTGACAAACGCCCAAACCGTTGGTATTCCAATAACCTTTGCCGACCCATTGCCCACCATCAAACAGGCAATCCGGATGCTCGTCAAAGAAGCAATGCACCGTGCAGGAAATAATCAATCGACAGCAGCATCCCTGCTCGGCATCTCGCAGCAGGCCCTCAGCAAAAGATTAAAAAACCTGGAGTAGTCAGCCCAACAACTTTTGTTGTAACCACAACTAAGGTTGTTCTGCTAAAAGAGTAACCAGCCGGGGTTCTCAGCGGGCACACCATTGACCCAACAACTTTTATTGTAGCACCCCTTCCAACGCAAAACCTTAACTACTTGGTTTTACACATCATTACAAAACAGGCTAAATGGCATGCTGATTGCAAATGTCTTGTGCAGAACAAGAGACATAAAACCATGTCTCCCAATCAAAACCATCCGCACCAGGAGCTTGTCCGAGAATAGGCATTTTGTTCAAAATTGAGGCATTTTCATGAAAATAAGCGGAGCTATATAATTAATATTGCGAGCATTATTTTCATGAAAATAACGAAAAGTATGGGCAAAAGGGCATTCTCGGACAAGCTCCTAGACTCTTGGAGCGGAGCATCTACAGTACATCCCATTAGGGATCGAAAAACATTCAACTTGGGCGAGTAGAGGAATCATCAGTCAAAGACATCGGCAAGCCACCAACCACCAAACTCACGTTTCACTTACGCGGGCTTATCCCTTATAAGCCAGCAAAAAATCGCCGAACAATCGATGACTTGAGGATTTACTACAATACTGAAGAGTGATTTTCGAGCCTAAGAGGCGGTATCAGGGGGTCGTTTGCTCCTGATACCGCCTGTTTCTTTATATCTCCCCAAACTCACCTCAAAACGCCAATTCTTTGCCGAAAACAGGAAAACGAGTTGTGCTTGAACCCTGGGTAATATAAGATTATTGTACTGGATTTTTTTTCAGTTCTCTTGGAATTTTCAATCAATTATCGCCACAGATAAGCGAACCTGCTGAGGCCTCCCATGGAAGCTCAGGTACATTCTCTGGCTCTTTTGATTTTTCATAACGACTTTCGACAACGAGCACAAGGAGCAGAACATGCCAAATACCCAATACTGGGCTGATACCTATTTACAAAAATTAGTAAGTCCGGATGTGGCAATATCACGCATTCGCTCTGGTCAAAGGGTATTCATAGGATCCGGCTGCGGCGAACCGCAGATTCTTGTCAAGGAACTTGTAGACAAAACCTACAACTTCAGTGGCCTCGAAATAGTTCGCCTCCTTGGCCGTGAAACTGCTTCTCTTACGGCCATTGCTGATAAGACCAGTGATACTAACCTGAATATTCGGTCTATCTATCTCGGCTCAACCAAATCTGAGTCCATTGCCAAGCAACGACGGTTCATCACCCCGATGAACATGTCCGACGTTCCCAGCCTTTTCTTAACCCGAAAAATGCCGTTGAATGTTGCTTTAATTCAGGTATCTCCGGTGGATGATTTCGGCTGGATGAGCCTCGGTATTTCCGTGGATGTTACTTTAGCTGCCGCCCGTTCCGCTGACTTTGTCATTGCCCAGGTAAACCCACGAATGCCAAGAGTTATGGGCCAGAGCTTCATCCATGTCAACGATGTGGATCTCCTTGTTGAACACGAAGAAGAGCTACTATCGGTGCCACCTTCAAAACTCACATCGGATGCAGCTACGCGGATCGGTAGTCATATCGCCCGCCTGATCGATGATGGCTCAACTCTGCAAATCGGTCTTGACGCTGCCTCCCAGGCAACCGTCCATGCCCTTTCCGACAAGAATGATCTGGGTGTCCATTCGCAGTTTTTAACAGATGATATCATGCATCTGTACGCGACGGGAAATATCAACAATAAGAAGAAGGGCTTTAACGAGGGCAAAATGATTGCCTCGATGGCAATCGGCAGTCACAACCTCTATGAATTTCTCAATGATAATCCAGCAATTGACTTTCATCCTTCGGATTACGTGAACGACCCCTTCAACATCTCCCGGAACTATCGAATGGTGTCCATGAACGTGGCGCGCAAAATGGATCTTACCGGCCAGGTATCCGCCGAGGCATCAGCCGCCACTCGATTTGCCGGGGTTTCCGGTATTCCTGACTTTGTCAGGGGTGCCAGACGGTCTTCCGGCGGTAAATCCATTCTCATGATTTTTTCTACCCACCAAACCGAAAAAGGAATCGAGTCGAACATTGTCCCACACCTCAGTGACTACGTCGTCGTCGTCCCAAGAGGAGATGTTCATTACGTAGTCTCCGAATACGGCTCCGTCAACCTGTTCGGCAAAAGCATCCAGGAGCGTGTGGTTGCCATGATCAGCATCGCCCATCCTCAATTCAGAGAGGAGCTGTTCCAGGCGGCCAAAGAACGCGGTCTCATTGGCGCCGAAAGGAATCTTGGCGAAGCGGCCAAAGCAGTATACCCAATCCAGCTTGAGGAAACGCTCGTGGTTAATGGCGAAAAGATTACGATTCGGCCATCAAAACCAGTTGATGAACGTCGTATCCAGGAACATTACTACAGCCTGCCCAAGGAAGATATCTTGACCAGATTTTTCTGTCAAAAGACCATTTTTGCCAGAACAGAAATGGAAAGCCGATCCCAGACTGATTATGTCAATGATCTCACGCTGGTGGCGGTGGTCGGTGAATTTGGTTTTGGCCGAGTGGTGGCTGTCGCCGAATGCATGAAACTGGAAGGTGAGAATGTAGCCGAGGTGGCCTTTTCTGTCAGTGAAGAATATCAGGGTAAAAGGCTTGGTAGTTTTTTCATTAAAAAACTCGCAGCGGTCGCCCGAGAAAACGGCATCGGCGGTTTGGTGGCCTACACCTTCCCATCCAATAAGGCCATGATAAATCTCTTCAAAACTTTGCCTTACAAGGTGAAAACCGTCTACGAAGACGGCGATCTGGTTCTGAGCTGTCGTTTCAACGAACTCTCCTGAGCCGTAGCCCAAAAAAGAAACGACCATCCAATCTCACCTCTGTTAAAGACAAGGGGTGAGCTTCTAAGCCATTGTAAAAAAATAACACGGCTGAAGCAAGCCTCAGAGCGGCACAAGGCTCCGTTACGAAACAAACGAGCCTGGCATGGTTATTTCGTAACGGCTCCTAAACATTCAGAATAAAGTTGGTAATCGCCAAAACGATTGGATTAAAAAAAGAACTCAGCCCTTGCCAATCACTCAACCTGATGATCAAAAATGTACCAACAATAAGATAGGGACCAACGGTACATAATATTTTCCTGAGCTTCTTAAAAAACAGGCTATCTGGCATAAGGGCAAAAAGAAAAGCAGAACCAGGAAGCGGCGGCACCATTATCAGGCCATAAACGGCCATGGTAACGTTCACCACAACGATTGTCGAAAAGACTTTATCGTCAAAATTATACTTGCCGAGTATCCAGGAGAGACTTGCGGCAATATTAGCCATCAAAATATTCGCCACGGGACCCGACATCCTACTCATCACCAAAAAGAGCCGGGGGAAATTCTTAAAATTCCTGGTATCAATTTCAATTTCTTTTACCCAGCCAAAGCCGGCAATAAAAAAATTCAGGGTGCCAAGCAAACTCATGTGCATAAAGACATTGAAATGAAACCGATCTTTAGCGTCTACCCGTGAATCCCCAAGTAAAGTGGCAACAAAGCCCTGCCCTTCCGCATTGACAATTATTGCAGTAAGCATGGCAACACAAAAGATTGCAATATCTTCAACTACCGGTTGAGAGTAATTGATAAGATAAGGTAGATAGAAATCCGATGCCATAATTCCCCTTTTTTCAGACAATTAATAACGTAATTTAGACACTTTACTGCAATACTCCTCAAATTGCTAAAAAAATGGCGGGAACCCTGAAGGCTCCCGCCATATTGCAACTACAGGTGGATGGTTGTAGATGCTACGCCATTTACAATACTACATGTTTGCTTTTACCATTTTCTGAATCTCTTCAACAATCTCAGGATTGGCCAGCGTCATGACATTTCCGACATCTCCTTTGTTGGAGATTGCGCCCAGTACCCTTCTCATGATCTTACCGGAACGTGTCTTCGGCATATCGGGCACTATCCAGACATTTCTACATTTAGCAATCTTACCGATCTGGAAAGTGATAGCATCGGCAATCTTCTGCTGAATTTCCGGTGTTGCGACAACACCCGGCTTCAAGGAAACATACACTTCGGGCTCTTTACCCTTTATTTCGTGATTAACCGGAACAACCGCCGCTTCAGCAACTTCAGGAACTGTCAAACAAACCGATTCAATTTCCTTGGTACCAAGGCGATGGCCGGAAACGTTAATAACATCATCAATACGACCAAGAATACGGACATAACCATCCGCATCCATAACCGCCGCATCACCAGTTAGGTATGGCCAATCCTTCCAGTCCTTGCTGTTAGGATCTTTGTTGTACATACCAAAGTAGGTATCAACAAATCTCTGTCTGTTACCCCAGATGGTCTGGAAGCAGCCCGGCCAAGGATTCTTGATACAGATATTTCCAGCCTTTCCAGCACCAGCGGGGATCTCAAGACCATTTTCGTCAAAAATGATCGGATGGATACCAGGCACACCAGGTCCGGCACTGCCAGGTTTCATAGGAGCAATACCAGGCACCGTTGAACAGAGGAAACCACCGGTCTCGGTCTGCCAGTAGGTATCAACAATAACCGCTTTGCCTTTGCCTACTTTTTCCTCATACCATTTCCACACGGCAGGCTCAATAGGCTCACCAACAGTGGTCATATGCTTGAAATTATAATTGTACTTGGCAGGCTCATCCGGTCCAACTTTTCTAAGAGCACGAATAGCGGTTGGAGCTGTGTGGAAGATATTGACATCAAGATCCTGAGCAATCCTCCAGGATCGTCCCGCATCCGGATAGGTTGGCACGCCTTCAAAGATCACCGAAGAGGCACAAAGTGCCAATGGTCCGTAAACGATAAACGAATGGCCTGTAATCCAGCCAATATCCGCCATACACCAGTAGACATCCTCGGGATGAATATCCTGAATGTATTTAGACATTGCGGTTACATAAGAAAGATAACCACCGGTACTGTGCTGGGCACCTTTAGGTTTGCCGGTTGTCCCACTGGTATACATCAAAAAGAGTGGATCTTCGGACAACATCTCTTCGGGCTTCACCCGGGCGCCATAATATTTCTTTAACTCATTATTAACGACGATGTCCCGTCCTTCAACAAGTGTCGAATCAGAAGACATTTTTCCTGGATAGCGCTGCCAAACGAGCATCTTATCAACTTTCTGGCCATCTTTGGCAGCCAGTTCACAGGCCTCGTCATCAACGGACTTATGGTTTAACAGCTTGCCACCGCGGTAATAGGCATCCATGGTAATGAGAACCCGGCTGTTTGAATCAACAATTCGATCGGCACAGGCGCTGGCAGAAAATCCACCAAAAACCACCGAATGGATTACACCCAACCTGGCACAGGCCAACATGGTGATAGGCAGCTCAGCCGACATAGGCATATGAACGGTCACCCTGTCGCCTCGCTTTAAGCCGGCAGTATCTCTTAAAAGAGCTGCGAACTCATTGACGCGAACATAAAGTTCCTGATAGGTGATATGATCGACTCGCTCTTCTTCCAATTCAGGGACGAAATGAATAGCGGTCTTGTTCTTATTTTTTTCCAAATGCCTGTCTATACAGTTATAGCTGGCATTCAGCTTGCCACCTTTAAACCATTTCCAACAGGGGGCATCGCTGGTATCAAGCACTTCATCCCAATACTTATACCAGGTCAGCATTTCTGCAAACTCAGTATAACAATTGGGGAAATTATCTAAACTAAATCGATCGAAGACAGCCGGATCAGTCAGATTGGCCTGGCCGATAAACTTAGATGAGGGATGATATAATGCTTCTTCTGTCCAATGTACCGCAATTTCAGCTTCCGAAGTTTCAACAGATTTGCTTTCTTGGCTCATAAAAAACACTCCTTGAAAATGTTTATGAAAAGTATATAGGTTGGGCCTAAAATCTCTTTAAACCCAATTCAACCTGACTCAGGAAAAACACTTTTACTATGCAGTTACTTTACCCACCCGCTCTTCATCAGTATGCATCGGCCGCCTGGTCATCTGGGCGAGGATAACACCAGCGACAAGTAAGGCACCGGAGATATAGAAAGCATAGTTCAAGCTGCCGGTGACATCTTGAATAGTTCCACCCAATCTGGCCATAAAGAAGCCAAGTCCCCAGCCGATAAATACCAAGCCATAGTTCATGCCGAGATTTTTCGGTCCGAAGAAATCAGAGGTAAAAGACGGCATAAGAGCAAGACCACCGCCATACTGCCAATAAGCAATTCCCACGGCGAGGAAAAGCAAGAGAAGATTCTGAGTCGCAATTACATAGGGCAGGGAAAAAAGACAGAGTGCCGAAACCCCGCAATTCAAACAATAGGCATTCAATCGTCCAATTTTATCTGAATAAAATCCAGTACCAACACGACCTAGAGCATTAACTAAACCGCCAAAAGATACTAGAATCCAGCCATTCGCGACAAAGAAATCCATACCTTTGGCCGTTTTCATCAATAGTCCGTTAGCATTGGCAATGATAAGCAGACCAGATTGAGTTGTAAGGATAAACATGACAACCAAGGCATAGAATTGCCAGGTTTTTACCACATCCGAAGCTTCCCAGTTGGTAATTGTCGAGTTGGCTGTTGCAACATTACCGCCAGAAAGGGTTGGCGCGACATATCCCTCAGGTGGCGTTTTCAGCATTGATCCGGCAATGACAACAACCGCGGCAAAGAAGACACCAAGACCAACAAAACTACCTGTAATTCCATAATTTTTAATAAGATAGGAGCCCAAAGCACCAATATACAGGGCGGCACCACCATAGCCACCAACAACTATACCGGCAATCAAACCTCGCTTATGAGGACCAAACCATTTCAGAGCTGCAGGTGTAGGTGCCGCATAGCCGATACCCATACCGATTCCACCTAAAACACCAAAACCGATCATGATACCAGTGTAACTCTTCATAAGACCGGCAATAATACAGCCTGCAGCTAGGGTCAAACCACCGAGGATTGCACCAAATTTAGGACTGATTTTATCCTGAATACGTCCACCAGGGATCATCAGGAGAGCAAAGATGATAACACAGAGTGAGAAGGGGGTTGCAGCCTGAGCATTGTTTAGAAAAACCCACCCCTCGTTGATTCCTGTCATTGCCTGTCCGGCCTTATCAACGTCTACAAGAGCTGATTTCCAAATACTCCATGCATACAAAATTCCCAGACAAAGGTTTATAGCCATGCCAGCAAAAACCGTGACCCAAGCTTGGCCCGGCACTGATTGATTGTGTTGCGACATCTGTATCTCCTTATTGAAAATAGTGATCATGAGATTGTCAACCACTCACCCTTACCCCAGCCCATCTTTTGCTATTTTTGACATTTAGTTCCATAACGAGTGATTGAATGGTACACAACGAATTGCGAGTTCATTTTTCACCTTCGCTTTTTGTTTCCACCTCCTTTGGTTAATTTTTTATGGGCTGCGTAAGAACACCCAGATAAGGCGACATACACAATTTTGAAATTAGAATTACTATTTAGAAACGAGATCAATCCTTTATCAATTTTGTTTATCAAATATAAAAGGATTACTCAAGACAAATGTGCTCGCGCTATGACATTCGTCATTCATTTGTATGGGGACCCTAAAACACAGAAGTTTTACGGAAATACAGATTGTTACATCACTATCTTTTAGGAATAAAAGGCGAATCACCGCTCATTTAATAGGTTAACCGGCCTTTCGCAAATCAATCAGCAAAATGATAATCATTACCAGATATGTAATGGTACTGACTTGAAATATCCTTACAAGGCTGTCCTGATTGGCCAGGACATCAGCAGTGACGAAAAGCATCAGGCTTGATTGAGTGCACTTCTTGTATTAACTGGTGAGTAGCCGATACATCTCAGCCATCTTCGCCGGAAGGGTAAGAACCTTATCGACAAAAATATAATTCCCTCTGCCGAACATATGTGCCAGGTAGTCATGTGCGGACTTATCGATTGTGATACAAAAGGAATGTACCCCGCAGCCTCGCCCCTCCAGGAGTGCCTTTCTGGTGTCTTCGATGGCGTATTGACCCTTGTAATCGTCGTAGTCTTCAGGTTTCCCATCGGAAATTACCACCAGCAACCGCACATTACTCTGAACTTCCTGCAATTTTTTGATCAGATGACGTATCGGCGGTCCCATGCGGGTATATTCCTTCGGTCCAATGGCGGCTATTCTGCCCTGCACCTCAGCACCATATGGCTCATCGAGTTGTTTGATACAATAGAGTTCACAACGGGAACGCCTCATGCCGGAAAATCCATATATTCCGTATCGATCGCCCACCACCTCAAGCGCCTCTGCCAGCAAAACGAGGGATTCCTTTACCGCCACCCCCACCCAGCCTTCGGTGGAATTGGACATATCCACGAGGAACATGGTGGCAATATCTCTGTCATCTCGCAATAGTTGGACATAGAGCCGGTCCGACGGAGAAAGCCCCGCCCTGCTATCGCCTAATGCTTCAACAAGGGCGTCGAGATCGATATCGTCGCCGTGACGCCGCCTCTTGATAAATCGCTCTCTGGTCCGTAACATTTCAAATTGGCGCCGGAGTTTATGAAGCTGAAGTTGATATTTTTCAAGCGTCCGCCTGACAAAACCAGATCGAACCGGAGACAGGGGCTTCTCCAGCAAAGTACACCAATTGGTTCTATAGCCAACCCTCCGGTAATCCCACTCATCATACATATGGCCCTTCACTTGACTGCTACCGACCTGATTCCCGGAACTCTTACCTTCCTGCCGGTTGACACCACCGCCAGCCTGACCTGCTGCGGCCTGCACATAGGCTTCGGGCAGAGACCCGAGATCATCTTTGATTTCCTGTATTAAAGCCGCAAGCTCTTCAGGGATCTCAAGGCCCTCATTATCAAGAGAGAGAGCAAGCTTTTCTTTTGCGTGCCGAGCCTCCTCCCGGTTCGGCATAAGGAGAAGCATGTTGTCCTGTACACTGTTTGGCACATTGCCACCGTCGCCCTCTTCCTGCTGCCTCGTTTCCTGCTGGGCTAAAAAGCTGGCCAGCATTGCTACGAACTTGCCCTTCTCCTCCTCCCGCCGCAACCTGATAGCTTCCCCGGCCCTGGCGAAATCAAACTCTCCCAGCAACAGGGATGCAGCCCCAAGACTATAGGAGCCGGACATTCTTGAGAATGTCGCGTAAAGTTGCGGCAATACATCAAATGGCTGACAATTCCAATTATCGTCAACCTTTTCCCAGTCTGCGTCTATGATCCACTGCGAAACGGGAGGATCATCTTTTATTCCTGCACGAATGCCATGATTTAAGAGATTCTGTAGCGCGACGCATTTCTCTTTTTCCGCCGCCCCAGGGACTATTTCTTTAATTAATCTGAGACAGAGCTCCCGCCCCTGGCGAATCAGTCCCGGCAATTCCAATTCAAGGTGTCGAAACACCCTGATTAATTGCAACACCGAAAAAAGATCTGCGGCCAACTGGTTGTCTGGATACCGGGCGAAGACTTTTTTTGAAGCTTCATCATCACCTGGCATTGCAGAAAATATCCGGGATTTAACGTGACCCCATTGCAGACTGACAATGAGTTTATAAAGGAAAATATTATTTTTTTTGCCAGGAAAAGCGTCAATTAATTCGGGCAGGAAAATTGTCCGGGTATCGGTTGATGGCAGCTGAGCAACATTAAAGTCAATAGATCTGCCGGAAATCCCCCGCAGATAATGGATCATTGTCGCTGAGACCTCAGCAAAGGAGACGCTTGCCTCCCCTCGCAGAGGTCCAAGAAAGAATTTGTCAACATCTGCCATAAACTGGCGGGCACCAACAAGTCCCTTCCTTTCATATAAACCAAGAATCTGTCGAACCCATTCTCCGAGCATTTCGACGGGAAAGTACTCCAGGGCCTTACAGCCGTTGGCCAAATAGGCGAAACAAAGACTATGGCTGACCGGCCAGATTGCGCCAACATGGCCTAACAGGGCTTCCACGGTTGCCTCATCCACCTCTGCCAGCAATTCAAAGGTTTCATCAACGTCCCAGCTGTTTGGTCTGGAGGGAAGAACACTTAGGTAAAATTTCTTTTTCTGCTCGGAGAGTTCCATAAAATTTTAGCTAAAACAGGGAAAAGAGCATCTCGTCCATGGCTGCCAGCAGTTCGGGGTCATCGGTCAGGCTCTCAAGCATTCCTGCCCTACAGGCGGTAACCGTATCAATGCCGGAGGCGATCAATCTGACGGTCTGAATAATAAGCCTGGTGGAGGCCCCCTCAGCAAGCCCGGACTCTTTAAGCCCCCTGGTCATGGTGGCAAGTTTGACCATTTGCATCGCCATTTTCTCATCGACACCACTCTCGTTTACGACAATTTGTTTTTCCAGCTCGGCAGAGGGGTAATCAAAACTAAGAGAGACAAAGCGCTGGCGGGTGGAGGGCTTTAAATCCTTCAGCACACTCTGATATCCTGGGTTATAAGAAACCGCCAACATGAACTCAGGAGGGGCGGAATAGAGTTTGCCAAGTTTTTCAATGGGCAACTCCCGTCTGTCATCCGTCAGTGGATGTATGACGACCGTGGTATCCTTGCGTGCTTCGACAATTTCATCGAGATAACAAATTGCTCCGGCACGAACCGCGAGGGTCAGTGGACCATCTTGCCAAAAGGTCTCATTTTTCTTGACTAAATAACGACCGACCAGATCTGAGGTAGAAAGATCATCATGGCAGGAAACGGTAATGAGCGGGCGCTTCAGCCGCCAGGCCAGATACTGCATAAATCTGGTTTTACCGCAACCAGTCGGACCTTTGAGCAGCAAAGGAAGCCGGTTGGCACTTGCCGCCAGGCCGATCTCGATTTCATTGGCCCGGGGGAGAAAAAAAGGCTCGGAGCTTATTCGATGCTCTTCGAGCCGACATTCAAATGGTTCATTCATAGTGCCCCTCATCAATATTTATTCTGACATATTGAGAAAAACATATGACAGCTTGGCAAAGGGGACAAGGTCTCAGGCCTCAAGTGTATTATGATAGGCGCCTGCCTCTGCCCATCTTTTACTGTTCCAGTTGACCTGAGAAACCAAATATCGTACTGTTTGCCGGTCCCCAATATTTTTCCATTGCAATCCCGGCGCATAAGCCTCTAATAACCGGTCTTTCATTTTATGGAGCATCATGAACGTTTTTGAGAAAATTTACGCCTTAATGGCTATTATCTTTGCCATTGCACTGATCGGCTGCTTAATATACATCCCCGAACTGCGCCAGCTTAACCGTCTTATTCCGCTGAGCCTGTTAGGACTGATCACCAACATAGGCTTAATTTTTATAGTCCTGCGGGATATTTTTTCAAGGCAGTTCGACGATCAACGCAGCAGGTATTTCTGGATGATTCTGGTCTTTCTTTTCTGGCCTTCCATTCTTCTGTATTTACCCAAACATGGTTTTCGACCAAGAGAAAGATAACGACAACATCCATACGTCCGTTCTAAATGAAGCGGAGGAACGAGCCATTTTTTCATCAATCACTCGTTCATTTCTTGACATCCATATAAATACAAAGTATTTTTCTTCTCTTTTGATTTCAATCCACCACAGCTTGTGAGCATTGCACAAATGTGGTGATATGATAAAGCGACGTCAGCATAATGACTTATCACCTCATTAAGGGATAGGCTATCTTCGCTATTTGACAGCAATAAAATACTATGTTCGAAAATTTAACAGACAGGCTGGAAGGAGTATTTAAACAACTCCGGGGCCATGGCAAACTCTCTGAAGAGAACATCGATGAGGCAATGCGTGAAGTGCGCACTGCACTGCTGGAAGCCGATGTCAACTTTAAAGTCGCTAAGAACTTTGTTGCAGCTGTCACTGAAAAGGCCATAGGCCGTGAAGTATCAAAAAGTCTTTCTCCCGGACAACAGATAATCAAAATTGTCCATGAGGAGCTGGTCGCCCTTCTTGGTGGCAATACACAGCAAATCGAACTGGACGGCAGACAACCGGTAGTCATTATGATGGCTGGTCTGCAGGGTTCGGGCAAGACCACCACATCAGGTAAGCTGGCCAAATTCCTAAAAGACAAAGGCCGACGGCCCTATCTGGTGCCAGCGGATATTTACCGGCCGGCTGCTATTGAACAGCTTCAGGTTCTCGGTTCACGGCTAGACATCCCGGTTCACCCTTCCACAAGTGATGTAAAACCGGTGGATCTCTGCCGTCAGGCAATGAGCGAAGCCGCTCTGCATAATTACGATACGGTGATCATCGATACCGCAGGACGACTGCATGTTGACGAGACACTGATGGGTGAATTGCAGGAGATTCAGGCGGCCATCCCGCTGTCCGAAATCCTGTTTGTAGCCGATGCCATGACAGGTCAGGATGCAGTAACGGTTGCCGATAAGTTTAACAGTGACCTTGAAATCACCGGTATCGTCCTTACAAAAATGGAAGGTGATGCCCGGGGTGGTGCCGCGCTCTCCATTAAAAACATCACCGGCAAACCGATTAAATTCGTCGGTGTTGGTGAAGGACTCGAAGATATTGAGGTTTTCCATCCGGAACGGGTTGCGTCCCGTATTCTCGGAATGGGTGATATTCTCAGCCTGATTGAAAAGGCCGAGGCCGTTGTCGACAAAAAAGAAGCTGATAAGATCGCCAACAAATTAAGAAAGAACCAATTTACCCTGGAAGATTTTCTTGAGCAAATTCAACAAATCAAGAAAATGGGTTCCCTGGAACAGATTCTCGATATGGTTCCCGGTATCAACAAGCTCAGACAGCTAAAAGATGCCCCGAAACCTGACGAGAAAGAGCTTATCAAAACAGAAGCCATTATCCGTTCCATGACCAAAAAGGAAAGAAAAAATCATCAAATCATCAATACCAGCCGACGGACGCGCATTGCGGCCGGTTCGGGCACAAGTGTTGGTGATGTCAATAGAGTTCTGAAAAGTTATTCGGAAATGCTCAAAATGATGAAAAAATTTCGTGGCAAACCGGGAGCTATTGCCGGTGTGAAACGGAGAAAGATGCCCAAAGGCATGAAGAGAAGATAACTACTCTCTGGAAATTGTATTCCAAAGAGAAATAGTGCAATAACTTACATAATTAACCGGAGGATATACCGGAATGGCAGTACGTATTCGATTGACCCGACTTGGCAGAAAGAAAAAACCTTTCTATCGTATTATTGTGGCCGACAGCGAAAGCAAACGCGACGGTAAATTTCTTGATGTTATTGGAACCTATGATCCACTCGTGGATCCCATTGCCATCAATATTAATAACGACAAGCTACAGGAATGGCTGGGCAGAGGCGCCCTGCCAACAACAACTGTCAAAAGCTTGATGAAGAAATCTTCGGTTGTTGCGTAATAACGATGGAGCAACTTATAACCGTTATCGCCAGATCGCTGGTTGACCAACCGGATGCCGTCAAGGTCACACGAACCGATGAAGAGGATAATGTGACTCTTGAGTTGGCTGTTGCTCCGGAAGACTTAGGTAAAGTCATCGGCAAACAGGGGCGAACGGCCAGAGCACTGCGATCGGTACTTGCAGCCACTGCGGCAAAATCTAACAAGCGATCAAGGCTTGAGATTGTGGAATAATCGGTAGTTGTAATGGCTGATGTTTTTTCTTACCCCGAGGGTGAGTATATACTCCTGGGTAAAGTTGGCAAAGCTCATGGTTTACGGGGAGAGGTTAAAATCTTCTCATTTTCCGGCCAGCCTGGAAATTTTCTTGGGTACAAAGAGGTCGTTCTGGTCAATTCGACAGGTAAGCTCTCGGCACCTTTTCTTATTGAAAAAACCAGGGCTCAAGCAAGAATGGCTGTTGTTCAATTTGCTTCAGTCAAGAGCCGCGAGCAGGCAGAAGGAATTGAAGGCATGGGAGTACTTCTTGCCAAAGACCTTTTGCCGGTAGCAGCTGAAAATGAGTATTACTGGTACCAGTACCAAGGAAAATTGGTAGAGGATCTGGACGGGCAGGCCATTGGCAGAGTTGAAAGTCTTTTCAACAACGGGGCCCAGGACGTACTGGTTGTCAAATCGGGAGAAAAAGAAATTCTTATCCCGATAACAAAAAGTATCCTAGTGAGAGAAACAGACGGGGAATTGATTATTAATCCACCGCCTGGCTTGCTCGATCTTACAGATGACTCAGCTGACTAAGCCCGGGAAACATGATAAAAGCCGGGATAAAACCTTGAGACAGATTATTTTAGGCAGAAAAAATAAAGTAATACTTTGTAAGGTTCAAAATGTGAAAGAAGTCCTCTATGATCTTTGACATTTTGACAATTTTTCCAGCTCTCCTCGAATCACCTCTTCAAGAGGGAATTATTCGTAGGGCGCATTTGAGTGGCCAGATCAGTACCAACATTATTGATCTGCGGACCTTCGCTGAAGGCCCGCATGCCATGACGGATGATAGGCCCTTTGGCGGGGGTGAGGGCATGGTGATGAAAGTCGAACCCTTGGCGGCTGCCGTAGAGAGTAGAAAAGTGGGGTCGAACCCTAAAGTGATCTTGCTCAGCCCGCAAGGTCGGAGCTACAACCAGGCAGTTGCAGAAGAATTGAGTTCTGAGCAGCATCTTGTTCTGGTCTGTGGACGGTATGAGGGCGTCGACGAACGGTTTACTGATAGTTATGTGAACGATGAGATCTCCATAGGTGATTTCATCCTCACCGGCGGCGAACTTGCGGCAATGGTGATTATTGATTCAGTCACCCGTTTGTTGCCTGGCGTACTTGGTTGTTCAGATTCAGCAACCAAGGATACGTTCAGCAGACATCTGCTGAAACATCCTCAGTACACCAGACCGCGAATATTCAATGAGCAGTTGGTTCCGGAAGAGTTGCTGTCCGGAGACCATGAAAGAATTGAGCAGTATCGTTTTATCGCATCGGTTACACGTACTCTGGAAAGGCGTCCGGACTTATTACAAAAGGAGAAATTCACCGCCAGTGAGTTATCGTTGTTGAAAAAACACAACCTTTTGAAGGCTGTAGAAAAAATTCAGAGCAATCGTGAGTGAAAAAATGTATCAGGGTTTGTCCTCTTTAAATATTGCCCTCATACATCATCCGGTGGTGAATAAAAGAGGTGAAACAATAGGTTCTGCGGTAACGAACCTCGATATACATGACATAGCCAGGGCAGCAAAGACCTATGGAGTTGCGCAGTATTTTATAACGACTCCATACACTGATCAGCAGCAGCTGGTCATGGAATTACTTAATCACTGGCGAACAGGGCACGGCGCGACATACAATCCAGCCAGAAAGGAAGCATTAAGCATTGTAGAGCTTGCTTCTTCACTGGACGAGGTGATTACAGCCCTCACCGAAAAATACGGCAAGCGACCGTTGATTGTTGCAACCAGTGCTGTTTTACGTGACAACACCATGAGCTATGGTGAACTTGGTCAGAAAATTACCCAAGGAGATCCGGTTCTTCTGCTTTTTGGTACAGCACATGGCCTGGCTCCGGAAATAGTACAGCTAACAGACGTTACTCTCCCGCCGATTAAGGGAGGAACGCCATATAATCATCTCTCGGTTCGATCGGCAGCGTCAATCACCATTGACAGACTGCTCGGATCTTGAGAGGATGTAAAATTATTTTATAAGAATAGTATTTACTCAACAACTGGATCAAATCCTCAATATACTTCAACCCATAAAGACGCTATGAGCACAATTATTGACAGAATCAACCAAGAACAATTGCGACAAGACATCCCGGATTTTCGTCCTGGTGACACCGTTCAAGTACATATCCGTATCATTGAAGGCGGGAAAGAGCGGGTTCAGATGTTCCAGGGCGTGGTTATCAAGCGTAAGCGCGGTACCATGGACGCCAGCTACACCGTTCGTAAAATTTCCCACGGTGTTGGTGTAGAAAAGACCTTCTCAACGCACAATCCCCGCGTTGAGACAATTGACGTTATCACCCGCGGCCGTGTTCGCAGGTCTCGTCTCTACTACCTGCGTAACCTGACCGGTAAAGCTGCCCGTATCCGTGAGCGCGGACGCCCTCGTTAATAGACCTGGAAAATGCTTACCTCCCGATCCTGCCCCAGGCTTTTGCCGTAAAGCAGGATCGGCTTAAGGCAGACACAATTTCCTGCCTCGAAAATGAACATTAATTTCCCCGAACTGTGCGGTATTAAGGACAATTTCAGTTTCGAGAAGTTTCTCTATTCAAATGGATATCTGCGCGTTGCCGGTTGCGATGAAGCTGGTCGCGGACCTCTGGCCGGGCCAGTTGTCGCCTCATGCGTTATCCTGCCCACCAATTGTAATCACTCCTTGTTCGTCGACTCAAAAATCCTCACTCACCGCAAAAGAGTAGTACTGAAAGACAGGCTCTTGGCCATCGGAGCTACCTTTGGTATTGGCATTGTATCTGAACAGGAAATAGACGAGATCAATATTCTCCAGGCCTCACTGCTGGCGATGAAGCGAGCGGTGCTGAAGCTGTCAGGTCCCTCTCCTGATTTCATCCTTGTTGACGGTACCTTCACCATCCCCATGGTCATTCCCCAGGCTCCTTTAGTGAAAGGAGAATCGAAAAGTGGCTCCATTGCAGCGGCAAGTATCCTGGCCAAGGTCGAAAGGGATCGTCTTATGGTTGAATACCACCAACAGTTTCCTTGCTATAACTTTCTGAAAAACAAAGGGTATCCTACCCGGGAGCACCGACAGGCAATTCAAACAAACGGCATCTGCCCTATTCATCGCAAAACTTTCAGGGGAGTCAGAGAATATGTTGAACCATCGGCAGCGTCTGGGCAAAAGCGGTGAAAAGACCGTCGCCAGATACCTGGAGACAAAGGGCTACAAAATCCTTGCCAAAAACTATCGCTGCAAACTTGGCGAAGTAGATATCATCGCAAGAGATGGTCAAGTCCTTGTTTTTATCGAGGTTAAGACAAGATCCGGACTCGGCTACGGTTCTCCGGCCGCAGCGGTTGATAGAAGAAAACAACAACAAATTAGCAGAACAGCGCAATATTACCTGGCTGAACAAAAACTCTTTGACTCTCCGGCCCGATTTGATGTTGTTTCGGTACTCTGTGACCATGCCAAGCACCAAACAATTGATCATATCCACAACGCATTTGATCTTTGCGATTAGCAGGCTGACAGATTATAGTAGGTGAAATAAGGAAAACCCATGAATGCAGTATACAAAAATTCATCCTTCACCATTGCCCTGAGATCACACCCTCGACAATTCTAAGCATTTACCTGCTTTAGCTACTTTGCTTAATCCATTTTTCACGGTACACTGTCTATTATGATTATTATTGGAATCACCATGGGTTGTCCGGCAGGAATAGGGCCCGAGATTATTCTTCGCTACTTCGCCGACAATAATCACCCTGCCGATATCCGGCCAGTTGTTCTCGGAGATATAAATGCTCTCAAAAAATGCGGTGCGGACCTCCATCTACCCGCACCTTGTGTGCCATGGTTGCCAGACTCTCCTTTGCCTGAAGAAGGTATCCCCGTCGTTCAACTTTCCGATCTAAAGCACTCAGATATTGAATGGGGGCATCCCAACAAGACCACCGGCAGTGCCATGGCACATTATATTGAGGAAGGAGTGAAACTTGCTCAGCAGGGTCATATCCAGGGAATTGTCACATGTCCTATCTCCAAGAGCTCACTCAACGAGGCTGGGTATAATTTCCCAGGCCACACAGAAATGCTGGCCAGTTTAACCAATAGCCCCGATTTTGCCATGATGATGGCCGGCAACAGGCTAAAAGTCACCCTGGTCACCATACACTGCGCTCTTCGTGATGTGCCGGAGAAACTCACCATTGATTCGGTTTACAATATGATCCAAATTACCCAGCACGCCTTGAGGGTGGACTTTGCTATGCCAACGCCAAGAATCGCCGTGGCTGGACTTAACCCCCACGGCGGAGAGAAATTGCTTTTTGGTTGCGAAGAGGAAGAAATTATCAGTCCAGCAATACATCGCGCCCTGGCAGATAAAATGAATGTGTCTGGCCCCTATCCGCCGGATACGGTTTTTTTCAAGGCTTCTACAGGGGAATTCGATGCGGTTGTTTGCATGTACCACGACCAGGGACTTATACCTTTTAAGCTGCTTCATTTTGATGACGGGGTGAACATCACTCTCGGCCTGCCGATTGTCCGTACCTCTGTTGATCACGGGACCGCCTATGATATTGCCGGAAAAGGTCTGGCCAGCCACCAGAGCCTTGCTGAAGCAATCAAACTCGCCTCAGTCATAAGCCGCAACAGGGCCCTTTACAACAGACAAGGATGACATTATGACTAGGTTGGCCAGGCAAGGATTATTGATAGTATTCGAAGGAACGGACGGCACCGGCAAGTCGACCCAGCTTGAGCTGCTCGGTCAGTATTTACAGAGCAAAGGGTATCCGGTGGTAACCACCCGGGAACCCACCGATGGACAGTACGGCCAAATAATCCGGTCACTGTATATAAACCGCAGCAAATACACCCAGGAGGAAGAGTTGGAGTTGTTTTTAGCTGATCGGCGGGAGCATGTGCAACAACTTTTACTTCCGGCTCTGGAGCAGGGAAAAATAATCCTCTGTGATCGATATTTTCTGTCCACCGCTGCATATCAGGGTGCCAGAGGATTTAATCCTGAAACTATTTTACAATTGAACCATTTCGCCCCCGAACCGGACCTTGCTTTGCTTTTCCAGGCTCCCCTTGATATTGGCCTGAAAAGAATCACCTCCGGTCGTGGCGAGGAATTAAATGATTTTGAGCAAGGTGAACAACTGAGCAAGGTGGCGGCTATCTTTGCTGCTATCAATCGACCCTACATCCAACCAATCGACGCTTCTCTAGCGATTGAGGAGGTCCAGAACAAGGTTATAGAATATGTCACTCCCTTGCTCCCTCCTGTACTTTTAGCTGATCAGGTTTAAAATATGACCCGCCACTTGCAACGTTTTATTGCTATCTGCTGTTGCACCTTTCTCGGCTCCTGTGCAACCAATCAGCCCGCTTCAATACCAGCAGATGCCGTACAATCATCCTCAGTAGAATCAAAAAATGAAGGACCGGCAAATCTCTCCTGCGCCTATTTCAATTTTCTCTGGGGCACCCACGCCGAGTTTGATGAGCAATATGCCGAGGCCTTAGAGGCTTACGAAAAAGCTCTGACCTGCGATCCACAATCCGAATATGTGAAAGAAAAGATCCCGGTGCTTTTGCTTAAAATGGGTGAGTTTGAAAAAGCTACAGTTTGGCTTGCCCAGGCCATCGCCGAACAACCAGACAACACCACCTACCGGCTCCTTCTGGCCAATCTGTATATCCAGCAGGATAAAATTGAAGATGCCATTAATTTGTACAACGAGGTGCTTGAAAAAGACCCGGATAACGAGGGCATTCAGTTACGGCTGGCCCAACTCTACACCCATCAGGAGAGATACGAGACAGCAGAAGAAATATTCAAAGTTTTACTGAAAAAAGACATTGATTCATACTTTGCCCATCTCTACTATGCGAGACTATTAAAGCAGATGGACAACCCTCAAGAGGCATTAGCGGAATACGAAAAGGCCCTTACGTTGAACTGGTCAAAGGAATTAGCTTATGAGATAGGCTATCTCTATGTGGATCAAGAGATGTTTAGTGATGCCCTGCGAATCTACACGACCATCACTGAAGAGGACCCATTTGATGAACAGGCGGCTCTCAGCCGGATTCAGGCCCTTGTCGATCTGCAACGGGTAGACGATGCCATAAATGAGCTCCGCAACATTCGCCTTTACAGTAAGAGCCCCGCGAATATTGATATCATAATCGCCAAGCTGTTTTTGCAAAAAAAAGAGATAAACAAGGCAAAAGAGATCCTCACCAAACTGACCAAAGAGCCAGCGAGCGACGAACCTCGTTACATACTTGCCCTGCTTGCTTATGAAGAAAAAGATTATGACACCAGCCTCACTCATCTCGCCCACATAGGCAGCGGCAGTGATTTCTTTGAAGATTCCGTTTATTTACAAACACGTATCTACCAAACCCTTGGCAAAACCGAAGAAGCGATTCATCTCCTGGAAAAGCATATTGCAGGAGAGGCCAACCGTAGCCCGCTTTTCTACACCCTTTTATCTTCTCTGTATCAAGAAAGGGGAGAAAATCTCATCGCCATGAATCTCATGGCAACGGCAGTCGATCTCTACCCGGACAACTACCAGCTGCTTTTTGAGTATGGCCTGGTGCTGGAAAAAAGTGGCCTCTCCCAAAAAGCAATCGCTGTAATGGAAAGAGTGCTGGAGCTGCAACCAGATCATGCCGAGGCACTGAATTATATTGGCTACACCTGGGCTGATAAAAACATGAACCTCGACCAGGCCCTTGAATACATCTTACAGGCAAATGAGCTCAAACCGGACAACGGCTTCATCATCGACAGCCTTGGCTGGGTATACTACCGCCTTGGTGATTTTCAACAAGCGGTCATCGAACTTGAACGGGCGGTAAAACTTATGCCCAAGGATCCACATATTTTTGAGCACCTTGGAGATGCATACCGCGCTCTTAAGAGATTTCCCGAAGCTATAAAATCCTACAAAAAAGCTTATAAGATGTTTAAAGAAGAAAAAGATAAAACCACTATTCAGCAGAAAATCGATGCCTTGCAAAACTTATAAAGCTATGGGGATATACATCAAGCACACTCTGGCCGTCCTCTTTGTATCCTTTCTTCTGGCCGGTTGTGCCTCTAAGCCATGGACCGATCCACTGGAAGGCACAGAGGCCGATTCGGCCAAACAACTTGTCGACGCTCTTGTTGCCCAAGATGCTGCCTGCGGCCCGACTCTGGCGGGAGATATTGACCTCTTCTACCAGAACCCTCTAGAAAAGAAAGCACTGAGTGGATTCTTACAGTTTTCAGAACCTTCATCGTATAAATTTGTGGTAGCCAATCCCTTTGGTCAACCGGTTCTGATTATTGCCGGGGACCAGGAAGCCTTTCAGGCGATTGATACCACAAGTAAAAACTATCTGGCAGGAAGCATCCGCTCTTTTGGCCTCCGCAACAACATCCCTGCCCCTTTCCTCAAAAGCGACTGGGCTGCATGGCTCACCGGCAGGAATCAACTCTCCCGCCAAACAATAATTGATATCCGCAATGATCGGGATTCGAAGGGAATATGGCTCACTTTTCAGAGCCAGGGGCAAACGGATGTGCATCGTCTCCTCGTGGACCCTGCACAACAAATCGTTCTCGTTCACATCCTGGAAAATGAACGTGGCCGCACAGTCGCCGAAGTGAGTTATGACGATTGGATGACCCAAGGGGCATGCAGGCAACCTCTGGATATCAACATTACCGGATTGGATTATGGCACAACCATCCACCTAAAACTGTCGAATGTGCTTATCTCTGATGAGAAGAAAACATACCGACTCAAACCACCACCCGGCTATATTCAGCACTATATGCCATGAAAACGCTGTCCTCACGGCTTGGCGTGGTTGTTTCTAAGTTGTTGCTATTTTGTAGCCTGAACTGAGACCAACTCATTGACTATCAAAACGAAAAGGTTATCATTTCTGAAAAATACCTGTTGCAGGTCGTAGTCCAGGTTTGGCGAGAGATCGAGAACAACATGCACTCTCTCGGGACTGTGTTGCTTTGAAGTGTGAATACGCTGGATATACTTGCCCTTGACTTTGATGTCCATCTTAACATCTGATGCAACATTCATTGCTTTGAAATCACAGAGAACTCTCGGAGAGTTTTTTTCGATGGCCGAGACAGTGGGTGGATAGAATTCGTTTAAACGAAAAAGGACCATCTCTCCCCTGCTGGAAGAATCGTCAAAGGAGATGTCAAGAATCGTCGGTGTGACAGGAGCGGCTTTGCTGCCACTAACCGTGGCGGGTGGTGCTTCCTTCGTCGTCCTCTTGGCGGCAACAACAGGAACTGGAGTTTTTGCATTAGGGGATTGAACCGTGGCTTTGTCCTGTATCGGCTGAGTTTTTTTGCTCTGCGACTGAAGACTCGGGGGATTACCTGATTGCGGTTTAAGTGTGTCAGTCGTTAAGGTCACTGTCAATGTATTGTTCTGAGCATCGTACTCACTGGCATATTGAACAGCCAGCTCCTTAGCCAAATCGATCACAACCCTGGTTCTTTTCACAGGAGTCTGATGTAAGCCCACTCGAATGGTTGACGCCAAAAGACTGTCGGTGAGAGCGGTACTATTTTTGCCCAGATAAATGGTTTCGGGAAAATCAATGACCAGGCGAGGCTTCTCCCCCCGGATGATAAATATTTTCGGAACCACGGGTGCATCACATTTGAAGCTGATGGTCTCCTGGACTGCCGAATCCTTACTATGAGAGATAGATTTTATCTCGACTGTTTTATCGGACTCGGGCAAAGCTGATAGAGCTGATAAAGGCCCCAGTAAACCAATTGCAACAAAAGCAACAACAAGAAAAGAAAACAACCTCATCAGACCCACCCTTTTTTACATATTATAACGAATATTTATGATAAAATTTCAGTAGAACACTTTTGATTACATCATCCTGACTTGAAAAGTCAACCAAATTTAAGTAAAGGAAGTGCCTGGTCACCGAGCCAGCCCACTATGACATGAAGTAACCAGCCTCTTCTCTCTTGTAAATTTCTATGGATTCCTAATGACAGATCGCACACTACTCGCCTCTATTAACCGACCTGGCCGCTACCTCGGCCATGAATATAACTCTGTAAAAAAAATATGGGAATCGGCAAAGATTCACTTCGCCCTTACCTTTCCCGATCTCTATGAAATTGGCATGTCGCATCAGGGACTGCAGATTCTCTACCACCTTTTAAACAACAGAGAAGATTTCCTGGCAGAAAGGTGCTTTTGTCCGGATACCGACCTCGAAAATTTATTGCGGCAAAAAAAGGCCCCACTGACAAGCCTTGAATCCGGCCGCCCTCTCACCGATTTTGATGTGCTGGGCATAACCCTGCCCTACGAACTCTGCTACACCAATATCCTGACAATTCTCGACCTGGCCGCCATTCCCCTTTATTCCAGGGACAGGGACAATTCATATCCCTTGCTTCTGGGCGGGGGAGCATGTTCACTCAACCCCGAGCCGGTAGCTGATTTTTTTGATGCAATTTTATTGGGTGATGGCGAGGAAGCAATTATCGATATTGCCTCTCTTCTGGCCGAGCATAAGGGCAGTAAGCTCGCCAAAAATGATCTGCTTGACCTGCTCGCAGAAATTGACGGGGTGTACATTCCAGCCCATTTCCAGCCAGAATATAATTCCCAGGGGAAATTGCTGGCAATGCACCGCACGGGTGGCAAAAAAGATCACATTTCCAGAAGAATCGTCAGCGATCTCAATCAAATAGATCACCTGAAGCATCCAATTGTGCCAAACGCGAAGATTGTCCATGACCGACTGGGCATTGAAGTCGCCCGTGGCTGCACCAGAGGCTGTCGCTTCTGCCAGGCAGGTATCACCTACCGACCGGTGCGGGAAAGGAGTTCTGAAAAAATTATGGAACTGGCCGATAGCGGCCTGGCAAATTCTGGTTTTGAAGAACTGGCCCTGCTGTCCCTCTCCACCGGTGACTATTCCTGCCTGGCCCAGACCCTTCCCCAGTTGATGGACAGGTTTGCCGATAATTTCGTCTCGGTGGCCATGCCTTCAATGCGGGTGGGGACCCTTACTCCTGAGATTATGGAACAGGTTAAAAGGGTTCGAAAAACCGGATTTACCCTGGCCCCGGAGGCCGGCAGCGAGCGACTGCGGCGGGTTATTAATAAGGGCATCACCGAAAATGATCTCCTTGCCACCTGCACCGAGGCCTTTGCCCTCGGCTGGCGGGTCATTAAGTTCTATTTTATGATCGGCCTGCCGACTGAGACAGAAAAAGACATTGATGAAATTATCCAACTGGTACAAAAGGCCATGGCACAGTGTCTTACCGGACCTGGCAAAGGCAAAAAGCAGATAAATGTCAGTATCGGCACCTTTGTGCCAAAACCCCATACGCCTTTCCAGTGGGAGAAACAACTCAGTATCGAAGAGAGCACCGCCAACATACGCCGGCTACAGAGCGGCCTGCCCAGAAAGGGATGCAACCTGAGATACCACAGTCCACAAATCAGTTTTTTAGAAGGTGTCTTTTCCCGCGGCGACAGGCGTCTGGCAAGACTCATGGAGCTTGCTTGGCAGTCAGGTGCCCGTCTGGACGGTTGGGACGAACATTTCAATCTCACTCGTTGGCAAAATGCGGCGGAGCTGTGCGAACTTGATCTGGACGATTTCCTTCGAGCCAGAGATATAGACGAAACACTGCCCTGGCAACATCTCCAGACTGGAGTCGATCTTCGGTTTTTTAAAGACGAATTAGATAAAGCAAAAGAGGAAATCTACACGCCCGACTGCCGTTACAATGCCTGTCAAAAGTGCGGCCTCTGTGATTTTAAAACCCTCTTTCCCATTGTCCATAATCGGGTCCATAACCGGTCAGGCCAAGCGGCGGCAACTGAAGCAGTGTCTCCTCCTGCGATTGACCGCGAAAGAGATAAACGCGACAACTCTGCTGAAACAGATCACTTCAAATACATTGTTCACTATTCACGTATCGGTGATATCTGTTATCTCGGTCACCTCGAGATTCTCCAGGTGGTCTTTCGCACTCTTCGCCGCGCCTCAATTACGACTAATTTCAGCCAGGGATTCAATCCTTCGCCGAAAATCTCCTTTGGTCCGGCACTGCCGGTGGGAACAGAAAGCCATGCTGAATTTTTCATCATGGACCTGCCCAACCTGATAAAAGATACGGCGGCGATCACTGAAAAGCTCAATGCGAACCTGGTACCCGGCTTGAAGATAACCAAGATTGAACTCCATTCCGGCAAGGTTCCCCAGAGCATCTCTACCTCGTACAACCTTACCCTTCCAGGAGACCTCACTGACGCTGAAAAACTGCGAATAGCAGAGTTTAACAACAGTGATAGTTTTATCGTCAATAAAACAAGAAAGGGCAAAACCAAGGCAATTGAGATCCGGCCATTGATCAAGGGATTTCTTATAGCTGCGCCAGATATGGTCCAACTGGAAACGGTCTCAGCCAGTGCCGAACCGGGCATTAAACCCCTCGAAGCACTGACCGAGATCCTTGGCCTGGATATTGACCGTAGCCAACAGACCAGGATCGTTAAAACCGGCTGGCATTCGCTGGATGTAAAATGACTTAGCCCAATAAAATGACACTCTGATATTTCAACCCAAGGTCGTATGGTAAACACCACCAAAATTAAACTGGCCGTCTACAGACTCTGCTGCACGTTTTTATGGATAATAGTGCTGCTCCAGCCGTACAGTGCGTATAATGCCTGGGCTTCCCCCGGGCTTAAGCCATTCATTGACAATGGTGGCTATTGCGTCAAGGACGGTACCGACCTGCTGAAGTCCAGAGATCAGGATCTCTTTATTCCGGCCTCGACCCTGAAAATCCTCACTTCCTTGATCGCCCTGGAGCAACTGGGAGATTACCGGTTCGAAACACATTTTTTCCTCGACAAAGAAAATAATCTTTATATCAAAGGTTATGGCGACCCCTTCCTGACATCCGAAGCCATCCTGACAATCGGTGAAAATCTCGCCAGACTTGGAATCAGGCAGGTGGGATCACTCTTTCTTGATGACAGCGCTTTTGCTTTAAATGGTGAAACTGCCGGAGATGAAATTTCCGCCAACCCATATGATGCCCCCAACGGTGCGCTGGCGGTAAACTTCAATGCCCTGCCGGTGCAGATATCCGGTGATGCCACCATCAGTTCAGGTGAAGCCCAGACTCCGCTCATCGCCTTGATGGCAGAAGCAGGCGCCAAACTCCCGCCTGGCAGGCACCGCATAAATGTCGACACCCTGTCCCAAGCCGGACAGATCTCTCCTTCCCTTCGCTACACGGGGGAACTGTTTATTGTTCAATTTCAGAAAATCGGCATAGACGTTCAAAAGGGCTATCGAAGAGGAGTTGTCCCGAACGGCTTGAAGCCAATCTATATCTATCAGGGTGCCAAAACCCTTGAAGAGATCGTCAGGGCATGTCTAAAAAACTCAAACAACTATATTGCTAATCAGCTTTTTCTTGCTTGCGGTGCCAAAAGCTTTGGTTTCCCTGCGACCTGGGAAAAATCCCGCAAAACATTTGCCCTATTTATCGACAAGGTGTTGCAGCTCCATCCAAACCAGATCACGGTGCGAGAAGGATCCGGACTCTCAAGACAAAACAGAATAAGCCCTGCCGCACTCATTACAATCCTTGACCATTTCAGGCCCTACAGTGCTCTTCTCAACAGAAAAAATAATGCCCTTTTAAAGAGCGGTACGATGGAAGGTGTCTACTGTTATGTCGGATACTTTCCTGAAAAGAACACGCTTATTCCTTTTGCAATCTTGCTCAATCAAGCAAAAAACAATCGCATAAAGGTGCTTGAAATATTGCATGAAGCTGTTCAACAGAGTTCAGTGTCTCAACGGTTACCTTAAGATTCTAATTTTTAAAATTATTTTTCAGATTTCTTGTTTTTTCCGCCCCAAGGGGGTAAAAAACTGAGTGGTAGCTTGTCAGGATTAAAGACGAAGTCTTTTGTCATCAGATAACATACGTTCAGGAGATTATAATGCCACATCTTCCCCTTTCCCGCGCTTCTCTTATCGGACTGCTCTTTCTCTATCTCCTCTTCTTGAGTGGTTGCGGCGCTCCTCCCGGAAACCCTTCCGATGGAAAGAGATGGTTTTTGATGAATAATTGTTCTTCGTGCCACGGCATCCATGGCAATGATGGTCGAGCTGTGCACATAGCTGATCTCGATATGAGTTTCAGTAGTTTTGTCAGGAAATTGCGGACGACTGACGCCCCGATCATGCCATATTTTCCCGAGAGTAAAGTCTCCAAACAAGATGCTGCGGACATGTATGCTTATTTAAAATCTATCAAACCTGAAGTCAGCCAATAACGCTGGAAATAAATTATCAACATTCTCAAAAATACTCCCTTCAAAATATGATAATTATTACTATTACAAGATAGAGAAGTTCACCTTTCACATTACAAGGAGAATCGTATGGTAGAAAATATCTATTCAATGCTGGAAAAAGTCGGTTTCACTCATCCGCTCCATCCGATGCTCACTCATATACCGATGGGAATGATCATCGGTATGGTGGTCTTTTCTTTAGTCGGTTTACTCTGGAAGAATGATAGTTTCGGTCAGACGGCCTTTCACTGTTCAGTGCTCGCTCTCGTAGCAATTCTGCCGGTAATAGGTGCAGGTGTGCTTGACTGGTTGCATTTGCAGAACGGAGAGTGGAATGTTTACATCATCGTCAAAATGATTTTGGCAGGCATTTTGACCGTGCTCCTGATTTTCTCAGTTATATTGAAAAAAAAAGGAACCGCACCCATCAAGATGTTTCTCATTTATCTGCTATGCCTTGCCTGTGCCGGAGGTCTTGGTTTTTGCGGTGGACAACTGGTTTACGGTTAATATCTCCCAGTAGAAATGCACTACACCCGGCCTGGTTACTCACCAAAAGCCGGGTGTGAGATAAGTTCCTCAATATTTTTCAGCCACTCTTCAGCTACTCGAGCAAACTAAGCCGTTATCAAAAATAACATGGCCGGAGTAATGCTCGGAACGGCTCCTAATCCGTGATTCTTTTTTTAAGATTTTCATCCAAAGCATTAAGAAAATCTTCGGTATTGAGATAGTGCTCAGCACGCATGTTTTTGCCATGGATGCAGAGTGCCAGGTCTTTGGTCATCTTGCCGCTTTCAATCGTCTCCACACAAACACTTTCCAGGGCATCACAGAAGGCAATCAGTTCTTGATTATTGTCAAGCTTGCCACGAAAAGCCAGGCCTCGGGTCCAGGCAAAAATAGAGGCAATCGGATTTGTCGAGGTTGGATTTCCTTTCTGATGCTCACGAAAGTGGCGGGTAACCGTGCCGTGGGCTGCTTCAGCCTCCATGGTTTTACCATCAGGAGTAACAAGCACCGACGTCATCAAGCCGAGTGAACCAAATCCCTGAGCCAAGATATCCGACTGCACGTCCCCATCATAATTTTTACAGGCCCAGACGAATCCTCCTTCCCATTTCAATGCGGCGGCGACCATATCGTCTATCAAGCGATGCTCATAGGTAATACCCAGGGCGTCCATCTGTTCTTTATAGGTCGCCAGGTAGACTTCTTCAAAAATATCCTTGAACCGACCATCATATTTTTTCAGGATAGTATTTTTTGTGGACAAATAGAGCGGCCATTTTTTGAAAATTGCCTGGTTAAAGCAGGAATGGGCAAAACCATAAATCGATTCGTCGGTGTTATACATGGCCATGCCGATGCCATCCCCTTGAAAATTATACACCTCGTAACTCTGAACATCTCCTTCATCCGGGGTAAAAGTAATCGTCAATCTCCCCTTCCCCTTTACCAGAAAATCAGTCGCCCGATACTGGTCACCAAAGGCATGTCGCCCGATACAGATCGGTTTTTTCCAGGTGGTTACAAGGCGGGGTATATTATTTACCATGATCGGTTCGCGAAACACGGTTCCCCCGAGGATATTTCTGATAGTGCCGTTCGGTGAACGGTACATTTTTTTTAATGAAAATTCCTTTACCCTTGTTTCATCGGGGGTAACAGTTGCACATTTTATCCCTACACCACATTCCATGATGGCATGAGCCGCATCTATCGTAACCTGATCATTTGTCTCATCTCTTTTTTCAATCCCGAGATCATAGTAGCGAATATCCAGATCCAGGTAGGGGAAAATTAATTTATCTTTTATGAATTGCCATATGATACGTGTCATTTCATCGCCATCAAGCTCGACGATGGGATTGATTACTTTTATTTTTTTCATCGTTATATTTTCAGGTTAAAGTTTTTCTTTGCCAGATATAGTATCTGCTCCACTGTAATGTCCAATCAAATCATATCGATTTAGCATCATTTCCAGTGTGATATCTTAACATGACATTGAAAATGTTTACTACCTGTAATTTCCTAAAGTTGCCACAAGCCAACAAAACCACGGCAACCTTCCCTTAAGGCCCAGTACGCACAAACAGCACCAACAACATGGAACGCCAGTACAGAACAAGGCATCAAACTTTGTCGATTTTTTGGCCAGAAGGTAATCTTAAAACCCTATCGCGACAGATCTGCTTACCTCTTAAAATTCATTTATTCACGGCAATGCTCACTTCGAATTGAATTTTTTTGGCGGGCGTTTCTGTTTACTTTTTCTTTTATTATCTATGCCATATGTTAAAAATTAGGTAATTATGCCTATGCAAAAATCAGCATTCCTCCCTATTGTCTCACTCGCAAATTTATGTTAGAAGTATTTCTACATGTTTTGTCCAACATAGACCAAGACGCACAAGAAGATTCGCCAGTTTTATGCCGGATTAAACGAGTACCACATCAAGTATACATTGCATTTTAAGAAAAGAGATCAGTTCTAAACCAATCTTTAAAATATTAAAGACTCTGAAAAGATCAAATGAAAACGAAAAAGCAAGAAATACTCGGTTCTTTCACGGTGGTAGACCACAACCAGGAAATCAAACAGGTGGTTGTAAGCCAGGATATCATTAGCCATTATAGCGGCGAGAGTAGCCACTCAAAAAATCTCCACCTGGATACTATAAATGGGGTCGAAGTGCTTAAAACCAACGATCCGGACATTTTTCAACTACCGGATGGCACCGAACTCCGGAAGAAAAATTCACCAAGACCGAGCAGATAGCATCCGTATTTCCATTTCACTCCTCCCCCCTCCAAGACGTTCACGCCCACAAAGCTTGGCCCGTGGTACACTCTGCTGTAAATCCAATTACCTCGGGCATCGGGTTGCGCTTTCTCTTCGCTGTAGCGATTTTTTTACTCAAGACATTTCATCTCACCCGAATAAAATAGACAATCATATTGAGTTATATGATAAGGCCTATTGCAAAAGATTCTTCAATAATTATTCCCATAACTGATCGATATTGTCAAAAAGCTCACCTCTGACCTCGCGGGACAGCTCTCCTATTACACCAACAAAGCAGGGCGCACTCAATTCATCCGACAGCTTCCAGTGAAAGGGGCACCAGCACGGTAATTTTCTCTTTACAGGCCGTGCTCGATCTCGTGGACATATTGATATCACTATTTAATTGACATATTTGGGCAATTCATCTAGCTTGCGTACAAGTTAGACAAGTTATTATACCATTTCAGCAGGATACGGCTGCACTACCTCGCAAACAACGCTACTATTACTATGTCGGATGAAATTTTAGTTGTTGACGATGAACATCATTTTCGGAACAGTCTGCAACGTATTCTTCAAAACGAAGGATATGAAGTCGATACCGCTGCATCAGGCACTGAGACCTTTGCCAAGATAAAGCTTAACAAATATGCGGTTGTGCTCCTTGACCTGCGTCTCCCCGATTTAGACGGCATTGAAATTGCCGAATATCTGACTGTTCACTATCCTGCTACTGCTGTTATTGTTCTCACCGGACAGGCTTCAATCGACTCCGCAATAAAGGCCATCAGATTTGGCTGCTATGATTATCTCACCAAGCCATGTCAACCAGAGCAGGTGGTTTTAACTATTAAGCGAGCAATTGACAATCAAGCTTTAAAAAAAGATCTGCATACCAGCACAAACAAGTTTAAGAGACTGGCAGAAGCCACCTGGGAAGGCATCGCTTTTTTTTCTCCGGAAGGGATTTCCGAGGTCAACCAACAATTCTGTGAACTTTTCGGTATAACTGAAGCGGAGGCTGGCCAATATAAACTCTCTGATTTCATACCTGAGCTGATCTTCCCCATTCCTGCACAATGTATTCAAGTTCCAAAGAGCAAACAAGCAGTCGAAACAAAGGCATTACGTGTAAATGGCGAAGTTTTTCCGGTTGAGATTCAACTCAAGAAAATATTTGATAACGGCAAGACCCTCTGGGTGGTGGCGGTAAGAGATATTACCCAACGCCAGCAGGAAGAACTGAATCGCACCAAGCTGGAAGAGAGATTGACCTACGCCATGCGCATGGAATCAATCGGACTCATGGCGGGAAGCGTGGCTCATGACCTGAACAACATACTAAGCAGCATTGTCACCTTTCCGGAACTCTTGCTGCTCAAGATGCCCGCAAACGCAAAATATCGCGAGGACTTTAAACGAATTAAAAAAGCCGGTCAGCAGGCGGCAGCGGTCGTCACCGACCTTCTCACCATTGCCCGCGGATCCACCTGTAAAATGAGCATTCGTAATCTCAACAGTATTCTGGAGGAATACCAGCAATCTCTTGATTATGAGCAGCAGATCCAAACATTTCCCAAGATTACTGTACAGATAGACCTAGACCCGAAATTGAATAACACCAGATTATCGGCTTTCCATGTGACCAAATGCATCATTAACCTAGTCAAAAACGGAGTGGAAGCGATAGAATCATGCGGGACCATTACCATCCACACAGCAAACCGCGTCGTCACTGAAGCCCTCCACAGCTATGACCTTATTCCGCCAGGACATTACGCAACGCTCACTGTCGCGGATACAGGAAAAGGGATATCGGCCCGCGATCTCCCTTATATTTTCGAACCATTTTACTCAAGAAAACAGATGGGCCGCCGAAGTGGCACCGGGCTGGGTCTCACGGTTATCATGCACACCATGAGGGACCATTGTGGTTTTATCGATATTCGCAGTAACGAAAACGGAACTGTCATTGAGCTCTTTTTCCCAACCGCCAGCCAAGAGCAGCTTCCTGAACCAACAACTCTCCCCCTTGATTTGCTCCTCGGCAAGGGAGAGAAAATTCTCATCATAGACGATGAAGAATCACAAAGAGAGATCACCACAGCTATCCTGATAAAACTTGGCTATGAACCATATACTGTGGAAACGGGAGAACAGGCGATTCAATACATCAAGCAAAACCCGGTGGACCTGCTCCTGCTCGATATGATTTTGGATGAGAAGATGAATGGCTATGAAACCTTTAGAGAGATCCGCCAGATCATTCCTGATCAAAAAGCCATCGTGGCATCAGGGGTTCACAACCACCCTGATAAAGAGAAAATGAAAGAGCTCGGCGTCTCCCACTACCTTACAAAACCACTCAGCATGAACAAGCTGGCGCTGGCGCTTCAGCAGGAAATCAACAATCAGAGACTGACCAAATAAACAATTGGAGTTCATCGCCCTGAGATAACAATTTTGATGTGAATATCTTTTCACCAGAATACCGCAGGCCACCTTGAAATATTGTCGCTCCCCCCGCAGTTAACAATTGCCCGCAGCCTCCGTCCTGTTCCATAATCTTCCTTTTTTCTCCGTGGTTTTCGTTTTATCTTTGCATTATTATAAAAAGGACCTATGCTATATAATTTTTCTCTCTTCGCCCACGAGATAATTTTCATCCTATAAACAACAGTCAGCCTTTCACTAGTTATGAGCAAACAACTCGCCCTGGAAATAGCCAAAAGAAGAACCTTCGGTATCATCAGCCACCCTGACGCCGGCAAAACGACCCTTACCGAGAAACTGCTTCTCTTCGGCGGTGCCATCAATATGGCAGGTGCCGTTAAGTCCCGCAAAGTAGAACGACATGCCACCAGTGACTGGATGGCAATTGAGCAGGAGCGTGGTATTTCCGTTACCACCTCGGTGATGAAATTCACCTATCGGGATTTCGAAATAAATCTCCTCGACACCCCCGGCCATCAGGATTTTTCAGAGGACACATACCGGGTTCTTACCGCAGTCGATTCCGCCGTCATGGTCATCGATAGTGCCAAGGGAGTAGAATCACAGACTGAGAAGTTGATGGAAGTTTGCCGTATGCGCAACACCCCGATCATGACTTTTATCAACAAACTTGATCGTGAAGGGCAATCACCTCTTGATATCATGGCTGAGATAGAAGAAAAGCTTCAGATTGAATGCACCCCCCTCTCCTGGCCTATTGGTATGGGGAAAACTTTTAAAGGGGTCTACAATATCTATAAAAAGACCCTCCATCTCTTCACGCCAGGACAAAACACCAGGAAATTCCAAGGCATTTTAATTGAAAATCTCGACGACCCGAAGGTTGATGAGCTTTTGGGTAAACAGGCCGCTGAAGACCTGAGAGACGATCTCGAACTCCTGGCCGGTGCCGCCAACCCTTTTGAGTACGAACATTACCTGAAGGCCAGTCAAACCCCGGTCTTTTTCGGCAGCGCCATTAACAATTTCGGCGTCAGCGAGATGCTTGACTGTTTTGTAGAAATGGCACCGCCACCCGGCCCTCGAGAATCGGTCAGCCGTACGGTGTATCCTGATGAAGAGGATTTCTCCGGCTTCGTTTTCAAGATCCAGGCGAACATGAATCCCGCCCATAGAGACAGGATAGCTTTTTTCCGCATCTGTTCCGGCCAATTCACCCGCGGTATGAAAGTAAAGCATCATCGTCTGGGCAAGGATATTACCCTTGCCAATGCCACTATCTTCATGGCCCAGGAGAGAGCCAACGTCGACGAGGCGTGGCCGGGGGACATCATCGGCCTGCATAATCACGGAACCATCAAAATCGGTGACACATTTTCGCCCAAGGAAATGCTGAAATTTACCGGTGTTCCCAATTTTGCACCGGAACATTTTCGACGGGTTTTATTGAAAGATCCATTGAAAATGAAACAGTTGCAAAAGGGTCTCCTGCAACTGGCGGAAGAAGGAGCAATTCAAGTCTTTCGCCCGCTGATCGGTGCGGACTATATCATGGGTGCCGTGGGTGTATTGCAGTTTGAGGTCACCATGGCCCGGCTGCAGAACGAATACAGTGTCAAGGCGATTTACGAGCCAGTGAATTTCCAGGCGGCGCGATGGGTGAGATGCGAAGACAAGAAAGCCCTGGCAGAATTCGAACGGAAAAACCAGGCTGCCCTTGCCTTTGACTCAGAGGGATTCCTCACCTATCTGGCTCAAAACGAATGGATGCTGAAATATTTTATGGAAAAGTGGCCGAATATCACCTTTGATAAAACCAGAGAAAATGTGTGATGAGGGCAGGTGGCCCGTCTCCGGCGACCACTCAAACCAAGGCAGAATGTAAGTACCTTAGAAATTCATTTCTTGTCTTTGATGAATGCATTCCGTGAAGGTACGCCACTTCGCCCAAGCCCCCAGATACTAAACAAGAGAAGAACTCCGCCGAGCCACTGCCAAGCCCCCAGTTGTTCACCTAGAAAGAGGGCCGCAAGCAACACAGCGGTGAGTGGTTCGACCAGTGTGGCAACAGTCAGTGCTGTCGGGGACAGCCGCGCGGCACCCCAACTGAAAGCGAGCAGCGCAAGTGCGGCAGTCACCACGCCAAGATAGAGGAACCAGGCTTGCGGCGGAACACCGGTTGGCCAGTAAATAGGCCGGTACAGCGAAGAGAGGCCCATGACCAAAGCTGCGACGACAGTCAAGCACGTGGTTGCCTGCCCGGCGCCGAGCCGGGTAGAAAGACGGCCGCTGATAAGCGCGAAACCTGCATAGAGAATTGCAGATCCGATAGAATACGAAACGCCAATGATCAGTTCGTGTTGATCTGTAGTGCCCACTCCAGCGTCATGTCGAGACACGATTTAGATCGTACCAGTCAAGGCGGCCGCTAAAACAGCAAAAAGCTGAATGCTAAGTGTTTCCTGGCCCCGAAGAAGTCCGAAGACTGTCACAAGGACTGGCGGTAGGCATAAGGCGATCAATGTTGGAATTGCGGCACCAATGTATTCAATTCCAAGAAACCAGCACAGAACGTATCCGGACATAGCAGTGCCTGCGACGAGCACTGTTATCATAAGTGGTCGCAGTTGCTGCCAATAAATACGCCTCCCGAAGACCGCGAGCAGTATCACAGCACCAACGGCGAATCGCCAGAACGAGATGTTCTCAGGTGTGAAACCGTGTTTTGCGATAAGCACATTCACTACCACTGCGCCAGTCCCCCAGAGAAAACCTGCGGAACAGGCCGCACTGAGGGCAATGATCGATTGTGAAGATACCTGGTTAGAACTGTTGGATGCGTTGAGCATGATTTGTAACGCCTAAAATGACGTTCACTGGCCCGCGCTGTTTGCGGGTCCAGTAGGACAGGTGTAGGTACATTATTTTCTTGCACCCCCACGGACATAAGAGACAACTGCGTCCAGAGAAAAGTGCATTCCAATCGACTACACTTCTGGCAAAATCTTTTGAAAAAATATTTCCTCGTTATTCCCCCGGGCCTCCAACCATAGATAAGATTGTGGATCGCGACACGATCAACAATCTATCCTTATTCGTTATGAATTTGTTATTCGGTTAAATAAAAGGTAATTGTGGTTACAACACGAACATCTTTTTCAATTTTTGCTGTATCACCATACTGTTCACCGGCGTCTCGAACGAAAAAGTTTCCTTGCACAGCACTTCTGATACCTCCAACCTTTACATTAGCATTTTTTGCGAACTCATTAGCTGCGATACGTGCGTTTTTGGTTGCCTCACTAAGCATAGCAGGTTTAATTTCATTAAGTTTTGTGAAATAATAGGCAGGCGCTTGATTTTCAATATCAATACCCTTTGCAATAAGCTTATTTACGTTACTTCTCACTTTACTCACTTGTTCTACTTTGTCAGACTCTACGCTAATAGTTCCTGTTAATTTATGGGCTTCATCGACTAAATTCTGGTTTTCATCACGGTATTCCAAAAACTCATAATTAGTGCCTGGCAGAAAACCCCAAATTTTTGAAAAAATCGCACCGGCGCGGTCACAGTTAATGCGAATGAGTTTCTCTTCGGCAGAATCTTTTGTCATTTTTGCCTCGCAGATGACAATGATTCTCACCTGCTACGTAGGCCAGACATAGCTCTGCCATCGACTTTGCAGCCGGATGAGCCTGCTCTTCTCAGGCTGCTTTTTTGTAAGATCCGCGTTTGCGTTGAGCGGCCTCTTGTTCCTGTTGACGCAACACCGCACCCAGGCGCTGTATGTTACGTGCCACCACCGCCATGGCAATGTAGCGTTTAAATCCGTTGAGACCGTGATCGGGACATTTGTCCAGTCCGTGGACTTCAAGGGCGTTGATCGCCGATTCCACCGCCGAGTGTTGTTTGCGCAGATTGACAAATTCAGGTTCGCTTTCGCGAGCTTTGTCGGCTTGCGAGAGTTTACCCTTTTTGGGTAGTACCACACACTCAAGACGCGATTTCAGAACTTCCTGATTGGCGGGACTAAAGAAGCCTTTGTCCATGCTGACCGCTCGTAAGGTGGGGAACTTCTGCTTGGTTTCGCCCACCATGGCAAAGGCCACCTTGTCATCGGTGATCTTTACCATCACTCGGTGATGCAGAATAAAGCGGTCCTGGTCTTCCATAATGCACACACGCAGTCCCAATTCCACCGGAACGCCGGCCTTCCCTTTGCTGATCCATTCGGTATGCGGTTGAAACAGGGAAAACACCTTCTCGTCGTGAGGAATACGTTCACCCCGGAGCACCCGCCTATCAATCTGGTCGATCTGCCGACGGGCATGTTCCATAAAATCATTCAATACGCTGAGCCAAGCCACGGAAAGAGGGTCGTGCGGGCTGACCTGTTGGCGGGTGTGGTCCGCTCGGGTCAGATATCCCTCCGCCACCTCCAGGTAGGCACGATGAGCATCTTTAATCTCCTGATCTTTTTGCTGCTGTTTGCTTTCGTCTTTGGACGTGGAGTGCTTGAGCCGCTGTACTTTGCGGTACTGCCTTTTGAATTGACGCTGGTGGTAGCGGTGTTGCCGCCATCCCGGCAGTTTGTAGGTGGAGGACAGTTCAGCACTGATTTCGATGACCTTACGGATAGCGTCCAGGAGCAGGTTGATGTCGGTTGGAAAATGGACGTCTGTCTCCACCACAAAGGAATCACAACGGCCTACGACCTCCTCTTCCGTTTTTTTTTTAATGCCTTGTGTCCCGCTCCGACTATTACCCGGTTGAGCCGATCGAGGATTTCCGGAGTAAACAGCCGCAGATTATCTTTGAGGGTCTGCAGATTATAATACTTCTCGTCCGCCCAATCACTGTGACCGAGCATTTGCCGAAGGGTCTTGTGTTCGTTGGCCAACTCCTGGATACGGTCATAATCGGCGTTGAGCCCCAATCTGAGCACCCCCAGCACCAGAATCTGCCATTGTGTCATGCCGGGGCGACCGTTGTTGGGGTCGGCCTTGACAATCTTTCCTTCAATTTGACGCTCAGGCAACACCTCTTCCAGAATGGCAAATATCGGACCGCGCAGTTCAGGTGTGGTGTAGAGATGCTGGAGTCCTCGGAGGATTTGCGGGATATCATCGCGTGATTTAGGGTCCAGCTTTATGTCGGCGATAGCCAGTTCGCCCAACTTCATTTGTGGCACGATTACTTTACGCATGAGTTTTTCACCCGACGAAGATTTGGCGGTTGCAGTCGTTTTATCCCTTAGAGGCCCTGCTGAATGGTTTTACCGAAAAGTAATATACAATACATTACAACACGTTACATTATTACTCGACATCCGTCGCTATCTACGCGCTCATTTTCTTCGTTTGTGGGTTGTGATGTTATCGATTTGATTTTGTTAACACTTTTTAATTTTCTTCCAGGCACTAATTAAGAACGCCAATTTGAATTTCACTATCTTCAAACCCGTTTTCTTTTAATAGGTTTTTGATTGTATTTTGATGCGTTTCTGCCAGTTGATATAAGGCTGGAATTTCGTCTTTACTGGCCCCTGAAACCTTATAAACTATTGTCCAGTTTACACGATCTGCCGTAACTCTTCTCTCAGCTAAACCCTTAACCTCAGCTGTATTGAGTGCAACTTTTGAGTTATATAAAGTTTGACCAATAAAATAGCCAGAAACAGCCAGACCAACTGCAACGAATAAACCTAGAAAGAACAAACCACCTTGATTTTCTTTGATCATATTTTTCTCTTAAGTAATATGTGTTGGGATAAATATCGTTTTAAAACGATAACTGTAAATTTACCGGAAACCCCGCGCTTTGCGGTTTCCGGTGGAATGATTTATTAGCTCAATTTTTCCATAACAAAGTTCTGTAATTCTTGACCTCGAACTTCTATCGTTTGCTCCCGCACAACTTTAAAACCAAACTTTTCGTAAAAAGGACGAGCTGTAATGCTGACCTCAGAACGAAACTTGGATATGCCGCGAGACTCTCCAACCTTAAAAATGTGCTCCATGAGACTGCGGGCGACACCCTGGCCCTGGTAATTATGACGACAAAAGAAATGGTCAATTAAACCACTTTCTTGGAGGTCAGTATAACCAACAATAACACCCTCTATTTCTGCAACAAAAGGAGAAATAGCGTTCATTTTTTGCTTCCAGACCTCACGGTCAAAATTGTCTGGTGCCCATGCTTTTACTTGCTCTTTGGAATAATCACGAACATTAACGTTACGAACCGTATGATAAAAAAGCTCCCACAACTCATGAGCGTCTGAATCTTCGTATTTTCTAATTTTGATCATGTTATTGTACCACTATTCAGCTAACGCCGCTAATCAGCCGTGCAGCTTTTTGCGTTGGCTGATTAACGGCGTTATGTGGTCTTATGCTTATTACGGCAAAGTCTCTATCATAGGAAATTTATGAAGATCTTTATCCCAATTTGCTTTGCTCGAAATAAAAATGTGAGCGGTAGGTGTGATATGTATATCACAATCAAGGCTTCCAGCAGGAACCACCAGAAGTTCACCTCCCAATTGAATATTTGGCAGTACTGATCCACAAATTGAACAAAATGATTTGTTGTGTTGAGTTGAAGGCAATGTAAAATTTGTGACCTTATCGACTCCTGACAACCATTTCAACTTGGCAGTAGAAGAAAAAAGATTGGCTCCATGAGCTGAGCCTGTATCTTTTCGACACCGACTACAATGACAAAGGTAAAAATTTTCAAAATCACCTTCTATTTCGAAAGTGACCTCACCACAAAGGCATGATCCTGACTTTATACTCATAGATTAAACTCCCAATGATTGTGACTGATGCAGACTGGATGCACATAACGCTAGCCTCAACGGCCGCCCACAGGGGGACACCTACATCCATTTTATTTTCAAACAACCGGGGACTATTGCCACCTAAGAATTTCTTAGATCGATTTCGCCCGCTGGGTATTCGTTCACATGAACGCCTGGTTGAGCGTTTTTTCAATATTATTGGAAGGTTAATTTACTTTGACTTGATACACACTCACGAAGATATAAATTAGTCATGTACCACCGGCAAAGCCGGTGGCTTGAAAGATTCTGAACCGCTCAAAGCGGTTGAAAACCAGGAGCCACCTAAAGGTGACTATTAAAACAACTTCAGTTGCTCAATTCGTTTGTCCTCTTTCTCTTGCTTTTGAATATACTCTCGCACGGCATCCTCATCCTTACCAACCGTCGACACATAATATCCTCTTGCCCAAAAGTGCTGACCAACAAAATTCTTTTTTTCGTCCCTGAAAATTCCGAGCGATTTAAATCGCGCTTTTGCCTTTGATAAAACCAACAACCTGAGACACCGAATGTTTGGGTGGGATGGAGATCAAAATGTGTACATGATTGGGCATCAGATGCCCTTCAGCCACCTTGCATTCTTTTTGCGTTGCCAGATCTCGAAATATCTCTCCCAGGTATTTCCTCAGGTCTTCAAATATTGCCTTTTTACGATACTTCGCAGTCTGGCGATAATAGGTGGCTCTGGGGATGTTAAAAGCAGCGCAGGCAGCCTTGGTGTTGGTCTGACGACTGAGTTCAGCAACAGTGGTCATGAGTTCTCCTCGTTGCTGTCGGGCTGTGAGATCCCCAGGATTTCTGATATTTTTTTTTGAACTTCGATTATGGTTTCAGCTTGTTTGAGCTTTTTGGCCAATTTGGTATTGACCCGCTCCAATTCGGCAACGCGTTTTGCCAAGGGATTAACCTCATGTTTTTTTCTCCCTCTCTTTTTGGGAGAAAGTCCTTTGAGTGCGCCTTCCTGTAATTGCCGTTGCCAGGTACGGATGTTTGAATAATACAGACCTTCCCTTCGCAGAAGCGCACCAATTTCACCGGGCTTGCTACAAGCATCAACTTCTGCCAGAACGCTGAGCTTGTATTTTGCCGTAAAACGCCGCCGGGGTTTCGTTTCCAGCACTTCTGGATCTGGTCGTTTTGGCTCTTTGTCGGTCATTGATGCTGGAGGTGAATGTTTTGCGCTGTGTATGGATTTTGTTTTAAATTGCATGGAGAATTTCCTACCCGCCCTACACTAATTTTTCAAGGGGTAGGTGTTTCACTTACATTGACACAGAGGGTGGGCCGCAACAGTTAGTCTTCCTCCTCACCATCGACAAAGATGAGAGCTTGGCCCGCTGTTAGCGCCGTTGCAGTTTTTTTGCGGGCAATGGTAATTATACGCTGAATCGTCCCCCGGGAAACCCCCATACATTGACCGGCTTCCTCCTGCGTCATCCCTTCGCCGTCACACAGCCGCAGTGCCTCAAGTTCATCGCGGTGCATTTCGATCTGGATGAGGTCGGCGAGAGGGGTTCCGGTGGGCTTAAAGGCCTTGCCGCAGAACCTTCCCTGACATTTTCTCGTTTTCTTTGGTCTTGGTGACATTCTTTCTCGCTCTACCTGAAACGGAACCCGAGCAGACTCGATGCCGGATTGTTTACACTGTTCGTCTGGAACTGATAACAAAGAGATTTCATTATCATGGCGGTAAAAAGACGAATAGATGTCTCAGGCTGAGCACCCATTCAGAAGTCCTTTATACCGACAACATGCAAAATATTCAATCTATCAGTGGTATTAACCGGCCGACTCTTTACCGCGCTGGTCCACATTCTTAATAATTGTTTACGTCCTATCTACTGAACATATACACAGTACAGTTCGCCTCATAGGCTGTCAAGCTCACATCCGGGATGACCGAAAAAACTGTTGACATAAAAGGAACAACAAGTTGAGAACAAGCAATAGACATCCACAACCAGATCAGGTAAATTGACACCCCAGAACCTGAAAAATAAGAGAAACATTGACAATTCTCCCGGATGGCACTCAATTTTGACCACGGCGAGAAATTGCGTCGACTAACACCATTTATCGGTTAACTCCGTCTCCATATATTTTGATTCACTATGCACTGTAAACCCATGCTGGCCGTCTTGTTACTCTTTCTGGTTTTGATCTTTCCGGTCATCACCAGTGCCGAAGTCACGCCAGAGCGACAAGCCACCTTTACTGACCTGACGGCCACCACGTCGGAGAGCCATCTTATTGTTTTTGGCACCCTTGAAAACAGTTTTACCTCTGAAATGATAGAGATACTCCACAGCGGTATCGCCCTTCATTTTTCTTTTTTTATTGAGTTATACAAAACAACCGAGAACTGGCCAGAGGAGTTAATAGCCACAAAAAACTTTGAGCATTCTATGACCTTCGACACGCTTAAAGAGAACTACAAGGTCACTCTGGAAGAAGACAATAACAAGGTGTTGTCATTCCGATCTCTCTTTGAAGCGCAGAAGGAAATTAACGAGATCAACGGTGTCAAAGTGGTCAACCTCAATCAGCTTCTCCCAGACAACCAGTACAAGCTCAGGATAAAGGCGGAGCTTTACCAAAAAACCTTGCCCCTCAGCCTGCACACGATCCTGCCCTTTCTCTCCTGGTGGGATGTTGAAACCGATTGGTATACCATTACGTTTAATTATTAGAATTGATTATGGAAACACCTGCATCAGGAGAAAAGTCGAATAGTAAGCGACCTTATACTCCAAAACAGGTTCGGCAAAAACAAAAGCTGATCCGCCGGATCATTGTCGCCTGTATCCTCCTCATTCCCTTTTTTATCTGGATCCAAAGCCAGCTCCTGAGCGACGAAGTCGATTTACCGGTCAACAACAGTATTCTTATTTTTGCCCTTATCAATATCAACGTCTTATTAGTCCTTTTTGTGCTCTTCCTGGTGTTACGAAATCTGGCGGAGCTGTTATTTGAACGAAAGATTAACCGCCTGGGCAATAAACTCAAAACCAAGCTCATTGCCTCTTTTCTGTCGCTGACTCTTATCCCAACTATATTGCTCTTTTTTGTCGCCCTTCAGTTTGTCTCAACCAGCATGGACTACTGGTTTAATGCCAGCATAGAAGACTCTTTGACAGAATCCCTGAGACTTGCCCAATCCCTGCTCCATGAAAAAGAAGAACAGGTAACCCTGATGAGCGAAGGCATTGCCGAGCGTCTGAAGGACCTGGACATGGCCGCGTATACGCCTGCAACTATCGACCAAACGCTCCAGAATATTCTCACCTTCAACCCCATCAACGGCCCGGACGGCCTGACCCTCATTACCAATGATAAAAACCTGGAGATCAGCGTCAAGGGGCCGCAGCTGCGTGGCATCATTCTGCCGCAAATATCATCAGCGACGCTGGATAAGGTCCGGCACCAGGAGAGTCATGAGATTCTCATTCAAGAGATAAAAGTCGGCGATCTGGTGAACTGTATAACCGAAGTCCAGATCGGCACCGAGGGGTTAGGCCAGGCTATACTGATCACATCCCTTCTGGTAAAAAGCGAACAACTTGCCAGAATGACCACTATTTCCAAAGGGCTTGAAGGCTACAGGCAACTCAAACATTTCAAAGAACCGTTTAAATTCTGGCTGCTGACCATTTTACTTATCGTCACCCTGCTGGTCATTTTCGCGGCCATCTGGTTTGGTCTGTATATATCCAGAGGCATCACCGACCCCTTAGAAAAATTGGTGCTGGCCACCCGCCGAGTGGCCGATGGTGACCTGGAGTTTGTCATGGAACGTGAGTCGAGGGATGAGATGGGATTGCTCGTCGATTCCTTCAACCAGATGACTCTCAATCTGAATTCCAGCAACAAAAAACTGGCCGAAACCCATACCGCCTTACAGGAAAGTTCCCAAGAGTCCGAGCAGCGAAGGCGATATACGGAAATTATTTTACAAAATGTCTCTGCAGGGGTCATTTCTCTTGATGATCACGGGCAGATCACAACTATCAATCGTTTTGCCGAGAAACTCCTGAACATCGACAAATCATTTTTTATTGGCCTAACCTTCGCCCAAGTGCTGAAACCACAGCAGGCGGCGATAGTTGACGGCTTCATCGAAGAGCTGCAAATAACCGGAAAAACAACTGTTGAACAACACATAAAACTTAATGTGCTTGGCAAAACGTATTCCCTGTTAGTGAATTTCACCCGGCTGGAAGATGAAGAGGGCAAACCGCTTGGTTTTGTTCTAGTTTTCGACAACCTGACCAAGCTCGAAAAAATGCAGAGGATGGCGGCATGGCGAGAGGTGGCAAGGCGAATTGCCCACGAAATCAAGAACCCGCTCACCCCAATCCAGCTCTCTGCCCAGCGACTTCGCCGGCGTTATCCCGATATCCTCAACGAAGAAAATAGCATCTTCGATCAGTGCACCAATACCATCATCACCCAGGTAGATGAATTAAAACGGCTGGTCAGTGAATTTTCGCAATTTGCCAGGATGCCCAAAGTACAGAAATCCCTCGACAATCTCACCAAGCTATCCAACAACACCCTTTTCCTTTACCAGGAAGCGCACAAGAACATCTCCTTTAGTTGCCGGGAAGAGACCCCCATACCAATGTTCAGTTTTGATGCGGAACAGATCAAACGCTGTCTGATTAATCTTCTGGACAATGCTGTTGCAGTTTTGCCCGATGGAGGTAAAATAGAAATTGTCTTGTCCCTCGACCAGGAACAGGAAAACGTCTTCATTAAAATGCATGACAATGGTCCGGGAATCTCCAAAGAAAACAAACTGAAACTTTTTGAGCCCTATTTCTCTACCAAAAAAACCGGCACAGGACTTGGACTGGCCATCGTCTCCACCATCGTCTCCGATCACAATGGTTACATTCGAGTGCAGGACAACAAACCGACCGGATCGGTTTTCATAATCGAATTACCGCTCCTGAACAGGCAATAATTCCAGTAACTCCCAAAATATGAGTTACACCTTTATGTATCCAACCACACTTGATAAATGAGCAAGCGCATTCTGATAATAGATGATGAGGTTAGCATCCAGGAGACCTTGTCGGGAATTCTTGACGATGAAGGTTTTTCTTCCATTGGTGTATCTTCCGCCGAGGAAGGCCTTGAGCTACTGGAAGCCATGAATATTGACCTCGTTCTCCTGGATATATGGCTCGGCGATAACATGGATGGCATGACCGCTCTGGAGAAAATCCATGAGCTCTACCCGATACCGATCATTATGATTTCCGGACACGGGACCATTGAAACCGCCGTCCAGGCAACCCGCAAAGGTGCCTTCGACTTCATCGAAAAACCACTCTCCTATGACAAGATCATCCTGGCCATATCCAACGGCTTGCGCTTTGCCAAACTCGAGCAGGAAAACCTGCTGTTGCGTCAGGGTTCAGGTGAAAAATCAAACCTCACCGGCGAATCTGAGGTCATTCAGGCCCTGAAACAGCAGATTGAAATGGTTGCCCCAACCGATGCCTGGGTACTGATCAGAGGTGATCACGGCACAGGCAAAGAGTTGGTCGCCCAGTCGATCCATCGCGCTTCCCGCTCAAGCAATCAGCCGATGATCGAGGTGAATTGCGCGGCAATCCCTGAAGAGCTTATTGAATCGGAACTCTTTGGCCATGAAAAAGGTTCTTTCACCGGAGCCCATGCAACCAAGCGGGGCAAATTTGACCAGGCTGACAATGGCATTCTCTTTCTAGACGAGATTGGCGACATGAGCCTCAACACCCAGGCCAAAATCCTTCGCATCCTGCAGGAACAGAAGTTTGAAAGGGTCGGCGGCAATAAAACGATTAAGGTCAACGTCCGGGTGTTAGCCGCCACCAATAAAAACCTCGAAGAGGAGATCGAAGCCGGTAATTTCCGGGCGGATCTCTTCTGGCGGCTCAACGTAGTGCCTATTCATGTGCCCCAGCTCTGTGATCGACTCCAGGATATCCCGCTACTGGTCGATGACCTGATGAAACTGCTTGTCAGCAGAGGACTGAAACATAAAGACTTTGCACCAGATGCAATTCAGGCCATGATGGAACATCATTGGCCAGGCAATGTGCGCGAGCTGAGAAATTTTATTGAGCGACTGGCTATCATGTGTCAGGAACCAATTATATCGGCTGTTCAAGTTCGGATGTTTTTGGAGCCCAGGCAAAATAGTGGTCCCACCGGTAGTGGTCCCACCCTCAGTCCTTTTTTAGCTGCAGACTACAAAACAGCAAAAAGGCTGTTTGAAAAAGAATATCTCCAACAGAAACTCTTACAAAACGAAAACAATATCTCCAAAACAGCCGAGCAGGTTGGATTGGAAAGGAGCCACCTGCACAAAAAACTCAAATCCTTTGAAATTATTCAGTAATCACAATGAATCAAGATAACATGGGAAGACGGCGTAGTTTTTCATTCCTACGACGTCCTCCCTCCTTCAATATACCAACACCTACCATAGAGGAGCTTTAATGGTTTTTCCAGAATATAGACCCAGACGACTTCGTAAAAACAGTGCCTTTCGGGCCCTTATCCAAGAGACACAGTTGTCCCCGGCGCAATTTGTCTACCCACTGTTCGTTATGCCCGGCAAGAACAAACGGCAAGAGATTTCTTCCATGCCCGGCGTTTTTCGTTTGAGTGTGGACCAACTTGAGGCCGAGGCCAGAGAGTGCCTGAAGCTGGGAGTTAATTCGATAATCCTTTTTGGCTTGCCCGAAAAAAAGGACGCTGTAGGCTCCGGTGCCCATGCTAAAAACGGCATCATCCAGACAGCTATCAAAGAATTGAAAAGCAAGGTTCCTGAACTCATCGTTATCACCGATGTTTGTCTTTGCGAATATACCGATCACGGCCATTGCGGTTGTCTTATCGATAACGAAGTGGACAACGACGCCACCCTTGAGATCCTGGCCAAAACCGCCCTGTCACACGCCCAGGCCGGTGCCGATATGGTTGCACCATCGGACATGATGGACGGTAGAGTGGCAGAAATCCGGGCAGTCCTTGATGAAAATAATTTCGATTCAATTCCGATAATGTCCTACGCGGTTAAATACGCCTCGGCATTTTATGGTCCTTTTCGAGATGCCGCTGATTGTGCGCCTCAATTCGGCGACCGAAGAAGCTATCAGATGGATCCGGCAAACACTCGTGAAGCATTGCGGGAAGCAACACTGGATGTCGATGAAGGGGCAGACATCATTATGGTCAAACCGGCGGTCGCCTATCTCGATATCATCTCCCGACTTCGCGACGAATTCGACTTACCTATTGCCGCCTACCATGTCAGCGGTGAATACGCCATGATCAAAGCTGCCGCAGAAAAAGGTTGGATTGATGGTGACCGGGTAATGGAGGAGACCTTGCTTTCAATCAAACGGGCAGGAGCGGATATTATTATTACCTATTTTGCCAAGGATATGGCAAAAATACTGCAAGACCGTAAATAATCTGTCAAAATAAAAAATGGGTACAAGCTTTCGCTTGTACCCATTTTTTATTATCATATATTTGACAAGAGCAGCCCGAAATGGGCTTCTCCCCAATCCAACCATTGAAAAAAACTACACTCGAATATCGAGAAACCTGGATGTAGTATCCTGACTCTTCTCCTGGCCTCGACCCTGCTGCTCAACCTGACCATCTTCAGCACTGCCGTTAACCGGAGTAACCTTTCTGGCGAGTGCCAGGGCCTCTGATGAGAAAGAAGTGACATCGTCACCCCTCAGAGCCACCGCCTCTTCGCCTTGATCAAGCTCTTTGCTCTCAGGTTTTACCTGATTTTCCCGATATATTCGCTCATTGTTAATGAGCGTCGTCACATTACTTGCTTCACCAATCATATATAACCTCTTCTGCTGATACCAAAAAAACATTCCTTCAGAGAAGTATACGGCTACCACTGCTGTTTTGCAAGCAAAGCAAAAACAAAATCACCAATATTTGAGCACTGCAATTCTTTCTCGCCACCTTGCCCAGAAAGCACAAGTCATTGCTGCACCAACACAATCAGCAATCATATCGTAACCGCTGGGACACCTCCCAGGAACAAAAGACTGATGAAATTCATCCGAGAGACCATAGACAAAACAAAAGGCCACGGTAAAAAGCATTACTCGCCATGCGCTCATCTCTTTCTGCTTTCCACCCCGACCGCCAAAGGCGAAAAGCACCGTTGCCGCCAAAACGCCATAAACAAACATATGGGCCAGCTTATCAATCCCTGGCAGCGAGGGCAGTGAAAAACTGTCCCCTGGTTGATGCGAGAGAAAAAAAATAGCCCCCATGGCCATAGCCATGGGAACCATTCGCAGAGCTGTCGTCACTTTTTTAGACTCCCTTCACAATCAACTATTCTGGCGTTGGCAAGTGCACCTTATCCAATTGCTCTTTGCTGAATTTCCTGCGAATACGGTTAATTGCCGCATTCAGTTCCCGGGCGGGAGCATCAGGCAGAATTTCAACACTCTTATCGGCATAAGCAGTTATTTCAAGTTGCTTGTTGCTAAAGGCAAAGGTGTGGCTCCAGTTGATCTCGATGGTTTCGGAGTTCTCATCAATGGGAGCTTCCAGCGGCTCACCGCCTTTAGCCACCTGAACACAGTCGCAATCAGTCATCTCCATGAGCCAGGCATCGCCTTTTGACGTGGCAAAAAAGAAGAAAACCCCAAGCTCACGAGAGATCTCGTTTTTCAACACAGCATCTTGCTGTATATCTTTGACACCACTCATCAGGGTAATTTTCATAGCCTGTTCCGGAGTGAGTTGCGGGCGAACTTTTTGTTCGACCAAGGCACAACAGTGTTTATATTTTTTGCCACTTCGACAAGGACATTTCTCATTTCTACCGATTTTCGCCATAAAACCCCCCAATACATATTTAATATCTGACAGATAAGGACCTTACAGATTGTTTTATTATGAACACTTACTATAGCCACAATCGTGACAAGTTTCACAACCTTCTTCAAAGCGAAGCGGTCCAGAGCATTCAGGGCAGATCGAGGAAAATCCCTGTTGGGTACCGGCCAAAAATGACTTGAACAGTTTACCTAATTGCGCGGGCAGATCCTGCATATGGCCACTTGACCGATCAAGCTGTTTAATGATTTCATCCATCGGTACATTAAAACGAAGTGCCAGGGAAACAAGCCGGCAGGTGGTGGTCCACATGGTCGACTTATCTTTTAAATCCACCCTGTTATCGAAGGGAAATTTGGCAAACACCTCCATCGGCTTTTCGTTTTCATCAAAGCAAACAATAATATAGACCGACTTTTGGAACTGGTCCTTTACCCTATAGCGCTTGGCATCGAGCGTATCCGGAAGATTCTGTTTTACCGGCCCCCTTTCAGAAACGATGGCAGTCGGCTGGTCCTTTTCGGACCCTTCCTTGGTGTTGAGTACCTGATGATCTCTCGAGCCATCCCGGTAAACGGTAAGTCCTTTACAGCCAAGTTTATAACCACTGAGATAGGCTAGTTTTACCTCTTCACGGGTGGCATTATTGGGCAGGTTAATGGTTTTCGAGATTGAGCTGTCAACGCCGCTTTTCTGTAAAATCCCCTGCATTCTAATGTGATCTTCAGGTTTGATATCCTGAGCAGTACAAAATATTTCCTGCCATTTGACAGGTATTTCCTCATGACCCATCACTGTCCCGCTGTCGGCAACCTTACTCATGAGTTCAGCTGAGTAAAACCCCTCTTGCCGGGCAACTCGCTCGAAATACCTGTTCACCATGATGAGCCTGTCACCATCCATGACATGTTTTACCATGACAATGGAAAAATAGGGTTCACAGCCGGAGGCGCAATCGGCAATCATCGATACGGTTCCGGTGGGCTGAATAGAGGTAAGTGCTGCATTTCTGCGCGGCCGATAGGTATTAAAGGTGGCATCATAAGCAGGGAAAGGCCCTTTTTCCTCGGCAAGTTCACTTGAACGTTCTTCTGCTGCGTCTCTGATAAAATTCATCACCTTACTGGCGACCTCTCTTCCCTGTTCACTGCCATAAGGAATTTCCAGCTGGATGAGCAGATCGTGAAGCCCCATAATCCCCATGCCGATCTTCCTGGTTTTAAGAGTCATATCCTTAATCTCAGGGATCGGAAACCTGTTGCAATCTATGACATTATCAAGAAACACGGTGGCCGTTCGAACCACTTCTTTAAGCCTTTCATAGTCAACCTTGCCTTTCACAGCAAAATTTGCCAGGTTTACCGAACCCAGATTACAGCTCTCATAGGGGAGAAGCCATTGTTCTCCACAGGGATTGGTCGCCTCAAAGTCTCCCAACTGTGGGGTCATATTGTCTTTATTGGCGGTGTCGATGAAAAGCACCCCGGGTTCGCCATTATGCCAGGCCAGATCAACAATCTTATCGTAAACCATTCTGGCGTTGAGTTGCCGGACGACGTCGCCGGTGGACGGTTCGATCAGATCGAAATCAGCATCGTCTTCAACGGCCTGCATAAAGACATCGGTAATAGCGACACTGAAGTTGAAATTATTAAAGCAGTTCTGATCTTCTTTGGCGGTAATAAAATCCATAATATCCGGATGATCTATCCGCAACACACCCATATTGGCACCACGTCTCTTGCCCCCTTGCTTGATGGTCTCCGTGGCCGCATCAAAGACAGCAGCAAAAGACAAAGGTCCTGAAGCCACCCCTTGCGTCGAACGCACCGAAGCGTTTTTAGAACGGAGGCGTGAAAAGGAATAGCCCGTACCGCCACCGGTTTTATGGACCAGGGCGCCATTGCGGATGGCAGTAAAGATGCCATCCATGGAATCCTCGATGGGCAGGACAAAACAGGCGGACAATTGCCCCAGATCCGTTCCGGCATTCATCAGACAGGGAGAGTTGGGCAGAAAATCCAAACGGTAGATCATTTCAAAAAAATCGTTCTGTAGCTGCTTATGATATTTTTTGTCCTTATCAACAGCCGCCACCGCATTTGCTACACGTCGAGCCAAAGTTTCCCATGTCTCAATAGCTTTCCCTTTCAGATCCTTCAAATAATAACGTCTCGCCAGTACCGTTTCCGCAGTACTGGTCAAAACCTGTTTCGTCAAGTCAGGTGTCATTTTGCCCTCTTTCAGTTGGATAATTGTATTACAAGGAAGTCTCTTCTCAGTTAGAAATGTGCTCAAATCAGCGTACGAAGAGGGCCTTTAAGGTCGCTCTTTCAGCCAATATCTGAGAACAGCGTACGAAGAGGGCCTTTAAGGTCGCTCTTTCAGCCAATATCTGAGAAAATCTTAAAGGATCTTATACACCACATTTATGGAGGGCTCAAGATCAAACTACAACATGTGGTATCTTTTATTAAGAAAGACCGAAAACCGGGGCGTTCAGAGGAAAAATAAATTTTCAAGCATAAAAAGCATTTTTGACCTATTTTTTTGGCGACCAAAACAACAGCCTGTTACTCCAAAGATTATGCCGCGACACATGTTCCTATCACGCTTTGCAAAACGGCCTGTAAAGAATTGGTTAGTGAGGCAAATGAACTGAAACAAAGAATCTGCCGAAAAATCTTGTGGCCCGCTGGGCGGAAAAAACGCATCCCGCCCAGCCTCCCGAGATACTTGATCGACGACCTTAGCAGTTATAGCCGCCAGGTGATGTTTGGTGACTGGCGTTGCGGTATCCGTTGGTATTGTAGTTTGGGGTATCCAACCATCATTGCCCCAAAAGACTGATGTCCATCCGGAAGGGCCAATGCATCTTTCATTTGCGGAAAAGTAGAGGCAGCCGCGTTGAAGTATCCAGCCCAGCAACAGCCAAGTCCCATCCCGGTTGCCGCAAGTTCGAGATAGGTCAGGCCAATGGTGCAACTGGCAGGTGCCATCCGGTTGTCTTGTTCCCCGTAGGCGATAACCACTGTCGGTGCTCCGCGAAGTATCACATCATCACCTTGCTCCCAATGCTCAACAGTCGTATCCATATGCATTCCAAGGGCCATTTCCGGCATCTTTTCGAGCATAAACCGCATCCAATCGACAACGATGCCGGCAAGACGATGCAGCTCGCTCTTATCTGCAATAACCAGCCACTTCACCCCTTGTGTGTTATGCCCCGTAGGCGCATATCTGGCGACATCAAGCAAATTTTCCAGGACTTCTCTACTCACCGGTTTTTGTTTGTATGTCCGGATAGACCGACGACTTTTAAGAAATTGCGCGCACTGCCCAGAAGAGATTAGCAACTCCTTTTGAATCGGAGCACAATAAGCAACAGCCATATCCCGATGATTGAGACTTCCGCTGGGACAAACGGCAACACAATGACCGCAGCGAATACACAGCTCATCGGCTTTTTCAATAGCCACAGGAATGCTGCCCTTCTCGAAATCAATGAGTCCAAGAGGACACACTGCAGCGCAAAGTCCGTCCTGATTACAGGTCTGTGGGTCAATTGTCATTACATCCAAAGAAATCACCTCTACTAAAATTAAAATTCATTATTTCAGCGCACTGAGTAATGGCTTATCATCCTTCTCAGCCAGCCTTGTTCATTCTTGCCTGGGCGCCATCCATCAGACGATTCATTTCTACAATCGCCCTTGTGTGTTTTCCACCGGCCACCTTGCCCGCCCTGTCAAAAACCTCCACCTCAAAGAGGTGCAGTTTACCATCGAGTTGAAGATATGTTGCCACGACCCTCACCTCCTCGCCCACCGGCGTCGGAGCAAAATGTTTAATATCTACGCCCACGCCAACGGAAATTTCACCGGGCTTGAGTAGAGGTTTCAGCAACCTGGAGGCAGACACCTCCATCAGGCCAATCATTCTTGAGGTGGCCAGCACCTCAGGGAAAATATCTTCGCTGGCGACAGCCACCTCACTTGCCAGATCCTGCGTCTTAACGGTGTAGACAAATTCTCCTTTTGTGCCGTTTTCCATACAAGTTCCTCCTGTCTTAAGGTATCATGACAACATATTTGCTCTTTGATTCACCATTTTATTTACTTCGATCCAAGCCGAATGTAAAGCTGAACCAGAAAGTACAACAAGGCGAAGAAGAAATCAGCAGCTGGTAAAATCGGCCACAGAGAAGGATAGTTCAGGGCAAAGACCACATGGTGCTTGCAATCCCAACCTGTGTGGTTTAGGCTCTGATGGCTTTTTCAAACTAAGCCCCCAACTTTGTTACGTATTATACGGTTGGCAGGTTTTTTCTTTCATCTCAATATTATTGGAAATTTTCACACCACCAGATGGTCTGAACACATTATTGGCTATGTTAATAAAAATATTTAAAAAGATGGACAAAACTTTGCTCTTTTTGGAAGAGTGGTCGCTCTTTGCCGCCGTCAGCGTTGCTCTGCTCACTGCCATGGCCAATGTTATTTTGCGAAAAGCCACCAACGACCTGAGTCTTTACTGGTCGGATGAGGTGGTGCGCAAGGTTATCTATTTTTCAACATATATCGGTTGCGTTGCGGCAATCCGCAGTCGCTCTCTGATACGTATTGATGCCCTGCCCCAAATGCTGCCGATCCTGAAAAAGCCTCTCACCTTGTTCTCTCATTTTGCGGTGCTGTTCTTTTCGGTGATCATGATCTACCTCGGAGTTCAAATGACCATCATGATGTACAATGATGAATATGCCCAAACGGCGACCCTGCAAATCCCTGAGTATTTTTTCTATGCAATACTGCCGCTGATGGGATTCATGATGCTTTTGCGGACCCTCATTGTTATCTGGGAAGACTGGACCGGCAATAATGACATTACGGGGAGGAAATAACGAATGGATAACAGTTACCTCCTTATTTTCGCCCTTCTGCTCGGCTTTCTGGCATCAACCGTACCGGTCTTCATGGCCCTCTTTTTCACCGGCACCATTGGCCTCGTTTACCTTGTCGGTATTGACCCTCAGATTGTCATAGAGGTGCTCTATCGCAGCATGGACAAATTTGCCCTGGTGGTGGTGATGTTTTTCGTGCTCTGCGGCAATATCATGACAACGGGCACCATTGTCGAAAAACTGATTAAAACAGCCAATGTACTGGTCGGTTTTCTGCCGGGTGGGCTGGCCATGGCCGGTGTCCTGGCCTGCGGCTTTTTCGGTGCTATTTCCGGGTCAACCGTTGCCACCGTTGTCGCCATCGGCGGCTTTATGATCCCGGCCCTGATCGAAAATAATTACGAGGAACGCTTCGCTGTGGGCCTCATGACCACAGCGCCCATCCTCGGCGTTATCATCCCCCCGTCAATCGCAATGATCCTCTATGCCATGGTCAGCAATGATCAACTGGAGGCCCTTTTCCTCACTGGTTTTATTCCAGGGGTTATCATAATGATAGCGATGAGTCTTTATGCCTATATCGTCTGCAAGAGGATGGGAATGAAGCAGCGCAAGCCGCCATCAGTGCGAGAAGTCCTGGCGGTGTTGAAAGAGAGTGTCTGGGCCCTGATGCTGCCTGTGCTTATTTTCGGCGGCATCTATTCGGGTGTATTTACCGCCAACGAAGCGGCTGTTGTTGCCTGTTTTTATGCTTTTTTTGTCGAAATTGTCCTGCACCGCGACATGAAAATTGGCGATGTCAAACGGGTTATTGTCTCCTCAGCGATAACCTCGGCGACCTTGTTGATTATCGTTGCCGGCGCTTCGGTCTTTGGCGAATATCTCACCTTTGAGCAAATTCCCGGAAAAATTGCCACAGTAGTCGTCGATAATATTTCGTCCCCCTGGGTCTTTCTCATCTCGGTCAATATCCTGCTGCTGTTCATCGGCATGTTTATGGACATTATTTCCGCGACCCTCATTCTCACCCCTATCTTCCTGCCCCTTCTGGCCAAATTCGGTATCGACACCATGCACTTCGGCCTCATCATGACCATCAACCTCGGTATCGGCTACTGCACTCCGCCGTTGGGAGTCAGTTTATATATTTCCGGAGCCACGGTTGATCGTGATATTGTCTATGTAACCCGCGCGGTCCTGCCATTTCTTGCCATTCAGATCGTAATTCTGTTTGTGCTGACCTTCTGGCCGGATCTGGTTTTATTCCTTCCACGTTTGGTTTATGGTTGATATACTTGATGGCGTCGTTAGACCCTTTCATCTGCGTCGTTGTTGCGATTTTTCTCTCACTACGACGCACTCTGGCACACCGGAAGGATAGAAAAACCTTACGCCTCGCAGCTGAAGTTTTTTACTTAGCCATCTTGAATTAATACTTTTTGCGATTATATCATAAAGGAGCTACCTTAGAATTTCTCCTAAGGTCCTCACACCGACTACGTTTCGGTTTATCGAAAAAAGAGAGGCCTATCTGACTGTACATTACTTGGGGAGGTTGAAATGATACCGAAGATATTAGTTCCCATCGACGATTCACCAACGGCTCAGAGAACCATTGACACCATCATTCAACTCAAAGACCGCTTTTCAAAACAGCTCACCCTGTTGTACGTGATCAACAATAGCCAGTTAGCTTACCGGATGATCCCTGAGTTCCAGGTGGATATGGTCAGGGAGAACGCGACCAGAGCGGGTAGAAATCTTCTTGAACGCGCCAATAAAAAATTAGCAGAAGCCGGTTTCACCAATGAACTTATCCTTGAATTTGGCGAACCGAGGGACATAATCACCCACACTGCAAATGTGCAGGAATTTCACCTGCTGGTGATTGGTCGACACGAGGGCGGTGGGGAAATCCGGGACGTACTGTTTGGCTCGGTCGCCAACCACGTTCTGCATAACGTCAGATGTCCAGTGTTGCTCTTTTAATGCCTTACAATCTTTTTCACTAATTTCTCGACGGTAAGGCACGAAAACGACCAAGGAAAACTAAAATATTCTTTGTCACGACTTTGCCGCCAGGTAGAGCTCATTGACCTTTTCCCAATTTATTATATTGAAAAAGGCAGCAATGTATTCGGGCCTGCGATTCTGATAGCGGAGATAATAGGCATGCTCCCAGACATCCAGGCCGAGTAACGGACTCCTCCCTGTGCTCAGGGGACTATCCTGATTGGCTGTGGTCACAATGTCAAGCCTCCCTTTATCATAGACTAACCAAGTCCAACCGCTGCCAAAGAGCAAAGCCGCACTCTTTGAGAACTTTGCCTTAAACTCATCAAGGCTGCCAAACACTTGAACAATGGCTTCAACGGCAGGGCCGGCGGCGGGAACATCTTTTTTCAGAGTCGGCCAGAAAAAACTGTGGTTGGCATGGCCACCGCCGTGATGTCGGACCGCTGTACGAACTTTCTCAGGCACCTCTCTGATATTTCTAACCAACTGCTCGGCATTAAAGTCCTCGAGCTTGGGATTTCCTTTTATAGCCGCATTCAATTTATCAATATAAGCTTGATGATGCTTGGTATGATGTATTTCCATCGTCAGAGTATCGAAATACGGTTCAAGTGCATCATATGCATACGGCAAATCTGGCAATTTATGACTCATGACTTTTCCTCCTTCCAGCTCACTATAGATTTTAGGCGATTCCTCAAGGTTCTCACCCCGCTATCAATAGAACATACTGAAGACAGCAGTAATCGCCTTACAACACAAGTCAGTCGAAAAATTTAAGTGTTTGTATACTTAAATTTTTGCGCTGAGATGGCGTTTTGTCAATGGATCGTTCAAAGATATTGACATTTCCATCAAAAATACCGAAAAGGAGGGAGAATAAACTTCAGATTAAATTACAGGAGAATAGAATTTCATGATCAATCTTTTTACCTACGGCTCATTGATGTGCAGTGACATCATGTTCAATGTTGCCGGCTACAATCTGCAATCCAGCCAAGCCCAACTCAACGATTTTTTCCGCTCAAAAATCAGTAATGAAGAATATCCCGGCATCATAGCGCAACCAGGGTCCGTCGTCGCCGGCGTCCTCTACTTCGATCTTCCTGATGAAGCGATAAAACGGTTGGATGTCTTTGAGGGGGAGATGTATAGACGACAAAAGGAGATGGTTATCACTGGTGAGCAGCAGCATATTGCGGCAATGACCTACGTGCTCAAGCCCCAATACAGAGAACGACTCACCGGCGAAGAGTGGAAATTTAGCGATTTCCTCGCTGACGGTAAAAAGAAATTTGAAAAATCATACTTTGGCTTTCAAGATCTCTCGGCACAGGAGTAATGGCCGCAATCAGGTTATGGGAAAAGCCAAATTTCAGTCGAGTATTGCTGCCAGCCCGGACAGTTCAGTCACCTTGGCAAACACCGCCGCCAGAGCTGCCATATAGGCCCCTTGAACCTGCTCTGCCGGGATAATTTGTTCACCATAGCTGAGGTCCCGAGTAGCACAGCCATCGCTGACAACAACGCAGGCGAAACCGAGATCAAAGCCAGCCCGTACGGTGGTATCAATACACATATGGCTCATCGCCCCACAAATCACTAACTCCTTAATATTGCGGCTGCGCAGTTCATCCAATAAAGATGTTTCTCTAAAGCTGTTGGGGAAATGCTTTTTTATGACGAGTTCACCCTCTTCTGGAGCCACCGAAGGATGAATGTTGACACCTTCCGTCTCCGGCAGAAAGAAGGTCGCTGCCGGGCTGGCGGAGAAATGTTGGATGTGAAATATCGGCAATTTGTTGGCACGAAAGGTTGCCAGCAACTGACCAACCTTTTCGGCAGCCTTGTCAATCCCCACGAGTTCCATTTTGCCACCGGGGAAATAGTCATTTTGCATATCAACAATAAGTAGTGCTCGATTCATGCATTTCTCCATTTCGCATTATTTTGCATTTCAACTGTTACCGTCACTCGTCCTTATGCACTTTGGCATTGGTAAATGCCGGCAGGCAGACGGCTATATATTCAGCCCCGTCCTCCAAAGGCGTGCTATACTGCACCCACTCCCCCGCTTCTACGATAATAGCCTGCCCGGCATGCACATGATACATCCGGTTCTCTGTTTTTACCTGTAACATACCTTTTAGGACAATAGTATATTCAGAAAACTCCGGCGTTTGACCAGGCTCAAGCCAACCCGAAGGACTTCGCATCCGGGCAAGACTCAGTTCCTCGGTGGCCGAATTGACGGTGCCGATATATTCTTCTATTATTTTCGGTTTGTTGTCGACAGTTTCAATCACTATCGGCTGATCGATAAATTGGGTCATTTTTCTCCTTTTCCTGCTCCTTGATTAGCCACCAACTCCTCTCACCTTTTCACTTTTACCATTTCGAAACGTTGTAAACCCCAAAACGTCAAACGCTTCAGTTCCCTGAAATGATCGACGTTTCAAAGCATAACAAAACGTTTCTTTTGAGAAAAAGTACATCAAACCGTCTTCAAGCTAGAAAAAACAAAATACCGGAGAATTTTTTTGAGGTGGGATCACGCTAATTTGCTCTGCTCAGCAGCACCTTAATGCCAAGCAGAACCATAGCACCACCGAGCAACCTATCTATCCAATGACCAGCTCTCTGAAATTTGCTGTTCACGGATGGGATGGAAAGAATCGTGACAACAAAAGAAAACCAGCTCAACTGAATAAACATGATCCAAAGACCAAATATGGCGATCTGATACAGTGGCATATCCGGGGCGAGCACCAGGGTGAACAGTGACAAAAAGTAAATAGGTGCTTTCGGGTTCAAGGCATTGCAGAGAAATCCTGCACCGACAATTTTGAGAGGTGAGTCGGTTGAACGTTTCATTCCTTGAATGACGTGCCCAGCCGAAGCTCTTGCCCTCAAACGCTTTGAACCCAGATAAATAAGATAACTACCACCGAGAATTTTAACCCACCAGAGCAGTTCTGAAGAATGAGCAACAATTGCTGCCAGACCAAAGGCCGAGTAGGCAATATGAACAGAGAGGCCAAGGGCAATCCCCAAACTACACAATAAACCTGTCCGCCTGCCGTTTGTCAGCGTCTGCTGTGAAACAAACACGAAATCAGGACCCGGTGCCGCCGCAGCCAGGGTATGAACCACAGTCAGGACGAGTAAACCATGTATAATTTCCACAATCAGGCTCCCGTAAAACTCACTCCGGTAATGGTTTAGAAAAAAATTATATTTGAGGCGTGTGAGTCTTTACGATGCCATCACAACTGACGCTTATCGATAACCCTCACCCCTTTGCCGTTGAACCGTTCGAGGGAACGTTCCTCAACGAGTTTAATCTCTACGCCGATACCGAGTTCAGAGGCGAGCCTTTTTTTGATGGTATTCACCAAGGCCCCTTGCTTCTTCATTTCATCAAAGAAAATAGACTCAACGACTTCCACCATGACAGTGAGTTTATCCTCGTTATTCTCTCTCTCAACAATAAGTCGATAGTGAGGTTCAGTGCCTTCTATTTCAAAGAGGACCGATTCGATCTGCGTTGGAAAAACATTAACACCTTTGATAATCAGCATATCATCTGACCGGCCCATCATCCGGCTCAACCTGACCGACGTCCGGCCACAGGGGCAGGCTTCGGGAATCACGCGAGACAAATCACGGGTCCGGTAACGAATTACCGGAAAGGCCTCTTTGGTGAGAGTCGTTATGACCACCTCCCCTACCTCCCCAGGAGCTACCGGCTCAAGGGTTTCAGGATCAAGTAATTCAATCAGAAAATGGTCTTCATTGACATGCAGGCCATTACACTCCGAACACTCCCCGGCAACACCCGGCCCCATCACTTCAGACAAACCGTAATTGTCAGTGGCCCGAATCCCCAGCCGCTCATTAATTTCGATTCTCATGGCTTCAGACCACGGCTCGGCACCAAACAGACCGTAACGCAAAGAAAGACCATTGGGATTGATCCCCATATCCATCATCACATCGGCCATTTTCAAGGCATAAGAGGGAGTGCAGATCAGAGCAGTGGTTTTAAAGTCCTGCATGATCTGGATCTGCCTCTTTGTGTTACCCGCGGAAATTGGGATAACAGAGGCCCCTAACCTCTCAGCCCCATAGTGCATGCCAAAACCGCCGGTAAAAAGACCGTAACCAAAAGCAATCTGAACGACATCATCGGGAGTCACCCCGGCACCACAGAGAACCCTGGCCACAAGATCAGACCAGGTGTTGATATCGTTTTTACTGTAGCCCACAACCGTTGCCATACCAGTGGTTCCGGAAGAGGAATGAACCCGTACAACATCTCTTAACGGCACGGCAAAAAGTCCGTAAGGATAATTGTCCCGCAGATCCTGTTTCAACGTAAACGGATAATCCCGCAGATCATCGAGCGAATTTATTTTTTCAGGATCAAGCTTTAACTCGGTAAACTTATTCCTGTAAAATGGCACATTGGTAGCCACCCTCTTGAGGGTATTTTTCAATCGCTCCAGTTGCAGTTGAGCAAGCTCCGGGCGCGGAAGGCACTCTTCTTCTTTTTGCCAATACATACGTCTCTACTTGTGGTTAAGGTTGACGGAAATTTCACCGAAAATGGTTCCAAAAAGTTGATAATTACCTTACAGATTAAAGGGCACAGATCTGCTGCCTCGATATAATCGTAAAACCTTCCTTTTGCAAAGTGGCAACGGCCTCTTCCATTTTTTCAAAACGGAAAATCAACACCGCATTTTCCCCTGTTTTATTGACAAAGGCGTACATATATTCAACATTAATATTGGAAACATGTATACATTTCAATACTTTTGCCAAGCCGCCAGTCTTATCCTCAACCTCAACGGCACAAACATTAGTTTTGCCAACAGTGAAACCGTTTTCCTTTAATACCGACTCAGCCAGTTCAACTTTATCGACAATCAGCCGTAAGATACCAAAATCGGCAGTATCGGCTACAGAAAGCGCACGGATATTGATGTTATTCTCGGCCAGAACAGCGGTAATCTCTGCCAGACGCCCCGATTTATTTTCCAAAAATACGGCAATTTGTTCTACCAGCATGTCAACCTCCCTTCCTCAGATTTTACGCTTATCGATAACCCGCTGCGCTTTACCTTCACTGCGTTGAATCGTCTTCGGTTCAACCAGTTTCACCTTACAGGTAACCCCGAGGAGATCCTTAATCTCCTTCTGGATATGTTTGGTCAGGTTTTCAAGCACTCTGATCTCATCGGAAAACACCCCTTCACTGACCTCGACCTGTACCTGCATGGTATCAAGATTTCCTTCCCGCTCAACCACGATCTGGTAATGGGGTTCGACTCCGTCAACACCCACAAGAACATGCTCAACCTGGGATGGGAAAACATTGACCCCGCGGATAATGAGCATATCATCGGTCCGGCCAGTCACCTTCTCCATGCGGACAAGGGTCCGGCCACATTCACAGGGTTCGTAGTAAAGCCTGGAAATGTCCTTGGTTCTATAACGAATAAGCGGAAAGGCCTCTTTGGTGAGAGTAGTAAAAACCAGCTCGCCCTTTTCACCCGGTGGCAAAACCTCTCCGGTGTCCGGATCGATAATCTCAGGCAGAAAATGATCCTCACAAATATGCATTCCCCGCGTGGTATGCAGACATTCCTGGGCAACCCCCGGTCCCATGATCTCAGACAGTCCATAAATATCGGTCGCTTTGAGGTTCAACTTCCGCTCGACCTCCTCACGCATATTCTCACTCCATGGTTCGGCACCAAAAATACCCACCCGTAAAGAGAGAGATTTCGGATCTATATCCATGGCATCCATGGCGTCGGCGAGATTGAGTGCATAGGAGGGGGTCGAAAGCAAAACGGTGGAGCCAAAATCCTTCATGATATTGATCTGACGTTTGGAATTGCCACCGGATGCCGGAATAACAGTGGCCCCGAGCCGCTCGATACCATAATGGGCGCCAAGACCACCGGTGAATAAACCATAGCCATAGGCATTATGGACCATATCACCTTTGGTGGCACCCGCACAGCAGAGCGCTCTGGCCATAATATCCGACCAGGTCTTGATATCATTTGCCGTATAGCCGACCACAGTTGACTTTCCGGTTGTCCCGGAAGAGGCGTGTATCCGCACGACCTCATCCAAAGGCACGGTAAAAAGCCCGAAGGGATAATTATCCCGGAGGTCATTTTTCTCAGTAAAGGGCAGCTTAGCCAGATCGGCAAGCGTTTTGATATCATCAGGCTTCAGCCCAATCGCATCCATCTTGCGCCGATAAGGCTCCACAGTTTTATACACCCGGGCGACAAGATGTTTCAAACGGCGTAACTGAATGGATTCTAACCCCACCCGAGGTAAGGTTTCAATTTCTTCATCCCAATAGACTACTGACATGTATTATCCCCCTGCTTATTCGCTGACTTTTCGTCCCGCAGCAAATGCCTTTAGATTGACATCCCTAAACCGTTCCGGAACCCGGGTACGAATGACCTCTTCATATATGCCCGGATCAATAGGTAAAAAGGCCGAAAGCGCCCCCACCATAACCACATTGGCTGTCTTTATCTCACCGACATCCCGGGCAATATCAAAGGCAGCCACAGGAACAACAATAATTTTCCGATCAGTCAAATGGCTGAGAACATCCCCAGGATATTCGGCCTGACCGGTGGCAACCGATGGCGGCAGGATCTTCTGGGTATTAACGATCACCTTACTACCTTTGTGAAGAAAAGGCAGATAGCGAACCGCCTCCATCATCTCAAAGGCCATCTGGATATCGGCACAACCGGGTTCAATCAGTGGAGAATAGACCTTTTTGCCATAACGCAACTGCGCGGTAACAGAACCACCGCGCTGGGCCATCCCATGAACTTCACTTTTTTTGGCGTCGTAACCTGCAGTGAGTAAGGCATACACCGTTATCTCGCTGGCCAAGAGGATACCCTGACCACCCACCCCTGAAAAGAGGATATTTCCTGTAGCTTCCATTACTTTCCCTCTCCTCTGGTGATGGCATTGAATTTACAAAGCGATGCGCATTGCCCACAATCATTGCAGAGAATCTCATCGATCTTGGAAATTCCTTTCTGTTTTGCCCGATAGCCGCGTTCCTCAGCCTCACCTTCAGCAAAAGGAGTCCAGCTAATAGCCGGACAGCCAAGACGAATACAGGACATGCAACCGACACAATTTTCCTGGTTAGTAAAATAGGAAACCGGTTTGCGCTCTTTCATCTCAGGCAACAGCACACAAGGTGCCTGAGAGATAACCACAGAGGCTTCCTTCAGCTCCACTGCCTCTTTTAATATCTTCCGGGTCTCGACAACGTCGTGAGGATTGACTTTATAGACATGTTTTACCCCCACCGCCCGACACAAGGCTTCGAGATCAAGGGCGTTTGCCGCCTCACCTTTGATATTATAACCGGTTGCCGGGTTCTGCTGTTGCCCGGTCATGGCGGTAATCCGGTTATCGAGGATAATCAGCGTTGAGGCGGAATTATTATAAACCGTATTAATAAGACCGGTGATACCGGAATGAATAAAGGTCGAATCGCCGATAACCGAAACCACCTGATTATAACCATCATCACCGAGAGCCTTGGCCATTCCATGGGCGATAGATACCGAAGCACCCATACAAACACAGGAATCCATGGCTGAGAGCGGCGGCAGAAAACCAAGGGTATAACAGCCGATATCGCCGGAAACAAAGACCTTCATCCGCGAGAGATTAAAGAAAATGCCCCGATGTGGACAACCGGCACACATATTCGGCGGTCGGTTCGGAAGTTCAACCGGCGCAAATAACTCTGGTCCAGAACCGGGCTCAATCGCCTGGCGGACAATGGCGGTATTCAGCTCGCCCTGGTTGGGGATGCGGTCCTTGCCGTGACATTGAATGCCCATGGCTTTTATATGGGTTTCCAGAAAGGGATCCAGTTCCTCGACGATGTAGAGTTCCTCCACCATGGCAGCAAAATCCCGAATCTTCTGCTCCGGTAGCGGCCAGCACATACCAAGTTTTAGAACAGCAGCCTCGGGAAAGGCCTCTTTTACATACAGATAAGAAACCCCGGAGGTAATAAAACCTCTCTTGGTGTCGCCCTCTTCCAGCCGATTAAAAGCCGCAGTTTCAGCCAGTTCGCGACATTTCATCATCCGCTCTTCAACAAACTCCCGCCGCTTACGGGCAAGAGCCGGCAGCATGACCAGTTTTCCTGGTCTCTTGGTAATGCCACAGGCCGCATGGGAGGTGCGTTTTTCTCCAGTCTCAACCACTCCTTTGACGTGGGAAACACGGGTGGTAATACGTAGCATAACCGGAGTATCGAGATCCTCACTGAGGTCAAAGGCAAGCTTAACCATTTCCTTGGCTTCACCTGGGTCGGACGGCTCCAGCATCGGCAACTTGGCGGCAAAGGCGTAATTGCGGTTATCCTGCTCATTCTGCGAAGAGTGCATTTCCGGATCATCGGCACTGACCAGCACCAGTCCGCCGCAGACACCGGTATAAGAGGCCGTAAAAAGCGGATCGGCCGCTACATTAACCCCGACATGTTTCATGGTGGCCAGAGCTCTGGCACCCGCAAAAGAAGCACCGATAGCAACTTCCAGGCCGACTTTCTCATTCGGTGCCCATTCGGTGTAGACCCCTTCATATTTTGAGAGATTTTCCATAATCTCTGTCGAGGGTGTTCCGGGGTAGCCAGAAGCAACTTTCACTCCGGCTTCATAGACGCCAAGAGCAATAGCTTCATTGCCGGACATCCAGAGTGCATTGTCATTTATTTTTGTCACAGTTTCTCCTGATAAATTGAAATCATATCCTGTGGATTTTCGACCCTTCCACACCCGCAGGGCAGGGTGCTCTTTTACCTTGAAATAGCAGAGCAAACTACTCTGAAACTCAGTAAACAGGCAAGTTTTTTTTCACCCCACAGAAAACCACACTCAACCTGTCCAGTCAACCATTTGCCGCAGTGCGTATCCTTTCGTTCTCATCTTCGCTCAAGCAGGTCAGCTTTTTGAACCAAAAACCAATTGAAAAGAGAGAATTTGCCGGTTTTCAAACAGATCAAAATCTGCGGGTTTTCTTAAGCTATCTTGTCAACGTAATTCTCCCTAATTTTTCCCTATTTTCTCCCTTATAGGTCGCACTGACGAATTATCTCCTATGCAAAGATGTTTTTCCTTACCAACGTTTGCATTTTCCTGACAAAAAAATTAATTTTAGAGTATCATTATTGAGCGACGTGAAACCATCTGCCCAAAAAGAGACTCCCATTGGAAACGATAATTGCCAGGCAACCGATATTTAATGTCAAAAGACAGCTCTTTGCCTACGAATTGCTTTACAGAGGTGCTGACATGCTCAGCCTGGCCAACGTCGGAGGCGACCGTGCCACCAGCTCTCTCCTCACGAGTTCGTTCTTTACTGAGGGGTTAGAAAAAATCAGCGGCAACAAACCCTGTTTTGTAAATTTCACCGAAGAACTGCTGCTGGAAAATATTGCCGAGAACTTCCCCACTAACACCATTGTCGTTGAAATCCTTGAGGACGTTCGTCCCACTACTGAGATCATTAGCGCCTGTAAGAAACTGAAAAGCCTTGGCTATACCATAGCCCTTGATGATTTCGTTTATCATAAAAATATTTTGCCACTGGTCGAACTGGCAAATATCATTAAAATCGATTTTCGCCTCACCCCTATCGATAAGATACACCAAACAATCGAAATTCTCCGTCACTGCAAACTCGCGTGGCTTGCCGAAAAAGTAGAAACATATGAAGAGCTTGAAGAAGCCAGAAAACTAGGCTTCGTATATTTTCAGGGGTATTTCTTTGCCAAACCCGAACTGATGCGGATAAAGGAACTGGCCACCTCGAAACTTACCCTTCTCAATCTTCTCTCCGAAATAACCAGGCACACCTTTTCGATCAAGAAGATGACGGAAATAATTTCCGCAGATGTCTCCCTTTCTTACAGGTTATTGCGCTACATAAACTCAGCCTATTTTTATCTCGTCAAAAAAATTGACTCCATCGCCCATGCGGTAACCTATCTGGGAGAAGATGAAATAAAGCGATTCGTGACGCTGGCGATCATCTCAGAAATCTCTTCGAATAAACCTGCAGAACTTGTGAGGTTGGCTGCGGTGCGGGCAAAATTCTGTGAAATCCTCGGCCAGGAAAACCCCAGACAATGGAAGCCCAATGAACTCTTCATGCTCGGCCTGTTCTCCCTTCTCCACGCCATGCTGGATGCCCCTATAGATGAGGTGTTAAAAAAAATACCCATCTCCGACGAGATTAAACAAGCGCTCATACACCAAACAGGGCCTCTTGCTGTATTTTTAGAAATTGTTATTGCCTATGAAATGGGCAATAGAGAAGTCTGTTTTCAGGCTCTGGAAACCATTAATGTCCCCAAAGAGAGAATATATTCGACCTACCTCTCCTCCCTGGAATTTGCCGATATTTTTGTAAACATATGATTTAGAACAAATTCTCCATCAGTCCTCCCCTCTTGCTTCCTTTTATATGTGGAAAATAATCCGTCAGGCATTAAAGAAATAAAATATATTGCAGTCAGGCCAAGAGGAAGCTAGGATATGAGCTCAGCGTAACATCGCCGAGTCCAATAACTTGTAATGACTGTGAATTACAAACATTTAGGCATTTGACAAACAGCCGATTAAAAATCGGATATCATTAAGGTATAACGCTTGTCCCCTGAAAAAACATTATGTCCAAAGCCGCATGACATCTTTGTCCGTATAACCTGTAAAAACGTTTAGTTGAACAGAAAATGACATACAAATTTCGTGTGACAACCTTCCTACGAAATTGACTTGAGAGTCCATTTACAACAGGAGTATCTGGTATGAATCTGAAGCAAACTTCACGTATCCTAAACTTCAGGATGCTCATCTTGTGTTATGCTGTTTTTTTGACCCTGACTCTCGCGGCCTGCGAAAAAAAACAGGAAGTCAAGGCACCTCCGCCACCGGCTGAAGTAAACGCAATCACCCTTACACCCAAAACTATTCCCGTAGAGGCCTCATTTGTTGCTCAGGTCGAGAGCGCCCATCAGGTTGAGATCGTCGCCCGGGTGAACGGCTTTTTAGAGAAAATCCTCTATAAAGAAGGTGATGTGGTCAAAAAGGGACAGAAAATGTTTCTCATGGATCAAAAGCCGTTTATCGCCCAGGTTGATGCCATGAAAGGTGCCTTGGCGAACAACAAGGCACAGCTCTGGACGGCGCAGGCAAACCTGGACCGGGTCAAGCCTTTAGCCAAGCTTGATGCTGCCAGTAAGAGTGATCTCGACAATGCTATTGGCGCTGTCCAGTCTGCCAAAGCGGCTGTGGATCAGGCCAAGGCTCGTCTTGATGAGGCAGAACTGAATCTTGGTTATACCGTGATCAAATCGCCGGTAACCGGCGTCAGCGGTGATTCCAATGCCCGTGAAGGTGCCTATTTGAGCGTCGGGCCGGGGGGCAACCTAAGCTATGTCGCGCAACTGGATCCGATCTGGGTCAACTTCAGTATATCGCAGAATCAACTGACCAAAAGCCGCAATGAAGTTGCGGCAGGTCGTCTGATACCACCAGCTAATGAAGAGTACACTGTTGAGGTCTATTCATCCGATGGTAGTCGCTACCCCCATATCGGTAAGGTGAGTTTTATTGATCCCACCTTTAACAGTGAGACGGGGACCTTTCTTATCAAGGCCGAGCTGGCCAACCCGAAGGCCTTGTTGCGACCAGGCATGTTTGTCAAAGCGGTTTTGCAGGGTGCAGAGCGACCCAATGCCCTGACTGTTCCGCAACGTGCGGTGCAGCAAACCTCCAACGGCCACGTGGTATTCGTGGTGAGCAGCGAAGGTAAAGCAGAGGTTCGGCCTGTGGTCGTTGGTGCCTGGGTCGGGGAGGACTGGGCCATAGAGAGTGGTCTAAAGCCAGGCGAGATGGTGATTACCGATGGCTTTATGCGCCTTGCACCCGGCATGCCGGTTAAGGTTGTGATCGCCCCACCAGCTAAATCGAAAGAGACTGCGCCCTCTCAGGCGGAAACGAAATAAGCGAGGTCCGTTATGGCAAAGTTTTTTATCGATCGACCGGTTTTCGCTATGGTCATTTCGATCATTATCGTCCTGGGCGGCCTGGTGTCCATGAAAGCAACGCCGGTTGCCCAATACCCCGATATCGCCCCCCCGACAGTTCAGGTTACAGCCATATATCCCGGTGCAACCGCCGAGGTTATCGCCAATACCGTTGCGGCACCCTTAGAGAATCAGATCAACGGTGTCGACAATATGAGCTATATGCTTTCGACCAGCTCATCCACCGGTAATATGACTCTGACCGTGACCTTTGAACCCGGCACCGACCCTGATCAGGCCCAGGTCAACGTGCAGAACCGTGTCAGTCAGGCCACAGCCAAGCTGCCAACAATTGTCACCAAGCAAGGTGTAACAGTTGAGACACGCTCCCAGGCCTTCATGATGGTCGCGGCCTTTTACACCGAAGATGATCGCTATGATCTGACCTATCTGGCCAACTATGTTAACCTTTATATACTCGATCCGATTAAGCGCCTGCCGGGTGCCAACCTCTCCTCCATGTTTCCCACGCCGGACATTGCCATGCGCATCTGGCTGAAACCCGATCGTCTTGCTCAACTTGGGCTGACAGCATCAGATGTCAGCAGCGCCATCGCCAACCAGAATCAGGCCTTTGGTGTGGGGCAGATCGGTCAGGCACCCGGCCCTGAAGGCATCCAACAGAATTTTGTGGTAACCACCAAGGGAATGCTGACAGACCCTTCCGAATTTGATGACATCATTCTACGCGCCAAATCTGACGGATCGGCCATTGTCCGTGTAAAAGATGTTGGCCATGCCGAACTTGGCTCAATGAGCTATTCTTTGGTGACCAAGATCGACGGTAAAAAATCAGCGGCAATCATTGTCTACCAGCAGCCCGGAGCAAATGCTATTGCGACGTCAAAGGAGGTCCGGGCGCTGATCGAAAAACTTAAACCGGGGTTCCCGGATGGCTTGAAATTCAAATACGTTATTGATACCAGTGAATTTACCAAGGCCTCCATCGAAAAAGTCGTGCACACCTTTTTCGAGGCTGTGGTGCTGGTTGTATTGGTCGTGCTCTTGTTTCTGCAGAGTTTCCGTGCCACCTTCATTCCGATCCTGGCTGTACCAATCTGTATTATCGGCACCTATACCGGTATTTACATGCTTGGTTTCTCCACCAATATGCTCACCCTTTTCGGTATGATCCTGGCCATTGGTCTGGTGGTTGATGATGCAATCATTGTTGTTGAAGCCGTCGAAGTGCATATGGCTGCAGGCCTTACCCCCATCGAAGCCGCACGCAAGGCAATGGAGGAGTTGTCGGGTGCCCTGGTTGCCATCGTACTGGTGCTGGTTTCGGTGTTTCTGCCTGTGGCTTTCTTAGGTGGCTTAACGGGGACACTCTATAAGCAGTTTGCTATCACCATTGCCATCTCAATGGTGATTTCGGGCATCGTGGCTCTGACACTGTCTCCTGCCCTGGCGGCCCGTATTCTTAAACCAGGAGCACATGAGAAAAAGGGATTCGGCAAGTGGTTTGATAAAGGTTTCACCGCCCTTACCAATGTCTACATTATGGGCGTACGCTTTCTGATCAACCACAAGCTGATAGGTTTCATCCTCTTTGGTGGTGTCATATTTGGCGTGATTACCCTGTTTAGAATATTACCGGGAAGTTTCGTACCTGCTGAAGATCAGGGCTACCTCTTTGGCGTCAATATCATGCCCGATGCTGCCAGTCTGTCAAGGACCACAGCGGCGTCTGATAAGGCTGTTAAGATTATGCATGAAAATGATGCTGTCTATTCGGCGTTCCAGGTTGATGGCTACAGTCTCATTGACAGTCAGAGCAAGACCAATGCGTCGACGCTGTTTACAGCACTCAAGCCCTACGACGAACGTAAGACCCCAGAGACCGGCGCTTTTGTTGTCGTTGACGATCTGCGGAAAAGCTTTATAGCTATCAAAGAAAGTATCGTCCTGCCGTTGAATCCTCCCTCGATCCCCGGACTTGGAACCACAGGAGGTTTTGAATTCTATATCCAGAATATGGGCAGCGGCAGTTCTCAGGATCTGCAGAAAGTGACCAAAGAATTCGTTGCCAAGGCCAGACAACGGACTGATTTAGCCGGAGTTTCCACCACCTTCTCCGCGTCGGAACAGCAGCTCTTCTTCGATCTCGATCGTAACCGCGCTGAACTCCTTGGGGTGCCGGTTTCCGACATCTATCAGACACTACAGGCCTACTTTGGTTCTTCCTATGTCGCACAATATGTCCAGTTTGGCCGGATATGGCAGGTTATTATTCAGGCAGAGGCAAAATACCGTGATAAACCAACTGATTTCGACCAAATTTACGTAAGATCAACGACTGATGGAGCAATGATCCCGCTCTCGGCTGTGGCAACGGTGCACTATGCGCCTGGGGCTGGATTGTTGCCGCGCTTTAATGGCTTCCCCGCTGCAAAAATAACCGGCAGCCAGGCTCCTGGCTACAGTTCGGGTCAGGCGATTACCGCCATGGAGGAGATTGCCAAAGAAGTTCTGCCGGATGGTTATGGGTTTTCCTGGTCAGGTCAGGCCTTTGAGGAGAAAAAGTCAGGTGGTACTTCAAATTCCGCCTTTATTTTCGGCTTGATTATGGTCTTTCTCATTTTGGCGGCCCAGTATGAAAAATGGTCACTGCCGATCGGGGTTATGATGGCGGTTCCCTTTGCCATCTGCGGCGCATTGCTGGCGACGTGGGGACGCGGTCTGGAAAATGATGTTTATTTTCAGGTTGGACTGGTTACCTTGATTGGTCTGTCTGCCAAAAATGCCATTTTAATCGTCGAGTTTGCGGTGGAAAACCTGCACAACGGCATGTCAGTCGTTGACTCAGCAATTGAGGCTGGCCGCCTTCGTCTGCGGCCGATTGTCATGACTTCACTGGCCTTCATCCTTGGTTGTGTACCAATGGCCATCGCCACCGGAGCGGGTGCCAATAGTCTCCATGCCATCGGCACAGGCGTCATTGGCGGCATGCTGGCTTCGACCCTTGTTGCTTCCTTTTTTGTGCCGCTCTTTTTTGTATTTATAGAAAACGCTTCAGGATTATTCAGCAGGAAAAAGAGAAAGAAACCGCCTGTCGCAGCCACCACAGGAGGTGACCATCATGCGTAAGTTGCTTTGTACCGGAATTGCTCTGTGCATGTTCACTGGCTGCGCCATCAGTCCTGATTACCAGCGGCCAACCATACAAACACCGACGAACTGGACTATCTCCTATGAGGCTGCCGCCGGAATGATTGACAGCGCCTGGTGGAAGCAATTCAACGATCCCGTCCTCGACCAACTGATTGCCACGGCCTTAACCGATAACTTTGATCTCATGGCCGCAACTGCCCGTATTGATCAGTATCTTGGCCAATGGCGGACCACCCGTTCCGAGGCCTTTCCCCAGCTCGGCGCTTCGTCAGGAATCTCCAGACAGCAGGCCACCAAAACCGGCCTGTCACCCGGTGCCTATCCTTACAACTTGTACCAGGGAGCACTCAACGTCACCTGGGAGATAGATCTCTGGGATCGCATCCGCCGGGCAACTGAAGCGAGCCGGGCCGAATTGATGGCCAGTGAGGCGACAAGGCGCACCATACTCCTTACTCTGGTCAGCAATATTGCGAGTAACTATATTGTGCTGCGTGGACTTGACCGGCAGTTAGAGATTGCCAGGGAAACGGAGCAGGCCTATGCAGACTCGTTACGTATTTTCAATTTGCGCCATAAATACGGCACCGTCTCCCAGGTTGAGGTCAGCCAGGTTGAATCTGAGTATGAAGATGCCAGGCAGCTCATCCCTACGCTGGAAAGACAAATTTCCCAGCAGGAGCACCTGATCTCTGTGCTGCTTGGCCAAAACCCCAAAGCTGTTCTCCGGGGCAAAACAATCGATCAGCTGACCATTCCGGGAATCCCGGCAGAATTACCGTCTCAACTGCTGGAACAACGTCCTGATATCATCGCCGCAGAGCAGGCCCTGATTGCCGCCAACGCCCGGATAGGTGTGGCCCGGGCGCTCTATTTTCCGAGCATCTCGCTGACCGGTGCATTAGGGATAGCAACCATTCATTCAAGCGATTTATTTGACGGCAATTCCGGCACCTGGTCAATAGGCGGTGACATGTTGGCACCAATTTTTACCTTTGGCAATATTGAAGGTCAGGTCATGACCGCCGAAGCCGTCCAGCGTGAAACACTCTACCGATACCGGCAATCGATTATTACAGCTTTCAGTGAGGTTGAAGATGCCTTGGTGGCAACCACCAAAGGCCGCGAGAGTCAGGAGGCAAAAGGACGCAGAGTCAGTGCTCTGGAAACCTACGCCCGGCTGGCCAAAGACCAGTATAATGCTGGGACAACCAGCTATTTACAGGTACTTGATGCCAACCGCAGCCTTTTCTCCAGTCAGCTCGATTATGTCCAGACCCAAACTACGGTGATAACCAGTCTGATCAACGTCTATCGATCAATGGGCGGTGGCTGGCTGGACGTGGCAGAACAGGGTACTGCACGGGAAACTGCTTTGCATCCATGAAGGATGAGAACTGATTGACCATAAAAACAAGCAGCAAATAAAGCGGAGTGAAGCCGAAAGTGACTCACTCCGCTTTATTTGCTTTCAAAAACCGATTAAATTTTAAATTTTTCAATTAAGTTTTTCAGCGACTGTGAAAGCAGGCTGAGTTCCTCAGCGTTCCGCCGGACCTCACCTGTGTCAGTTGAAATGAGGCTGACCGCCCTGTTCACCTCTGAGATATCTGCAGAAATCTGCTGAGAGACGACGGAACTCTGGGCGACATTGACAGAGACCTCGCCAATCCCCTCACCCGCCTGGACAATGTTGCTGGTCAACTCTGACATCGTTGCAATCTGTTCGTCGAGCGAAATGGCAATACCAGAAACTATTGTGTCAATTTCAGTTATAATATCCGATATTTTTTTAATACCAGATACGGTGACGTTGGTAGAATTCTGAATACCGTCAATACGTTCTTTGATCTCTCCGGTTGCCTGGGCTGTTTGTTTGGCAAGATCCTTTATCTCATTGGCAACGACGGCAAATCCCTTGCCGGCTTCGCCAGCCCTGGCCGCTTCAATGGTGGCATTAAGGGCCAGCAGATTCGTCTGGGCAGAAATATCGGCTATGGTTTCGGTGACCTTACCAATATCCTGTGCGGCATCCCCCAGTGCATCAACCTTCCCGGAAATGTCCGCAGCCTGAGTCACCGCATCGCCGGTAATCTCCTTGGCATTTTTGGTTGAACGCTGGATATCACCAACACTGGCACTGATTTCTTCTGTGGCTGTCGTCATTACATTGACATTTGCCGCAGCCTCTTCGGTTGCCGCAGCAACCGATGCCATATTGGAACTCATCTCTTCGGTGGCTGCGGCAACAGCATGGGCTCGCTCCGCAGAATCGGTTGATCCGGCGTCAATCTTTCCGGATATCTCGGCTAGCGCCGAGGAAGAGTTATTAAGGTTGGTACAGTTGCTGTTAACATCCCTTACGAGGCCTTTAACATTTGCAAAAAAGGAGTGCATGTATGCACTCAACTCAGAGAATTCGTCCCGTACTGCGGTTCTAAATACCCCCTTGCACTCGCTGCATGAAGAATATTCTCCACTGACAATCTTTGGACATTGTATTTTTGCGGCGGCTGACCCAGCTTCCTCCCAACAGTAGCCTTCTTTGCCAAACATCGAACAATCTTTTTTATTACACTGCATTATCTCCCCGCAGTTTATAGGCAGAATGGACGTCACATCAACCTCCTGAGACAAATCACCCTTGCTGGCAGATTCAAGCAGGCTTGTAATACTTTTGATAGGTCTATCTATTAGTCTTGTGAAGAGGAAATAAACAAATATTTGAATCACAACAAGGGCGACCAGACCCATGGAAACGGAGATCAACGCAACTTTTTTAGCAGCAGCGAGAACACCACTTATATCTCTTGGAAGAGCCAAAACGCCGACACCATTACCGGAATAATCATGGATTGGCATATAGGCCGTCATCAGCTCCCGGCCATTTTTTGACACCCTTTGAACTTTGATTTCGTCACCCTGCATAACCTCTCCTAAAAACGGAATTTTCTTTTCTGGAATGGTCATATCATGGGTTTTCGCTTGATATTTAAAGCCGTTACCATCCGGAACAATAACGGAAATATCATCATGTACACTCTCTTTAATTTGCTCTACCAGCTTATCGTTTATTGGTGCTCCAAATTCAACAGAACCAGCATGTTTTTTATTAAGATACTTAACGGGAACAACCGCACGGATAGAAATTCCGGCAACCCCAGCCTCAATCCCTACGGCATCCTGTTGATTTTCATTAACCTGAACCACTGTTTGCCTAAAGCCGGACAGGTCGTCACCAAATTTTTCCGGCTTTTGCAGTCGCAAAAATGAAGTGGCGGGGGGCAGATGAAAATGAAACACATTAAGGTCGATTATCTTTTTCAAGCCCACATAAAGGGGTGCTGTCACAGTTAGCAGATCCTCTCTGCTCTGAAACATCAGGTTATCCTGAATCGACGGCATCCCTGCCACGGTATGGGCCAGCAGTCTCAGTTGTTCGGGTTTATCAACGGTGAGAATATTACGAACCTGGGAGATTCTTCCCGACAGTTCCTCTTCTATCTTGAGAGTTGCGTTGTTCAGGGTGGTTCTGTATGAAAGGACACTCGGAACAGCTACCATCAGGGTAATGAGCAATCCCAGTACGGTGAGTAACTTAGTCTTTACCTTGGCAGGGATTATTTTTTGAAAAGACGATAACATCTCACTTCTCCTATCCGTGGATCTCTAAATTTGAAACTAATTATTATAATACAACGCTAATCATATCATAATATCTCCCTGTACCAAATTTTTAATTACAATGTAGTATTTCCGTCAACAAGGCCCCTTTCCGTTGCGAGAGAACTCTTCATTTTTCTGTCATTATCAGTTTCCGCCATTTCCAGCACCAGACACAAAGCAAAACCTATCATTAAGAAGCAACAAAAAAGCTTGAGTGGTGATCTATCAATGTGATAGACTTAAAGGACATAAATGAGAAATAAAGAGACTTTTTTTTCAGAACATTTAGCAGTCTGCCGGGATTTTTTGAACTCTCCTCAACTCATTATCGATCTGCCTATTGATCTACTTTATGGAAACACAACAGGCGACCATCAGCAAAATCTCTCCCCTGGAAATTGGAAAAGTAATACGCCGTGAACGGCTGTTTACCCTTCTTGACAGAAAACCACCAACAACTTCTTATTGGGTTTCCGGCCCAGGGGGCTCGGGTAAATCCACCTTCGTTGCCAGTTACCTGAAAGAAAACAAGATTCCCTGCCTTTGGTATCAGATCGACGCCAGGGATGGAGACCCAGCTACTTTTTTCTACTATCTCGGCTTGGCTGCGGCACCTCTCATGGAGCCGACAGCTGCCCCCATGCCGCTCCTCACCCCCGAATACCTCCCTGACTTAGAAACCTTTATCCTGCGCTATTTTGAGAAACTCTTCCAGCAGATACGGCCGGACTCCTGGCTGATCTTTGATAATTTCCAGGATGGTCCCGAGGAGTCTCCCCTGTCACAGATTCTCGCCTCGGCCATAAACCAACTTTCTGGGACTGGGGCCATCGCAATAGTTAGCCGTTCCGACCCACCTCCAATTGTGGCACGATTTATTGCCAATCGAACAATGAAGCACATTGGCTGGAACCAGATAACCTTTTCTCCACAAGAGGTTACTGATTTTATCGGTTTTTCAGGAAATCGGGTAGATAAGGAGGTGTCGAAAAGACTCTATAAACTAACCAAAGGATGGATTGCCGGAATCATCTTGTGGCTGATGCATTCAGACGATGAAGCGAATCCCGGTAAACTTCCGACTGACCACGCTCCGGAAAACATTTTTGATTATTTTGCCGCTGAACTATTGGAGAAGACTGCTCCAACCACACGATCTTTTCTTCTCCAGACAGCGCTCCTGCCGCACATGACTGCGGATATAGCCCACCAACTGACAGATATGGAGGCAGAGGACATCCTGGAAAGCTTAAACAGGAAGAATTATTTTATCGAAAAACGTCGGGTACCTGCTGCCAGTTACCAATACCATCCCCTTTTTCGTGAATTCCTGCAAATTACCGCCGCGCGAGTTTATTCATCCTCTGCGCTTAAAGAAAGACATTGCCGTGCGGCGGAAATACTTGCCCAACAGGGATGGGGAGAGGATGCCATTGACCTCTATTGCAAGGCAGAGGCCCACGAGCCGATGGCCGCAATTATTGTCAACCTGGCCCCTGCCCTCATTGCCCAGGGACGATACGCAGTTCTTTCCTCCTGGATAGAATCTCTTCCTGAAAAATATGGTGCGAAAGATCCCTGGCTTTTATTTTGGCATGGACTGGCGAAGATGACAACCAATCCCCCGACAAGCCTGGATTATTGCACCAGAGCCTTTGATTTGTTCCGCAAAAATAACGACCTCACCGGGCAGGTTCTCAGCTGGTCAACAAATATTGAGCTTTTTTTTATGCTGCGGGGTGGCTTTTCCGACCTCGATCGCTGGATTATGGAAGGTGAGCAGCTGGGCAAATTGCTGCCAGAGAAAAACGATGCCCCGAACCTTTCAGGACGCTTTGCCTCGAGTATGCTGATGGCCTTGCTGCTTCGAAATCAAGGTCACCCTGACTTAGAGAAGTGGCAAAATCAGAGTGAATCACTCTTAGACTGCGGCAACGACCTTCAAGTCACCATCGGCCTTATGAAAAACCTTTTCTGGTCCTATCATTGGTTCGGTCAGATTGGCAAGGCACTGGTCATGGAGCGAAGACTGAGAGTCCTGCAAAACACCGAAAACCTCCCGCCAATGATGCAAATCACCTTAAGTGCTCTCTTTACCTTAGCCTGCGTCATAGCCGGCAATCATCAGCAATGTCTTGGCAAGGCCGAGGAGACCCTGGCGATGGCGGACAAAACCGGCATTCACGTCTATGACTTCATGATGTTTGCCTACAGTCTTTACACCATGCTGGGAACAGGACAACTCGACCAGGTGCAGTCAACCCTTGCCAAAATGGAACAGACCCTGATGCCATTTGCCATCTGGGACCTTGGCCACTACCACTTTCTTCAAGCCTGGTATGCAATGCTGAGAGGAGATCTCATCATCGCCAAAAGTGAGATGGAACAGGCTTCAATACTTGTTGATTCCTGTGGCAACCCTTTTACCATTGCCCTCTGCCAGGTGCTGCAATCCCAGATACTGCTCGAACTTGACGAAAGCGACGGAGTTGAGAAGCTATTGTTCTCGGTGATTGATGAACCACGCCTTGGCAACAGCAGTACTATCAATTTTATCGCCAAGCTGTCCCTCGCCGACTGCGCCTATACGTATAATCGCATAGAGATAGCCCGGCAACACCTCCGCGACGCCTTCGCTCTGGCCAGACAACACGGACTACTCATGCCTTTCGGACTCTGTAACCGAAGGCTGGGAACCTTATGCGGTCAAGCCTTGGATGCGGGGATCGAAAAAGATATCGTCATCGAAGTCATCAGGCGCTGGAATCTCCATCCGCCCGACCCAGAGAAGGTCAGTGACCGCTGGCCCTGGCCAATCCGAATGTACACCCTTGGCCGATTTCAAATTTTTTATAAAGATCAGCCTCTAAAGAAATCAGTAAAAACACCCAGGAAACCACTGGAAATTCTCACCTTCCTCATCTCTGTCGGTCAGAGAGGGGTTTTCAAAGAAAGGCTCGCAAGTCGTCTCTGGCCTGACTCCGATGGCGACCGGGCAATGCAGAACCTCAACACCACCTTACACCGTCTGCGCAAACTCCTTGGCCATGACGAGGCTGTCGTTTTGAGAAATGGAAAACTCATGCTCAACAACAAACTTTGTTGGGTTGATAGCTGGCATCTTGAATGGCTTGCTCAGCAATTCGATATTACAGATACCGGATCAATAAGAGACGATTATCTTTACTGGGCTCTGGAAATATACCGAGGGCCGTACAGTACCGGCCATGAAGATATGGCTATTGCTATCAACTACAGGCTGCATCTCAAAAAACGGTGGCTGCACATTCTTGCCTCTGCCGTACCCCTCTTCGTCGAAACAACGTTTCAACATGAGGATTTGCTGCAAAAAGCTCTGGCCGCAGACGATACAGCGGCTTCAGTTTTTTCGTTGGTGGTCAGCGCCTTCAACAAACAGGGAAGAGGTGCCGAGGCATTGGAAATTCTTCGGCGATGTCGTAGCTTATTGGCAGCCCAGGGTATCCACCTTGGCAGCAAGACCTTGGCGATCTTGAAGAAAACTGAAGCACAATAGGTAGATCACAAGGGTCTCAAGGATCTACAAGGCTCTCCAGGCAATGATAAAACTCATATTCATATTTCTCATATCTTTCGTTGTCGCTACTCCGGCACTGGCAGGAGGACCGGCCCATGGTGCAAAAGCCGCGGGAATGGGTACAGCGTTTGCGGCTCTCGCCGATGACCCTTCTGCCATAGCCTACAACCCGGCCGGCATTGGTTTTCAGGAAGGTACACGATTGTATCTGGGCGCTATGGCTGTGGCCCCTAAGACACAATTTGACGATGGCGGCGAAAATAAAGAGGAAACAGAGTCACAGCTGTTTGTCGCGCCTCATGCCTATTTCACTTCAAATCTGGCTTGGAACGATGTCAGCCTTGGTCTGGGGCTCTTTTCGCCCTTTGGCATTGGTGGTCGGACATGGCCGGATGATGGGGTTGTAAAGTATTCTTCCAAGGAAAGTCTCATTGCAACATTTATGGCAAACCCGGTAGTTGCCTGGCGTCTTCTGCCAACACTTTCAATTGCCTTTGGTGTTGACTATCTCTGGGCCTACAATCGTGCTAAACAAAAGGTCAATCAGTCAATGCTGCAGGCACCGGATGGGACGAGCAGTTTAACGGCGGATGGTGGTGGATGGGGCTGGAACCTCGGCCTGCTCTGGCAATTACAACCAGAATTCAGTATTGGAGCGGCCTATCGAAGCACCATTACGGCTGATCTTAGCGGAGATATTAAATTAAAAAATATCGCACCTGTCCTGCAACCGCTTTATGGCGGTGCAAAAATAAGCAGCCACGCCCGGACCAGTGTCGATTTCCCTGAGATTGCGACTCTGTCCGCAGCCTGGCAGCCAAGCAAACGATGGACTATTGTCATCGAGGGAGAATGGGTGGGCTGGTCGAGCTTTAAAAAGCAAACCATTACCGTCGATCAGCCGATGGCTGGTGCGGACGACATCGTGATTGTCCAGAACTGGCGGGACGGTTGGATTGCCAAAGCCGGGACAGAATTGAAGATAGATCAGCATTGGGCACTACGCACAGGGTATGCGTATCTGTCCAGCGCTGTTCCTTCCGCGACCCTGTCCCCCGCAAACCCTGACGCCTCCCAACATAATTATTGTTTTGGGCTCGGGTATACCAAAAACAAACTCACCATTGATCTCTTTTATGTTTTTGCTCATTTTGAAGACCGAAAGGTGAGCAACGACATACTCAGCGGCGAATACACAAACCGAAGTCACTCTTTTGGATTAAGCCTTGGATGGCAGTTTTAACGGCTCCCACCATTCCCAAAAAACATTAGGTCACTGCTGAAATCTGGTTTTGATCGACAACCGCTTCTTTATTTGATTGCCTCAGCATTCCCCACAGAACCTGCTTGAAGAGCCATCCGATCAACATCACCAAAGGCACACAAATATTCAGTACGACAGGTATCAAAAGCATATACACAAAGACTTGTTCATGGTTATACAACATAGCTGTGTCCTCCGTGTTAAATTCCCCTTTAAATAAACCAGACGAATCGAAAGTATCAAACAGAGACGCTGGTCGTCCTCAATATTTGGCTTCTTTTGCCGACAGCATGATTTTGGGATCTATATCATCGGCAAACTGCGACGCCATCGGTCCCAAAAGATCTTTCCATTCCTGCCGCTCATCTTCATTAAGCGAAATTACCTCCACCAAGCCTGCCTCTAACAAGGTGGCCCTGTCGGCCATTGCTTTTTCCTCCGCAAGTTTGTTTACTTTATCTGTTACTTCATTGAGTGCACGCTCTAACTCCTGGCGAATATCGTCAGGCAAACCATCCCAAAACGAAACGCTGGTCGCCACCATATACCCCAGAAAAGTATGGTCGACTTCTGTATAGTTCCTTCTAAGCAGATAGAGCTTGCTGGCGAGAATATTTGACCAGGAATTTTCATATCCATCGACAATGCCAATTTTCAACGCCTCAGGAAGTTCTTTGTAAGGCAAAATCATGGGCGTGGCCCCAAGACCTGTATACTGCGAATAAAAGACACGTGACGATTCAATTCTAAAACAGAGTCCCTTCAAGTCCTCCGGTGCCTTGATCGGCTTATTGGCCGACAAGACCCGCATACCGTTATCCCAGTATTGTAAGCCTTTTATACCAACCGACTCCATTGAGGAAAGGAGCTTCTGGCCCGCATCGCTCTGCTGAAATCTGTGGACTTCGGCAACATTATCAAACATAAAAGGAACATCAAAGATCTCAAGACTTTTACCAAACCGGCAAAACTTTGAAAAACTTGGGGCGACCATTTCCACATCGCCCAAAAGTAAGCCGATTATCGCCTGCTCATCGGTGAATTTTTCTGACCGGGGATAAATCTCCACCACAACCTTGCCAGGAAGTCGCTGTTCAACAAGTTCCTTGAACATTTGTGCACCGATTCCTTTCGGTGTATCTTCGGCCACAACGTGGGAGAAACGAATCACAATTGGTTCCGTTTTTCCTTCGGAGCTGATCATTAAAGAAAGAAACAAAGCGACCAATAATCCAAAAACAGGAAGATACATTCTCTTGTTCATCGTGGACCTCCAACTCTATCATTCTGATAAATGCTGAGCGGGTAATGTAGAAGAACGAGACCTAGATATTATCAATCTTGATGTTTCATGATAACAACAGGCCTATTACAAAGATCTTACAGATAGGAAAAAAAATCCTTTAGGGGTGTTTTTTTGGCAGGCTAAATAATGAGTTTGCGAAGGCAGGCATTCTCAGACAAGAAGAATCAACACTTGTAAACGATCTGTTGAAATCTTTCTCTTTGATTTACCTGTACATATTACTAGTCAGGTTATAATATAATAGCACCAAGCATCCACCATCCGAGGTAAAAACAATATGGCTAAAACACAAACCTTCCGAGTAGTCAGTGGAAGAATACATTTTAAATGTTATGCATGTCAGGGCAGGCGGATGATGACTATCCCACCAACAATTCGAAAAAGGTCCCTGCAATGTCATAAATGTGGTGAGATAACCCGCTGCAGTTTTAACCGTCGCGAGATCCAAAGAGAGCAGCAGAGAGGCAAGGTCCTGGCGTCCACAAGAGATGGCAAGTCTCTGGAAGTTGATCTCTACGATATTTCCCCGAGGGGGATAGGTTTTGACGTGGCGGCCAGAGATATAAGAAAAATATCAGTGGGCACTGAGTTACAATTTCGGTGCAATTGGAACTCAAAACTCTTTAGCCAAGAGCGCTATGTGGTTCGCTCCATCAAAGGGCAACGGGTAGGTGCCCAACGAAATTAGCCATATGCAACAGCAATTGTTCATCCATCCGTTTAACAGCAATTGTTCATCCATCCGTTTACCGGACTTACGCCTTAGGGCAGTCAGAGCAGCGTTTTCCTTTCTTCTTTTTGTACTTTTCACAACATTTCTTTTTCTTTTTTTTCTTTCCCATACTTCCTTCCACACCTCCTGTAACCAGCTCAAATTAGAATAAAAGAACAGAAACAGTGACGGGAAGTCAGTCAATCTTTGCTCTCTTTTCAATCTCAAGCCAGATTTTGCCATAAGCACTTGCCGCAGAATCTTTACCTGCATATGTCATAACCGGTGCCCTGTGAACACCCATTTTCTCAATTTCGCTGGAGAAAGGTATATATGTTTTTAGTAAGCTTTTATAACTTTTCCGCAAGGCCAGCATGGTTTCTTTGTGCAGATTTTTGCTGTTTTGCACCATGGAAAAGAATGGCAGTAATTTTTTACGCTGATATTCATTGTCCTTGAAAAAATCATTAAGCTGTTCAAAAGTACGAACGGACAAGGTGGTCGGAATGACAGGAACCACAATTTTATCGGCAGTCTTAAAAACATTTTCAGAGAGGAGAGAGATATTCGGAGGACAGTCCAGAATAACAATGTCGTAGTCACTATCAACTTCAGAGAGGGCCTGTTTCAGACGGGATCGACTGTTTTTCATCCGTGACAGGAAAATATCGAAGTCACGATATGTCAAATTTGCCGGCAGCAGATCAAGGTTATCAAAATCGCTGGCCCGAATAGCATCGAAAAAGCCCTGAACATCTTTAAAGAAAGCCTTATTTGCCAACTTCTTTGAAGGTTTGACCCGAAAGTAAAAGCCCGAAGCACCCTGGGGATCGAGATCACACAACAGAGTTTTTCTGCCTTTTAAGGCACTGGCGTAAGCCAGATTCACTGAGGTTGCTGTTTTGCCGACGCCACCCTTATTACTGTAACAAGCTATTATTTTCATTTATACCGCCTCGGCATGAAATAGTTTTGAAAGAAGCAAACGAGTTTCAGAACTGTCAAAACGGTCAAAATTTTTCATTACCTGGCGCCTCTCTTTTCGCTGCAGCCGATTAAGCATGGCGGTAAGCGCTCCGACAGCATCGGCGACTTTTACTTCCAAACCGCCGAATCGATCAATTTTATTGTTTAACACCTGTCTGAGAAATTTTTGTTGGACAGAATAGTCGTTAAACCTGCCCAGATTGTCCTGGAGCAGTTTCAGTGCTTTAATCAAAGTGACGATCTCATTTTCCGGGAAAAGCGGCGCAAAAAATTCCATCAGATAACGCAATTTTTTGCAATTGATTCGAAGCTGGTGGACAACCCTATCCTCTGTGTCCCTGTCAATACTGCGGGCAATTTTGCACACCTTATGGTAGCGATTGACAATTAAGGAACAGGCAAATTCCTTGGATTTTTCTATGCCTCTTGGACCCGCCGAAAGGGCAGAACCGTCTCTAAATAATTTTTCTATCCTGACCATATCTTTGGGATAAATTTTGCTGCGAAAAAATTTACTTACACTTTTTTGCTCTTTTTTCCGTTCCTCGGCAAAATAATCAAAGAGGAGCCCCAGGCCCTCGTGGGTGTCTAACGGCACCAGCGCCAAATACTGTTCTTTGTTTAACAGATAAACATCAAGATCGCGCAAGGTATTGGTCTTTTGCATAATCGAAGCAAGATCCTGTTTTAACAGAATTGTTTCTTCCAGGCTAAATACTCCCTTAAAAAGGCTCAGTACCGACCTGACCTTACGTAAACTGACTCGATAATCATGGAGAAATTCTGTGTCGTAATCGGCAACAACGCCATCTTCGTTGCGGCGCGCAGTTTGGATAAATGCCCTGATGATTGCCTTGCCCGTATCACAGACAGCTGCCTCCGGATTCAGTTGAATTTCTGGTTTTACCGTGAATTGTTCCTGATCAATAGCCAAAGCCTCGCACACCTGTCCCACGTCCTGGCAGGAAATGCCGCCGATTTTTTCCAGCAACTTCCGGAGGTGCTGGTGGGCCTGACCATATCCGCGCAGATATTGAGTACTTCCTACCCCTGCAGTGTTTTTACCGCAACGAATGTCCAAATGACGAAAGCGGACCCGCGTCTTCCCTTCATCATCCAATAGCAGACCGTTGATTTTGCAGAGTTCAACCTTTGCCACAGGCAGAAAAGCACGAAGCTTTGAGGCAGATTTTAACAATGAAGAGACCGGCCCATCTTCCAGATCGGCCGCAAGCGACCAATCACCGGTCGAAACCTGCTCGGTCATCTGACCGGACTGGAGGTCAACGAGGAGAAGCATTTCGCCAACCTGAAAGAGCATTCTGGCCGAGTGAAACATCACCCCATTGAAGGTATCAAGGAGTACTCCCTCCTTTTTTTCACCTCTTTCAAAGGAGATCTTGTAGGCGGGTGATTTTGGTATTTTTTTCAGTAATCTTTTATAGCTCAGCGCTACCGGGAGATAATAAATAAACGGATCCATGGTCACCCAACTCTTTGCTGTATCGTTTAACAAATTCAATTCCCAATGACAGTGTCTGAACACTGATTTTCCACATTTCCTGCTAAGAATTGACTGTCTCAAGTGCTCCTGTGAGCTTGGTTATGGGAGGTCTCTATGAAATATCAGGGGGTACTGTAGCACAAGACCATCGGCATGACAACTCAATGAATGGGTGATGTGGAGCTAACTTTTTTGAACAGACCGACTATTATTTCTTTTCCATGGAAGATCTGCTACCATGTGATTATTATATAAAAGCTCAGCAAAGATGCAGAAACAAATTGTTTCCTTCACCGATAACCCGCCCCAAAATACCTAACACGAAATGAACGAAGAAACTTCAGCTAAAAAAAAGACAACCGAAACGATTCCCGATGACCAGAAAGTTCAAACCATCTTCGACCTCCAGTCATCAGAATGGTATCTGAACCGGGAAATAACCTGGCTGGAATTCAACAAACGGGTACTGCATGAAGGTCAGGATTCTCGCAATCCTCTTCTGGAAAGGGTGTTTTTCCTGGCGGTGGTTGGTTCCAACCTGGATGAGTTCTTCATGAAAAGGATCGGCGGCCTGAAACAACAGGTAGGAGCCGGCGTCAGGAGCCTTTCCATCGACGGCCGCCTGCCTCAGGAACAGATCGATGTCTGCCATGAAGTTGTCAGAGAGATTCTCGATCAACAGCTGGCACTTGAAACTGACCTTAAGCGATTACTGGCTCGAAAAAATATCAAAATTAAAAAATATCACGACCTCAACGATGAGGAGAAGGAAAACATTGATAGATATTTTCGAAATGAAATCTATCCACTGCTGACCCCCCAGGGCATGGATCCGGCGCACCCTTTTCCTTTTATCTCTAATTTATCAATTAACCTTCTGGCCAGTGTCCGATTTCCAGGCAGCGATCACAGCTACCTCAACCGCATTAAGATTCCGACCAGTGCAGACCTGCCAAGATTTATCAAAATAGGCAAAGAACACAACTATATTCTTCTTGAAGACCTGGTCGCCAACAACCTGCAGCTCCTTCTGCCGGGCATGGAAGTTGAGGCCTGCGAGACCTTCAGAGTCACCCGCAACGCCATCACTGAAAGACACGAGGAACAGGCCAACGATCTCTTGTTAACCATTGAATCCGCACTGCGAGACAGAAAATTTGCCGAGATCGTCCGGCTGGAGGTTGGCAGCGGCATGCTTGACCTCCATAAAGGAAAGCTGGCAGCCGAACTTGGTGTTGATGAAGAAAAAGACGTCTATGAAGTTGACGGGGTGCTGGGCTTGCGGGACCTGTTTCAAATTGCCGCGATAGACCGGGCAGATCTGCATTTCCCCCAACATCACCCGGTGGATAACCCCGAACTTCTTGGCGACGATCCAAATATCTTTCATACCATTCGTGAACACGGCGATGTCTTGTTGCAGCATCCCTATGAATCCTTTGACACCTCTGTTGAGCGGTTTTTAAGAGAAGCAAGCCAGGACCCCAAGGTCATGGCCATAAAGATGACTCTCTACCGAACAGCGAAGGATTCCAAGATCATACAATACCTGATCGACGCTGCCCAAAATGGCAAGCAGGTAGCGGTGGTGGTCGAACTGATGGCCAGGTTTGATGAGTCGGCCAATATAAGATGGGCCGGTTTTTTGGAGGAGGCCGGTATCCATGTCACCTATGGCGTCGTTGGTCTGAAAACACATTCCAAACTCATCTTTGTTATCCGAAAGGATTATAATGGCCTGCGCCGATACACCCATATTGGAACAGGCAACTACCATGCAGGCACCGCCAGAGGCTACTGCGACCTGGGTCTTATCACCTGTGATCCGGATATTGGTGCCGACCTGACCGAACTTTTTAATTATCTGACCAGTGGTTACACCCCGATGCGACGGTACACCAAAATCCTGCCGTCTCCCAAAATACTCAAAAAGGCCCTGCTCAGTAAAATTGAACGAGAGATAGAGCACCAGAAAAAGGGCAATAAAGGACTCATTCAGTTCAAAACCAATGCCTTGGTGGACAGGGATATTGCCGAAGCATTATATCGAGCCTCCCAGGCCGGTGTCCATTCGGATCTGATTGTCAGGGATTCCTGCCGAATCCGTCCGGGAATAAAAGGACTATCGGAAAATATTAGAATTATTTCACTGGTCGGTCGATTTCTCGAACATACCCGTATTTTTTATTTTAAAAATAACGGTGAAGAAGAATATTATATCGGTTCCGCCGACCTCATGAAACGCAACCTGGAGAGCCGGGTTGAAGTCTGTACACCTATCAGTACCCCCCAACACCAGGCTCTCCTTCGGGAACTACTCGACCTGCAACTGGCCAACACCCGAAATGTATGGGAGATGCAGAGCGACGGCACCTATATCCAGCTCCATTCCGACAGTGCCAAAGGGGACATCTGTATCCACCAAAACCTCATCGCCAAGGCTGAAAAACGAGCGGCTGCCGGTCGACTCGCCCTTGCCAAGAAAAGAAGCAAAAAAAAACTCCCCACTCGATATAGTTCAAAATAGAGAGTTGATTGCCTGACACGGCACCTACCAAAGAGTTGCCGGACAAGCCGCAACTCTTTGGTCCAATGTCCTGGCCCAAACCGTATTTCTCCATGGAAAAACAAACACATTCAACGATTTTCAAATATCAGTCGGAATATCCCTGTTCGGCGGTCGAACTCTACAACTGGCACAGCAGGCCTGGTGCACTGGAGCGACTTCTGCCGCCATGGGAGAATATTTCGGTTCTGGCCAGGCAAGGTGGAATCGAACCGGGTGGCCGGGTTCAACTGAAAATGCACGTAGGCCCGATCCCTTATCGGTTCCATGCCCACCATATTGAAAATATACCGGGACGGATGTTCAGAGATATTCAGGAAAAAGGTCCCTTTGCCAGCTGGTCCCACAGCCATTATTTTGAAAACTCTGACCAGGGAACAGTGCTTCAGGATCAGGTAGAGTATTCTCTGCCCGGCCACCGCTTTCTCCCAGGCGTTATTAAAAATCATGTCGAAAAAACCTTACAAACACTTTTTCGCCACCGGGAAAATCTACTGAAGGAAGATATTGAGCTGCATCAGCGTTGCAGCACCACGCCGCTTAGAATCCTCATCAGCGGGGCAAGCGGCGTGATAGGTCGCGATCTGCTGCCGCTCCTCACCACTGGCGGCCATCAGGTCTTTACTCTGGTCCGCCGACATGCCGATGCCTCTAAAGGTGAAATTTTCTGGGATCCGACGAAGGGAATATTAAACATAAACGATCTTCCTGAACTCGATGGGGTGATCCACCTGGCCGGTGAGTATATTGGTCTCTCCAGATGGAAGGAAGAGAAAAAGAATAGGGTCATCGACAGCCGGATAAAGGGAACGCAGCTCCTTGCTCGAACTCTTGCAGCGCAGAATAAGGTACCAAAGGTGTTCCTCTGTGCTTCGGCGGTGGGATATTATGGAGATGGTCAGGACCGGGTGATCGATGAATCAAACCCACCAGGCGACGATTTTATTTCAGAGGTTTGCAGACTCTGGGAAAAAGGCACTGAGCCTGCGCGGGATGCAGGCATCCGCACCGTTTTCCTGCGCCTCGGAATTGGCCTTACTCCCCGTGGAGGCGCACTGCAACGGATTCTTGCCACTTCCCCTTTCGGCTTTATCCGCCGTTTCGGTTCCGGACGGCAATATATCAGCTGGATCAGCAGGGATGACATGGTCGCCGCAATGCTCCACGCCCTCAGTTGCCCTTTGCTCACAGGGCCCGTGAATATCGCCGCCCCACAACCGGTTACAAACGCCGAACTCATGCAGACACTGGCGCGTGTTACCGGACGCCCGCTGCTCTTTCCCCTGCCGGGCTGGTTTTTAAAGATGATCTATGGACAGATGGCCTCGGAAATATTACTGTCAGGATGTCGTGTTTCCAGCCAAAAACTGCAGGATTCCGGCTTCAAATTTCGACACCCAAGCCTGGAAACGGCCCTGAAAAGTCTATTGGGAAAAGAGTAGAATCAAGCAAGGCAAAAATAAGGTAGAGGAAAATTGAACCGACAACTTAAAATTACTCTCTGGCTAATCATGACCACAGCCCTGACCTGTGGCTTCTTTCACCATCTGGTTGCACCATCGGTGATGAATTTTGAACGGCTGCATATTTTCCTTTTCAACCTCTGCAGCGGTGGCACCCTGCTCATCTATTTCACCGAAGGTACCCAGCAACTGAGCAAAAAAGGACTGGCTTTTTTACTGCTGTCCATCGCTTTTGCACTCTGCGCCTTTTTGAACTGGTACGAGCCTACGCTGATAATCCCTCTTTTTCTATCAGTCATTATTGAAAAAGTCCGGGTAAATCATTTCGGCAGCTGCATTCCCAAAGCACTTTTTTCAGCCAGGGAAAGTACCTCCAGAAAATTTCATCAGGCCTCACTCCTGTGCCTTTCCTTAGGGTTGTTTATCTCCAGCCTGGCCATTCTAAACAGCCAATTCGGCCACTGGGTGACCCTGGAAAAGCTTAAACTGGACACCTTTTTCCTCGGTTTTTCCTTCCCTATCTCACTGATCAGCATGTCGGTGATCTTTGCGCTCATGAAAAACCACACAAAACCACTGATCCGCTTTCTCAAAGAGTTATCGTTCTGGGTTATTAATCTTGGCGTGATTATTTTCTTTTTATTCATCCTGGCGAGCTGGTTCATTCCCCAGGTGGCCATCGCGTCAATTCTCTTTCTGGCGGTTTCCCTGATTCTCTACCTTTATTGGCGCCAAGGTCTGCGCATGCAGCAAAAGGCCTTTCTCACCTCCGGCATCCTCTTTTTACTGGTGACGTCCATCACCGGAATAATCTATATCCTTCTGGCCTTCTCCAACTCGTATAACCCCCAGGATGCCCTGCCACTCATCAGGATGCACGCTTTTACGGCTCTTTACGGCTGGAACCTGAGTGGACTTGCGGTGATCAGCAGACATGGCGACTTCCCCATTCAGCTCCATTCGCAACAAGTGATACTGCTTCATTGGGTCACGGTACTGATCCTCTGCCCATTGGGCTACTTTTACCCTTTTGTCGCTATCCTGGCGGTGTTTTGCTATGGCTGGCTGCTCTACATTTTACTTTTCAACCATGGCCAGGTTGATAGAGGAGTTGTTGATGCGGAAAAGAAGGTGCTGGCTCGCACCAATAAATTAACACTTTAGAGCTTTTCTTCTTGCTCATGGCGGGTTGCAAATTCATGAGCCGGGTGCCTCAAGCTATTCAAGCTATTATTTGCACTCGACTCAATCAAAATCGTCCAATCCTCAGTGTTTTAAAAATTAGATTTTAAACCTGCCAATTATAGCATTAAGTGTGCTGGCCAATTGCCGCAATTCATTGGCACTTGTCTCGATATTCCGGCTGTTCGACGAGATATCACCCGCCGAGGCATTCACGTCGGCAATATCGCGGCTTATCTGACCAATAACCACTGTACCTTCAGCAACATTGACATTGACTTCGCCTATATGTTCAGAGCTAGTGGTGACACTTCTGGAAATTTCGCTGGTGGCAACCGATTGCTCTTCTATGGCGGTAGCAATGGTGGCAATAATCTCATTGATGTTACTTATGATCGTGGTAATGGATTCAATTTCGATGATCGTCTCCGAAGTCGTCCCTTGAACCCCTTCGATTTTTCCTTTTATTTCAGCGGTGGCTGCCGCCGTCTGTCTCGCCAACTCTTTAATCTCGTTGGCCACAACAGCAAATCCTTTGCCAGCTTCACCTGCCCTTGCTGCTTCGATGGTCGCGTTGAGGGCCAGCAGATTAGTCTGTTCGGAGATTTCTGTAATTGTCTCAGTAACAGCACTGATCGCATTGGCAGCTTTTCCAAGGTCGGCCATTTTATTGGAAGCAGCGGAGGCCTGGGAAACAGCGTCTTCCGAAATAGAACGAGCCTTCTCTGAGTTCTGGGCAATCTCGTTGATAGTCGCAGCCATTTCCTCAACAGCTGAAGCAACCATATTGGTATTGTGGGTTGTTTCTTCCAAACTCGTCGACACATTCTGCATATTGTTGGTCATTTCCTCAGAGGCACTGGCCACACTGTTTGCCTTTCCTGAGGTCGAACCGGCGTTGCTTGCAAGATCTGAGGCAATTCCTAAAAGACTTACTGAAGATTCATTGACAACCCCGGCATTAGCAGAAAGCTCCTGAATAATTCCCCGGAGCTTCCCAATAAAAATATTGAACCAACGGGACAATTCGCCAACTTCATCTTTACTGTTTGCTGGCAATGTTTTAGTTAAATCCCCATCTCCTTCGGCAATATCTTTCAGACTTGCCACAGCCGCATTTATTGGCCGTGTGATTGACAATCCGATGAGCGCAGCAAGTATAATTCCAAGAACGACCCCTATACAGATGGTTACAATGAGTGCTGTCATCGCCATTTTATAAATGCTTGTCGCATCCTTACTGGCTTTTTCCGCGTTAGCGAGATTGAGCTCGGTGAGCGTATTCAATTGATCCCGCATGGTCTCAAACTTGGAACTTGTTTCGCCAAGAGTCAATTCAATAGCCGTTTTCCGAGCATCATCGGTATTTTTCTCAAGCTCATTAAGGACATTACGTGATGAAGTTGTCCAGTCACCTCTGGCTTTATCATATGTTGCTATTATTGGCTTTTCATCCTCGGCTACGGAAAGTGCTTTGAATTTATTCCACCGGTCGTCAGATTGCTGGTAATTTTTATCGTACTCGGAGATAAAATCTTTGAATCTTTGCGAACCAGGTTCTGTAAACACCAGGGACCGCTCTGCGACCAGTAGCTGCTGTAAATCACGGTCAGCTTCAATGAGAAAGTCAATGCTGGGCAGGCGAACGAGGAAAATATCGTCGAGGCTTGCTTTGATCTGTTTCATTCCACGATACGAGGAAAAACCGATGACGATCATGAGGAGTACGAGGATAGTGAAGCCAGAAAGAATTTTGGTTCTGATTTTCAAATTCATTAAAAATTGCATTGTTCGCTCCGATTTTCAGACGTAAGATAATTTTTTTCTAGTACTGCACTTCACGAGAAAACAAACTGTAGAGGCATGACAATTTAAATTATATTATCACTACTCAGTACCGTATAAATGTCACCACCACATAACGGTGTCTAACAAATTAACCGACTATTAAGTATCAGATAATATATTTTTTTTGTCAAATTTTATTACGACAAAGTGGTTACCTTCGGTCATTTATCGTTCGTACAAGGAGATTTCCTTTTAAAAAATAATACCTTGCTGCACCTTTTTTTTCATCCCACCTTCTTTACTCATGTCATTCAGCAGTGGTACTGAGATTGAGGTTTTTGGGCATTTACATTGACAAAACTAAACAGCATGACAAAACTGCTGCGAGCGCAGTTCGTTCAATATAAAATCAGGCGACTTGCTTTATGGTAAAGAACAGAATGGAGGAAGCGAACTTCCGAAGAGGGGGGCAGGAAAAGATTGTGTAACCTTTACATATCAGAAACCCGGAGGAGAAAGAACCGGAACAAGGCAGTGCTCCCGGTTCTATAACATCGGGATTGGCAGGCATTCAGCTCTTGTCATTCAACCGGGATTCAAGTCAGCGTCAATCTCATCAATCTTTTCCTGAGCTGTTTCCCATTTTTCAAACCAGCGTTCCAAGCGAAGCTTGCACTCCTCGTAGCTCTTGCTTGCTTTTGCCCATTTTTTTTCATCAGAATAGAGATCGGGCGCAGCCATCAGGGCTTCAAGTTCTTCTTTCTGCTTTTCAAAGAATTCTACTTTTTGCTCTGCTTCGGCTAACTGTTTCAACCAGGGACCGGCTCGCCTGCTGCGCTCTTGCCGTAACTCAGCCTCCTGTCTTTTTTTCTCTTTGCGGTTGTCCTGGGAGTCCGGCGATTTATTGATCTTTTCGTTCTCGCCTTGATTCTCTTGGCCAGCATCTTTCTCCTGCTCCCGCAAAAGCTCCTGCTTGGCCAGATATTCTGTTACCGTGCCCTCATACAGGGTGATGTTGCCATCCTTGACCTCAAGGACCCTGTTAACAAAGCCCTCAAGAAAATAACGATTATGGGAGACGACAATAATTGTCCCATCATACTGGGCCATTGCTTCCTGCAGGACGTCCTGGGAACTCATATCCAGATGGTTTGTCGGCTCATCAAGGAGCATGCAGTTTGCTGGCTTGGCTATCATTTTGGCCAGGGCCAGCCTGCTTTTCTCACCACCAGAGAGAACGGAGACTTTTTTCTCGACATCCTGGCCACGAAAAAGAAAGGCTCCGAGCAGTGAGCGCGTGCGGGTGATGGTCATTTCCTCCCCGGAAAGCGCCATGGTATCCAGAACCGTCAGTTGTGGCGAGAGTTCCTGGGCCTGATGCTGGCCAAAATAGGACACTCGGACGTTAGAACCAAAACGGATCTCACCGGAATCATGTTCGATCTGGCCGGCCAGAATTTTCAGGAAAGTCGATTTTCCAGCACCATTGACCCCGACCACGGCGACCTTATCGCCTCGACTGAGCAGCATATCCACCTTACTGAAAATCGTTCTGCCGTTATAACTTTTGCTGACGCTCTCCACCGTCAGGACATCCTTGCCTGAAGGAGGGGCTGGCGGAAAGGTGAATTTGATCTGGCGTTCGTCTTCTGATAACTCGATAAGCTCGATCTTATCCAGCTGCTTCACCCGGCTCTGCACCTGTCTGGCCTTGGTCGCTTTGGCCCTGAATTTATCGACAAAGCGCATGGTCTGTTTGATCTTGGCCTGCTGATTATCATAGGCACCTTTCTCAATAGCCCGTCTCTCTGCCCTTTCTTGCAGGAAATAGCTGTAATTCCCCTTATAGACATCAATACGGCCAAAGCTCAGTTCCCATATTCTTTCCGTCACCTTGTCGAGAAAGGTGCGGTCATGGGAGATGATCACCATGGAGCCATTGTAATTTTTCAGGAACTGTTCGACCCAGGTAAGTGAATCGAGATCAAGATGGTTAGTCGGCTCATCGAGCAGGAGGAGCGATGGGGCCTCAAGCAACATTTTGGCAAGTTTAAGTCGCATCTGCCAACCACCGGAAAAGGCATTGACGGGTTTTTCCATATCTTCCCGGCGAAAACCAAGCCCTAAGAGAATTTTTTCGATTTTCCCGGCAATCATATAGATGTCACTGGCATCAAGTTGATGCTGAATCTCTCCCTGGCGTAGCAGGATAACCTGAAATTCTTCGGAGTGCGGATCCATTTTCTGCATCTGCAGATGGAGTTGTGCAGCTTCAGCCTGCAGGGCTAAGAGTGGGGCGAAAGCGGTCTCCGCCTCTTCATAGAGAGATCGCTCGGAAAATAATTCCTCAGATTCCTGGGGCAGATAGCCGATGGTAAAATGTTTAGACCTGGTGATAACCCCGTCGTCGGTCTCAGAGATCCCGGCCATGATTTTCAACAAGGTGGTCTTACCGGCCCCATTGACTCCGATCAAGCCTATGCGATTGCCTCCATGAACCTGGATCGAGATATCTTTGAAGAGATGTTTTTCCCCGTAGCGAATGTCTAAATGATTAACTGACAGCATATTGTATACTTCCTCGTGCCATATTCTTGTCCGGCAAAATTGTAAAACGACCGGAAAAACCAAGTTGGTCCAGTCGTTTGATGTTCTGTTTTTTCATTCCTACCATGGCTGACATATCTCTCGGCGAGATATGAATGAGCAGCCTTTGTTGCGGCTGGAGAACAGCGAGCCTCGTCCGCAGCTTCTTCAACCAAAGTCTTGATTGCACCAGTTCGCCAAAGGCGGGATGGTATGGCCCGGCAACGACACTTTTTTCAAGCGACTCCGATGGCTGAAGTCCCATCCGCACAACGTTAATGCCGGCCCCGGTCAACTTCACGTAGCATCTGGCCGTGAGAGCGATAGCCTTTTTAAGCGAGAGCGGCCGATACTGACCCGCCTGGTACAGTTTTTCCAGCCCTGAATCTTTGACCACCAGCGCCGGATAGAGTCGCACGAAATCTGGTTTAAGACGTATCACCTCATCAATTCCATGCAAAAAAGAGCCGCAGGTCTCCCCCGGCAGTCCCGGCATGAGTTGCAACCCAACCTCCATTCCGGAATCTCTCAGTAACCGAAAAGCATTCCGAACCTGCTGAGAATTGTGCCCCCGAAGAGACTTTTGTAAGACGCTGTCACTGAGTGACTGGGCACCGAGTTCGACCACTCTCACCTTATACTCTTGCAGCACACCACAAATGGCCGGATCGATGCAATCCGGCCTGGTCGAAAGACGGATGGTGTCAACTTTCTGGTCTTTAATATAAGGCTGGACCGCCGACAATAACTTCACTTGTTCGACCATCGGCAGACAGGTGAAAGATCCACCAAAAAACGCCACCTGCACCTCATTACGATCCTTTTTTCGCGCCAGCCACTCGTCTATTGTCTCCCTAACCGCCACGCGGGCAGTTTCGTTCCTGGCATATCCCGATATTTTCTGCTGATTACAGAACAGACAGTCATGCGGACAGCCGCGGTGCGGAATAAAAATAGGGATTACCAGCAACATGGGTCTACAGTTTGAGGGTTTTAGGATATTTATCAACCGTTGACACTATCAAGATTTGCCAGAGCGGCAGTGGCTGCCCGCTGCTCGGCTTCCTTTTTGGACCCCGCCTGACCGGTCCCAAGAACCTGCTCTCGAAAACAGACAGCAATGGTAAATATTTTCTGGTGCGACGGGCCTTCTTCAGCATCCACCCTATAGGTTGGCGCCTCGTTGTATTTTTCCTGCAATGCTTCCTGGAGGCGACTCTTGGCATCAGCGAGAAGCAGTTCTTCCTTTTTCCCCTCAATCTCCGGCAGAAAGAATCGCTCGACCACGTCGCAGACGATCTGATAGCCACCGTCTTCAAAGATAGCGCCGATCACCGCCTCATAGGCGCAAGACAAAATTGAGGATTTTGTCCGTCCATGGGAGGAATCTTCTCCCTTGCCAAGAGCCAGGTAACTGCCTAAGTCTAACGCTCTCGCCATCTTAGCCAGATGCTGTTCATTGACGAGAGATGAACGTAGCCGAGTCAATTCACCTTCACGCATTTTTACATAACGGTGAAAAAGAATATGACCGATGACCAGATCGAGAACGGCATCGCCTATGAACTCAAGATTCTCGTTATCATTGCCGCCCTGCGCCTGCTCAAAAGCGTATGAAGAGTGCACCAGCGCCTTTTGTAACAAACGCAGATCGGTAAACCTGTATCCAAGCGTCTTTTCGAGTGTACTTAACTGTTCCTTGTTGACCCGTACAAGCGAATCAATATCCATGCCCATTAAAAATTTTCCTTGTTAAAAAAATCTACTATGGTATAAAGATGACCTCTAAATGGAGGGCGGCGTAGCCAAGTGGCCAAGGCAGTGGTCTGCAAAACCATTATTCATCGGTTCGACTCCGATCGCCGCCTCCAGCAATTTCAAAGGGATTACAGATTGTCATAATCTGTAATCCCTTTTTCTTTTCCACCACCGATTAAGTCTGGCATCTAGATACTCGATATTGACATCAAGGTCAAGCCGGATGGTTGAGCACCTAAACCCCACTTCCCCCCAACATCACCGCTGTTCTCGTGCGGATTCCCATTATTCAACCGGGATGGACCAGATCTCCTCAGAGTATTGCCGGATGGTCCGATCCGTCGAAAACTTTCCCATCCTGGCAACATTGAGAACCGTAGTTCGTGTCCAGGTTTCGGTTTCAAGAAAAGCATCGTTGACCTTGTTCTGACACTCAAGATACGATTTGAGATCCAGGAGGAGCAGATAAGGATCGTGCTTGTCCATCAGGCTGTCGACGAGTGGTTTAAACAGCTCTTTGTCGCCATTGCTAAACGATCCGTCACCGATCGATTCAATAATATTTTTTATGCTTTCATCTTGCTGGCAGACCTGCCAGGGCGTGCGACTGATATTTTTCCTTTCAAACTCCGCCTCTTCGGCAGTCATCCCGAAGATGAAGATATTCTCCGCCCCCACTTCTTCCAGAATCTCAATATTCGCCCCGTCCAAAGTACCGATGGTAAGTGCGCCGTTTAACGAAAACTTCATATTACCAGTACCCGATGCCTCGGTGCCGGCGGTGGAAATCTGTTCGGAGAGATCTGCTGCCGGCATGATGATTTCTGCCTGAGAGACGTTATAATTCGGTAGGAAAACCACTTTCAACAGCCCCTTCACCCTGGGGTCTTTATTCACCACCTCACCGATAGAGGTAATCAACTTGATAATCAATTTGGCCCGCCAATAGGACGGTGCGGCCTTACCGGCAAAGACCGCCGTTCGTGGCGCTATGTTCTCCGCCTCCCCATGAATTATCCGGTGATAGAGATGAATGAGGTGCAGAGCATTGAGCAGCTGTCGTTTATATTCGTGAATCCGTTTCACCTGGATATCAAACATGGACAGCGGGTCGACAATAACCTTACATTTCTTTTTAATATATTCCGCCAGATGCTTCTTATTGTTTTGTTTGATCCTGCGCCAATCGGCCAGGAATTCCGGATCATCGACAGATGCCTCAAGACCGCGCAATTGATCAAGATCGGTGATCCACCCCGGCCCAATCTTCGATGTAATCAGCAGAGCCAACTCGGGATTGATATCCAGCAACCAGCGACGCGGGGTAATACCATTGGTTTTCGAGTTAAATCTCCCTGGAAAAAATTCATGAAAGCCGGGAAAAATTCGATCCTTCAGAAGCTGGGAATGCAGCTCAGCCACCCCATTGACACTATGACTGCCTATAATGGCCAGATGAGCCATCCGGACCATCTTAACCGGCCCCTCCTCAATGATTGATAACTCCCGCAGTTTTCTCTCATTGCCGGGATATTGCTGGGCCACCTCATCGAGGAACCTGCGGTTGATTTCAAAAATGATCTGCATATGGCGCGGCAGCACTCTACTCATCATATCTACTGTCCAGCGTTCGAGAGCCTCCGGCATCAGGGTATGGTTGGTAAAGCCAAAGGTATTAACGGTGATCTTCCAGGCCTCCTCCCAACCCAATCCTTCAATGTCGAGAAGCAGGCGCATCAGTTCCGGAATGGCAATGGACGGATGCGTATCGTTGAGCTGAACTGCGACCAGCGAGGAAAATTTTTCAAAGCCAGTATGCTTATTCTTAAAACGCCGCATGATATCCTGAAAGGTGGCGGCCACGAAAAAATACTGCTGTTTCAGACGCAGTTCTTGTCCGGCATAATTGTGATCTGGCGGATAAAGGACCTTGGAGATGGTTTCGGAACTGACCTTTGATTCGACGGCTTTGATGTAGTCCCCCCTGCTGAAATCGGTGAGATCCAGTTCCCTTGAAGCAAAGGCTGACCAGAGCCGCATATTGATAACATGGTCGTTTTTATAGCCGGGCACCATGATATCACTGGGCTTGGCCATGACATCTTTGGTGTTGATCCATTTGGTTCGATATCGCCCCTTCTCATCCATATAGCTGGTTACATTGCCAAAGAATTGCACTCTGAATATCGGCATCTGCCGCTCGAATTCCCAGGGAGTACCATTTCGCAGCCAATTGTCCGGTCCTTCAACCTGATATCCATCCACCAATTTCTGAAAAAAGAGGCCGTATTCATAGCGAATACCGTAGCCATAGGCGGGAATTTTCAGAGTAGCGATGGAATCCATGAAACAAGCGGCCAAGCGGCCCAAACCACCGTTACCAAGGGCAGCATCCTCCTCCTGATCCCTGATTTCCGACATGTCAAAACCCAGTTCTTCAACAGCCTGCTTGGCATCTTCCAGTATTCCCAGATTGGTCATACTGTTGCCAAGCGACCTTCCGATGAGGAATTCCAGTGAAAGATAGTAGACGCGCTTTGCTTCTTTGGCATAGTAGGTTTTTTGGGTGGAGATCCACTTTTCTACCATCATATCGCGCATGGTATAGGCCAGGGCCTTGTAGACATCCTGGGCCCCGGAACGTTCGGGATCTCGCCCCTGAAAACTCATCAGATGATGAATTATATTCTCTTTAATAGCGCTTACCGTTGAAGGAAATGCAGCTGTCGGCCAAGAGGCCCCTTCCTGATCTGTCTGACTCTCGACTTTATCCATCACCTTCATGTTTGATCCTCCAAAGGATATTTTCCTGCAACATTGAACTGACCGCCAGATGCAAACTGATCGGATGCAAACTTGCACAACAGAGATCTACTAAACATACCTGCGTCAGTACTAGACAAACCCCTGAAACGGATATACCTATTTTTTAAAACAGCACAATAAACGACATGGTGTTGAATATAAGGCTCATGGTGAAATTGGCTACAAGTTCGACTTGTATTTTATTATCTATCTAAGAACTGTCCAGTAAACGGCAAGAAAAACGGGACTCTTTTAGAACCTCACGAGGGAGTTAGAAACCTTGCCACCAGTTCCATAAGCCATATTTACAATTATTTCTGACAATATCAGCAAAAAACGAGGTCCTATGGCACAAAATGACAGAGTAAAAGAAAAAGATACGACGCCACAACGGGGGAAGAAGGGTCAAAAAGGTCAGTTAGTCACCTATTTTATTATTTTTGTCTTTGGTTTTCTCTCCGGCATAGCTTTCACGGTCTATAAAGGTGGCTCTCTGGAATCGGCACCATCGACCACGGCAGAAGGGCAAGCCCAACTACAAAAGGATGAAACCAGTCAGGCCATTCTCAACCTTGAGGCCGCGGTAACCGCCAATCCCAAAAATTTTGAAACCTGGATCCAACTAGGCCATCTCTATTATGATTCAGATCAACCGGAAAAAGCCATTGCTGCCTACACCAAATCCCTGGAATTACACTCGGGCGATGCCAATCTCCTCACTGATCTTGGCGTGATGTACCGCAGAACAAATCAACCGGAAAAAGCCATCGAGTATTTTAATAAAGCAATACAAATGGATCCCACCCACCTGCCTTCCAGATTCAATAAAGGCATCGTCTTGTTGCACGACCTCAACGACCCGCAAGGAGCCATTGTCACCTGGGAAGAGCTTCTCAAAATCGACCCACAGGCCAAAACAGGCAGCGGACAGCCCATCCGCGAATTCGTCGATACAATTAAAGCGGAACAGGCCAAAAATAACTAATTTTCGTATCCAATCTTCACCAAAGAGGAGAAGTCTTTATGAAATTTGAAACTCTCGCCCTGCATGCCGGCCAGAGCGTGGACCAGGATACCCTGTCCCGAGCTGTCCCCATTTACCGAACGGCCGCCTATATGTTCAAAAACACCGAACATGCCGCTAATCTTTTTGCCCTTAAAGAATTGGGCAACATCTACACCCGACTTGGTAATCCAACCCAGGATATCCTGGAAAAACGAATGGCCCAGTTAGAGGGCGGCGCGGCGGCACTGGCCCTGGCTTCCGGTACTTCGGCAATTTTCTATACAATAATTAATATCTGCAGTCAGGGTGACGAGGTTGTTGCGGCCAACAATCTGTACGGAGGCAGCTTTGTTCAATTCAACTCCATTCTGCCACAGCTCGGTATCAAGGTTCGGCTGGTTGACCCGTCAAGCCCGGATAATTTCGAGGCGGCCATCAACGAACGGACCAGGGCAATGTATTGTGAAACCCTTGGCAATCCATCACTGAACATGACCGATTTGGAAGCCCTGGCAAAAATCGCCCAGAAGCATCATCTGCCGCTGATTGTCGACTCCACTTTTACACCACCATGTATTTTAAAACCCATCGACTATGGCGCCAATATTGTCATCCATTCGCTGACCAAATGGATTGGCGGCCATGGAACCAGCATTGGCGGAATTGTCATCGATGCGGCAAACTTTGACTGGCAGGACCCAAAATTCAAACTTTATAACGAACCGGATGACTCCTATCACGGTCTGCGATACGCCCATGATTTGGGAGATCTCAATCCCGTGGCCTTTGCTCTTCGTATGCGGCTGGTACCCCTTAGAAACCTCGGGGCCAGCATCAGCCCGGACAACTGCTGGGCATTTTTGCAGGGTATTGAAACACTGAGTTTGAGAATGGAACGGCATTGTGAAAACAGTGCGAAAATTGCCAATTACTTATGCAAACGAAAAGGGGTCGAATGGGTCCACTACCCCGGACTGTCCGACTCTCCAGGCCATGATCTGGCGCTCAAATATCTGCCCAAAGGTTTCGGCGGTATGGTTGGCTTCAGCATCAAGGGCGGCCTTGAGGCCGGTAAGAAATTTATCGACAGTCTCAAGCTTATCTCCCACCTGGCCAACGTCGGTGATGCCAAATCACTAGCCATCCATCCGGCATCGACCACCCATTCACAATTAACTCCAGAGCAGCTCAAGGAGTGTCATATTGGTGAAGGGCTGATTCGTCTCTCTGTCGGCATTGAGCATATCGATGACATCATTGCCGATATTGACCAGGCACTGGCCTGTGCCGCAGCGTGATGAGCAGAAGCAAGACAAGATGAATAAGACAATATCCAACACAACTTCTTCCGTCGGGATAGTTGAAAAAAAGTACTATACCTTTGCCCAACCGCCCGACAAGCTGGTCTTGGAGAGCGGTGCCACACTTGGTCCGGTGACCATCGCCTACGAAACCTACGGCAGGCTGAGTGAGCAGAAGGATAACTGTATCCTGCTCACCCATGCTTTTTCCGGTGACTCTCACGCAGCGGGCTTTTATGCCACAGACAGCGTTGACGATAAACCGGGCTGGTGGGACTTTTTGATCGGTCCAGACAAGGGCCTGGACACCGAAAAGTATTTTATCGTCTGCGCCAACATTCTCGGCAGCTGCATGGGTTCAACGGGACCGAGTTCCATCAATCCAGAGACCTCCCGGCCCTATGGCCTCGATTTTCCTATGATGACCATTGGCGATATGGTGGTCACCCAGAAGGCCCTGATAGATCACCTTGGTATTTCCCGCCTGCTGGCTGTCATTGGCGGGTCTGTTGGCGGCATGCAGGTACTTGAGTGGTGTGTCCGTTTTCCAGATATGGTGCGGGCCGCAGTACCTGTTGCCACCACCATGCGTCATTCCGCTCTGGCCATCGCCTTTAACGAAATAGCCAGGCAGTCAATTATGGCCGATCCCAACTGGGCAAAGGGCAATTACTATGGCAGACAAAAACCCAATATGGGACTGGCCGTGGCCCGGATGGTAGGCCATGTGACGTATCTCTCTGATGAAGCCATGCGCCGCAAATTTGGTCGTAAGCTCCAGGACAAAGAAAGTTTTTCCTTTGGATTTGACGGAGATTTCCAGGTGGAAAGCTATCTTCGCCACCAGGGCTCGAAATTCGTCAATCGGTTCGATGCCAACTCTGTCCTCTATATCACCAAGGCTTCGGACTATTTTGATGTTGTCGAACAAATGTGTTCGTCTGATGTCAGAATCCAGGGAACTCCACAAAAAAGGACCAAGTACCTTGTCGTTTCCTATAGTTCAGACTGGCTCTATCCGACCTACCAGGCGAAGGAACTGGTAAAGACTCTCAAGCGCTGTGGGCAGGATGTCAGTTTTTGTGAAATTGAAGCGGACTGCGGTCATGATGCATTTCTAATCCCGGACCAACGGTTTACCACACTGATCAGGGGGTTTCTCGATGGTATCTCCTGAACCAAATGACATCCGTTTTGACCTGCGTATCATCGCCTCGATGATCGCCCCCAACAGCCGCGTGCTCGATCTTGGCTGTGGCAACGGTGATCTTCTGGCTTCCCTGGCAGCCAGCAAAAATGTCATCGGCACCGGTATTGAACAGGATAAAAAGAAGGCAGCGCACTGTATCAGCCGTGGTCTGAGTGTATTGCAGGGTGACCTCAACGAAGAGGTCGACGACTACCCCGACTGCAGTTTCGACTATGTCATCCTCAGCCAAACACTGCAACAGGTCTTCGAGCCGGCCCGATTGCTACATTCCCTTGCCAGAATCGGCCGGAAAGTAATAGTCAGTTTTCCAAACTTCAGCCACTATTCTATCCGGCTCCAGCTTTTATACAAAGGCGTTGCCCCTAAAAGCGACCAATTACCCTACTCATGGTATGATTCACCGAATATCCGGGTCATAACCTTGAAAGATTTTCGAAAATTTTCCCGGGATGTTGGTTATAATATTCTAAAAGAAATCAACATCAGCACCAACCCGGCAAATAGTGAAGGATCTATTATTCGATATTTCACCAATCTCCGGGCCACCTATGGAATTTTTATTATCGAAAAGATCAGAAAGTAAAACAACCGAGAATCAACACCAAACCTCAACCCTGCAATAGATATCATGTCAGAAAAAACAATATCGTTGTTCGATACCACCTCAATTTCCGCACTCTGCGACCACATTGAGGTAACCAGCTGCAGTCAGCATGATAAGGTTCCCAAAGTAGTCACCGAACTGTTATCATCCTGGAGCACGAAAGAGTGCTATGAACATATCAGTCCGGTATCTATCCCCTCCCAGGAAAAAATCATTGCCATCGTCGAGCAGGCCAAGCGCATCCTCTTCCCCGGATTCTTTTCCCATACCAAACTGCATGCCTCCAACCTTGAATATTATATCGGCAAGAAAACCACCGACCTCTATGACAAGGTTTCCGAGCAGATTACCATGGCCATCCGCCATGACTGCCGAAGAAATGAACGGCCCTGCACCAATTGCGAGGAGCAAAGTCATAAAAAAGCCCTGGCCTTCATTGAATCACTGCCTCGAGTGGCGGCTATTCTGGCAACCGACATTCGCGCGGCTCTCACCGGAGACCCTGCAACCAAAAGCCCCGACGAGGTCATCTTCTGTTATCCTGGACTCCTGGCAACATTTATTTTTAGACTGGCCCATGAATTACACGTGCTGGGGGTGCCGATCATCCCCCGGATTATGACCGAGTATGCCCACAGCCAGACCGGCATTGATATCCATCCCGGCGCGACCATTGGTTCGTACTTTTTTATCGACCATGGTACCGGTGTCGTCATTGGTGAAACCACTATTATCGGCAATAATGTTCGCCTTTATCAGGGAGTTACCCTTGGTGCACTCTCCCTTCCCCGTGACGCGGGTGAAAAATTGCGAAACCAAAAACGCCATCCGACGATAGAAGACAATGTCATTATTTACGCCAACACGACAATTCTTGGTGGGGAAACAGTTATCGGCGAAGGATCGATTGTCGGCGGCAATATCTGGCTCACGGAAAGCGTGGCTACCGGCACAAAGGTGTTGTTGAAAAGACCGGAGCTGATTTACTCAAACTCCAACTAATTCAGCAGCCAAATCAACTATAATTTTAGAGGTTATCATTATGGCAATAAATATACTTGAAAGCATTGGCAACACTCCTCTTCTGACGCTGGCCAATTTTGCGGCTGGCACAGGGGCAACGATCCTCGCCAAACAGGAATCGCGCAATCCCGCAGGCAGTGTGAAATGCCGGATTGCCGTATCGATGATCGAGGCCGGCGAAAAGGATGGTTCTATTTCCAAAGACACGACTATAATTGAACCAACCAGCGGCAATACAGGCATCGGTTTGGCCTTTGTCTGCGCCCATAAAAAACTTCGCCTGATCCTGACTATGCCGGAAAGCATGTCCATTGAGCGCAGAAAACTCCTCACCCACCTGGGGGCGGAGTTGGTCCTGACACCGGCCGCCGAAGGAATGAAAGGAGCTATCGCCAGGGCAAAGCAACTCCAGACCGAGACCGCCAACAGTTTTATACCGGATCAATTCAGCAACCCGGCCAACCCGGCCATTCACCGAGCAACCACTGCTCAGGAAATCTGGACCGATACTAAAGGCAAGGTTGACATTTTTGTCGCCGGTGTTGGTACAGGTGGCACAATCACCGGCGTCTCGGAAGTGCTCAAACAGAGAAAACCGGCGCTGCAGTCTATTGCGGTGGAGCCACAGGATAGCCCGGTTTTGTCAGGTGGCAAGCCAGGCCCCCATAAGATCCAGGGTATTGGGGCAGGATTTGTGCCCTCTGTTCTTAACCGTGATATTATTGACGAGGTCGTCACCGTCAGCAACGACGATGCCTTTGCAACCGCCAGAGAGCTTGCTCTCAGTGAAGGAGTACTCTGTGGCATTTCCAGCGGTGCTGCCGCCCACGCAGCTCGTTTAGTGGCCAGCCGCCCGGAAAACAAGGGCAAAACCATAGTGGTAATACTTCCTGATTCCGGCGAACGATATTTAAGTACCCCCTTGTTGCTTTAGTGAAAATGCCGCCGCCTGGATGCGGCCTTCCCTCCAACATCCTTTTGTTTGCGATCTGCCGGAGTTTTTCTCTGGCAAATCGCAAGCATACTCACTATAATCCCTAAACATTAAGACCCACGTGTAATGGCAGGCGGCCTCAAGTTAAACCAACCCCGATGAACCCGAAGAAAACCGGAACTCTTTTTGGTCCTCGTGCTTTGCGGGGACAAATACCTTAGAAATTCATGAGGAAATCGACCATCGAAACTCGACATCTAAAAATATTCGTCACCGTTTACAAGGCTCGGAGTTTCACCAAAGCGGCGGAAGAGCTCTACACCAGCCAACCCACCGTAAGTGAACATATTCAAAACCTGGAAGCACGTTTGAACTGCAAGCTGTTTGATAGATTGGGAAGATCGATTCTGCCGACGTCAGAGGCAGAAATTCTCTATCCGAGAGCGATAGCAATACTCGAGGATCTGCAGCGACTTGAGGAAGAAATATCCGCCACTCGCGAGACAGTTTCGGGGCAACTTATAATCGGGGCCAGCACAATTCCTGGAGCCTATATCTTACCCGGAATCGCCGCCTCTTTTAAAAAGGAATTCCCGGACATTTCATTTGAAATTATGATCAACGATTCGGCCCAGATTGTTGAGGCTGTGGCCAGCAACGAATTGCTGCTGGGGGTAGTTGGCGCCAAGATACCTACGGCAAAACTCAAATACCATACCTTTGCCGAAGATGAACTGATCCTCGCTGCAGCGGGCGACAACCCCGTCGCAGCTGAAATCACCATGAAGGAACTCGCCAAGCTGCCATTTATTGTGCGGGAACGGGGCTCAGGAACCAGAAAAAGCACGGAATCTCTCCTGGCACAGCAGCAGCAGACCATCAACCAACTGAATATCTGCGCAACCCTTGGCTCCAGCGCGGCGGTTAAAGAAGCAATCAAAGCCAATTTGGGGGTTTCCGTGATCTCTCGGCACGCCATACAGGATGAGTTGTTAAGTGGCAAAATCAAGGAGATTCACATTCCAGGGTTAACGATGAAAAGAAATTTCTACGTTGTCATCCCGGCCAGGCGAACATTGCCTAACCACTACCAAAAATTATTAAAGAGACTTTTAATGGCGCCGTAAAATCCAAAAGTTGCGGTTTTGACGAAATTGTTATCCTTTACCCTGTTGAAGGTGAACTTCAGTGATTGACACCTTCGCGGAGGATTACTTTCAATGCTGTCCGAAAGATAATCTTTAAATCTAAACCAAAAGACTGGTTCAAGAGGTAGTAATAATCAAAATCTACTTTTACCTGGATGGGCAGTTCATCCCTGCCATTTATCTGTGCCCACCCCGTTAAGCCAGGTGTCAATCTATGTATTCCTTTCATCGTCCTTTGCGCAACCAAATCATCCTGATTAAATAATGCAGGTCGAGGTCCCACAAAGCTCATATCCCCTTTTATAATACTTATAAGTTGGGGCAATTCATCCAAACTGGTTTTGCGAAGCAACCTGCCAAAACCGGTGATATAGTTCTCGGGAGCACTCAGCAGATGCGTCGCCACCGCAGGGGTATCGATAGACATTGTGCGAAACTTGGGCATCTTGAAGAGCTGGTTATTTTTGCCAACCCGATTGGACCAATACAAAATCGGCCCTCGCGAGGTGAGCTTACTGCCAACAGCTATAAGCAGCATGGGAAGCGATAACAGCAACAACGCCAGCAGAGATACACTGAGATCAAAAACTCGTTTCATGGACATCAGTATTTTCGGTGATTGTCTGTTTTACTTATCACGACAACCGCAATCTCCTGATTTTACAATTCCAAGACATTGGCTTGAAGTGACTGAACAATACTTGTTGCTTGCAGATCCGGTTTATATTCTGGAATGATGTCATGCAAAACTTCTTTTATACCCCGCGCATCATGAACGCTTGCAGTCCGTGCCAGTCGAATAAGGAGTTCTTCCAGCTCCTGCCTCGTCTGACTCTCACCATGAAGGACCATGATTTTTTCATGTTTCGTTGGAACAATACCCTCACCTTCGGTGATCAATTCTTCGTAGAGTTTTTCCCCTGGGCGAAGCCCGGTGAATTGTATTTTTATATCTTTTTCCGGCTCAAAGCCCATCAACTTAATAAGATCATGAGCTAAATTGACAATCTTGATCAAGGCGCCCATCTTCAAGATAAAAATTTCACCGCCTCCCCCCATAGCCCCTGCCTGAAGAATGAGTTGCGCAGCTTCTTCAATAGACATGAAATACCGAGTCATTTCAGGATCGGTAACAGTAACAGGCCCACCCTTTTCAATCTGATGCCTAAAGAGAGGAATGACCGACCCGGAAGAGCCAAGAACATTGCCAAACCTTACGGCCATAAAAGCCGTTTGTTCATCATTTTGATGTATTGTTGAGGAACTGCACGACTGTTCGTTACTATAGGCGAGCATAAGCAGCTCCGTCACCCGTTTCGTCGCGCCCATGACATTCGTCGGTCGTACAGCCTTGTCGGTGGAAACAAGAACAAACCTTTTGACCTTATGGGCAATGGTCGTCTCAATAAGGTTTTTGGTCGCAAAAACATTATTAAAGACAGCCTCCCAAGGGTTTGTTTCAACCAGGGGAACATGTTTATAGGCTGCGGCATGAAAGACAACTGAAGGGGCATATTCAACAAAGATTGCGTTGAGCAGTGTTTGATTCTGAATTTTGCAGAGGACAGGGACATAATTCAAAAACTGGTGGTCATGGTGTAGTTCCATCTGAATTTTATAGAGATTTTCTTCACCGGCATCCAGCAGGATGATTTTCTTTGGCTCAAACCTGATAATCTGTCGGCAGAGTTCAGAGCCGATGGAGCCCCCCGCCCCTGTCACTAACACCGTTTCTCCGGTCAGATAACGACCAATTTCATGTTGGTCGAGATGCACTGCGGGACGTCCAAGCAGATCTTTATAGGCGATTTCACGGCTGGAAGTAACACTTAGTTTTCCCCTGATGATCTCGCCCATACTGGGAAGAACCTTGAATTTGGTCTTCGATTGCTGGCAAAGATCGACAATTCTTTGCATCTGTTCAGCGGAGGCAGAAGCAACCGCGATCAAAAGTTCTTCAGACCTCGTCCTGACAATGCACTCCTGTAGCTTATCAATCCCACCGACAACAGGGATCCCGTGTATCTTCAGACCATGCTTTTTGCGATCGTCATCAACAAGACCAACCACCTCGTAGCGTACGTTCACATTATCTTTAATCTCACGAATAACCTTCTCGGCTGCAGCACCCGCCCCGATCAGCAAAAGTCGGATCTTACTGGTGCAATCATCGTTGTGAGCAAGCCATGGCATGAGTTCCTTATTCTGCAAAAGATAACGGATGGTACCGCGATGCAAACAAAGAAATAAAAAAGTAAAAACGCCATCCATAAAGAAAACTGATCGGGAGAAGCCATCAAATCGATTCAAATAGAGGACCGACATGATAATACAACCGGATGATACCGCCACAGCTTTGCTTATATTGATGAGGTCGGCGGTGCTTGTGTATCGCCACATCCCCTGATAGAGTCCGAATATGTAAAAGATAGGGATCTTGCAGAGAATCAGAAAAGGCAGGGCCCCTAATATTTTGGTCATCCACCATGATATCTGCCAGTCGAACCGGACCAGATAGGCTAGAAAATGAGCAGCCACAATGAGTACCACATCCACTGCAAGAACTATCCAGAAATTCCTCCTCGTCGCCAAACTCCAAAGAAGTCGCGGTTGTTCACTCAGAGTTTTGGCAAAGCTGGTTCTCATAGATCAATTCAGTTCAGAAAATTGTATAAAATTGGACAGTAAGTATGAGTCGTTATTATTGCAATTGAGAGCAATTGTGAGGAGAGTGACCGATTACAGACCTGAAAAACATAGCTTATGGAAGCTGCGTTGATAATCTCTTTTTTTCAATTATCAAATACCATACATGAACATTGCATTCACGATTAAACTTCGTTTTTTCAAAAAACCAATGGCTATTTATGAAATGGATTTATTCATAGAGAACAATACCTAAACGATTGAACTTAAGATTGAACTTAAGACTGACAAACCCTGTACACTTCTTCGATGGTGGTGATTCCTTGCAGCACTTTCATTGCGCCATCTTTTTGAAGAGAAATCATGCCATTTTCAATCGCCCGCCTTTTTATCTCATTGGCATCTGATGTCTGTAAGACAAGGGCTTTCATCTCCTGGGTCATAAGAAGCAATTCAAAGATACCGCACCTGCCTTTGTAACCGGTGTGATAACATTTGGAACAGCCTCTTCCCCTGTAGGCCTTTCGATCATGGCAGTCCTCTTCAGCAAAACCAATCCTCTTCAGCATTTCCGGATCGGGGGTGTATTCCTCCTTGCAATTGGTACAAATAATACGTACCAACCTCTGGGCCAGAATAGCATTCACCGAGGAGGCTATGAGAAACTGTTCAATACCCATATCCCTCAATCGGGTAATTGCCCCGGCCGAATCGTTGGTATGCAGTGTTGAAAAAACGAGATGGCCGGTCAATGCGGATTGAATGGCGATTTGAGCGGTCTCGGTGTCACGTATCTCACCGACAAGAATGACATCCGGGTCCTGGCGGACGATGGATCTCAGGCCAGAAGCAAAGGTAAGATCGATCTTTGGATTGACCTGCACCTGACCAATGCCGCTGATTCGGTATTCAATTGGATCCTCAACGGTAATAATATTAATATCGGTATTGTTAATCGAGGTGAGCGCTGCATAGAGGGTAGTGGTTTTCCCCGACCCGGTGGGACCGGTGACCAGAACAATGCCGTTTGGTGCCTTGATCTGCTTTTCAAAAGGAATAAAACGATCCTCCGGCATGCCCAGATCGGTCAGGGAAATCATGACCGTGGATTTACGCAGCAGGCGCAAAACCACACGCTCACCAAAGGCTGTAGGCAGGGTCGAAACCCGGATATCAATCTCTTTATTAGCGATTTTCAGCTCAATTCTACCATCCTGCGGCAATCTCTTTTCAGCGATATTGAGTTTAGCCATTATCTTAACCCTGGAAATAAGGGCAGATTGCACGTGTTTGGGAGGACTCAACATATCGTGGAGAATGCCATCAAGTCTTTGCCGGATCTTCAGGCTGTTTTGATACGGTTCAATGTGGATATCCGAGGCATTATCACGAACGGCCTGGGAAAACATCAAATTGACCAATCGGATAACAGGGGAATCGCTGGTGTCATCCAGCAGATCCCCTATCTCCTCGATCTCTGAGAACAACCTCTCCGGATCTTCATCATCAATATCCTGCATAACCTCATCGGCTGAGGTCTGGGTCATATCGTAGGCGAAATTAATTGCATTGAGAATATGTCTGGAAGGGACCAAAACTGTTTTAGAGAAATCACTCTCAAGGATTCTTCGCAAATCATCAAAAGATTGGAAAGAAGATGGATTATTAATGGCGAAAAACGATTCCTCAGCAGTGACAATCGGGACGATTTTGTGCTGTTTTAGAAAGCTTATAGCAACCCGGTCGGTGAAGTCGGTTTTAAATTCAGCAGGTAAGGATTTACGCACCTCCATATCAAACATCAGGCCAAGAACCTGGAGAACCGTTAATTCGTCCAATTCTCCATTCTTGATAAGGATTTCCCCGATCAGGTCATCGCCCTCTTTTTGAGACTGGAGGGCTTCCTCAAGAGCCTTTGAGGCGAGACCGAAGTCCTCGACCAATATTTCACCAAACTTTTTCATCCAATTCCGGTTTGTAAACGTTCACGTTAAGCTTAGGGTTTGTTCAGGTGCTCTGTATAGAACCCAGACAAGACGATTTTATAAAGGATTCTGGCTGTCCTCCCGTTTGCCGGGCTTAGTTCCCTTGAATTCTATCAATATTTTGTTGCGCCAAGACCTTCAGAGGCACTCCTTTATTTTCAGTGTCACTTGTATTATCAACCATAGCCTCAGAATTTCCGGCGACTACAGCCTGGTACATTTCTACAGCCTGTTTGGGCTTGCCTTCTTTTTCATAAACCACGCCCATATTCATAAGGGCAAACGGATTAGCTGGATCAATTGTCAGGGCTTCCTGAAAATATTCTTTGGCTGTCCCTAATTCATCAGTCCGCAACTTTTCGTACCCCATTCTGGTGAGTTCCATTGCATGTTCAAGATTTACCTCCTTATGCAATTCCTGTTTCACAGCCGGTAATACCCGTCCCAACTCGTCTTCTTTTATCAAGGTAACCGCTGACAGCTCAGCAGGGTTACGAACAATACGAGGCGTAATAAAAATAAACATGTTCGTTCTTCTGTCAGTGGTCGAGTGGGTTTTAAAGAACCACCCAAGCAAAGGGATGTCCCCAAGAATTGGGACCTTATAATTACTTTCTTCCGCATCCTGACCAATTATCCCACCTATCACGATAGTGCTGTTGTCGTTGAGAATAACCGTCGTGGTCGCCGTACGTTTAAAGGTAGAAGGAGTATCAGTTGTGTCCTTTGCCCGAACAACTTCCGTTTCGATTTCAAGCCGCAAGATATTGGATTGGTTAATATGGGGTGTAATTGAGAGCTTCGTTGCGACATCCTTGTACTCATACTGGGTATAGTCCTGGGCACTGGCAGTGGTGTTTTGACTGGTGATAAACGGGATGTTCTCACCAACAGAAATCTCGGCTTTTTTGTTATCCATTGTCAAGATCTGCGGGGTCGAAATAATATTTACATCGGCATCCGATTGAAACGCCTTGAGTACTGCAGCGATATTTGTAAAGGTGACACCGCCAATATTAACTCCTTGCTTAAGCACTCCAAGAGTAAATCCTGCACCGGGATTACCCAAAGTAAGTTGACCACTGGAATCACTGTCAGCAAGGTTGAAGAAACCCTTAGACCCACTGGATCCAGATATAAACTTGCCGTTGGAAAACGTTCCGTCAGTTGCCCATTCCACACCAACTTCAAAATTTTTCTCAACATCAACTTCCATGATAAGGGCTTCGAGATAGACCATCCTTCTGGGAATATCCAATTGCTTGATCACATCTTCCAGTGTTGCATATTCATCCTTTGTGGCTCTGATGATAAGGGCATTGGTTTCCTCATCAGCCATCACCCTGACATCTTTGGAAATAGCCGCAGCCTTTCCTTTATTTGCTGCATCCTGAGCTTGTGCCTCCGGCAGGTCATTGAGTACTTTGGCCATCTCCACCGCTGTACCGTTCTGCAAGTAATAAACATGGATGTTGCCTTCGGCTCGTTCCACCTCGGTATCGAGAATAGCGATGAGCCTTTTAACGCGTTTCAACTCGCCACCGCTGGCAAGAACAATCAGGGCATTAACCCGGTCATACGGCACCACTTTTATTGTACCGCCTGAAGCACCTGCCGAACCAGGCTTTGGCACTCCCGGGCTTTTCTGATAGACAGTGGTTAAAATTTTGGCAATAGCCTCGGAGGAAGCATTTACGAGTGGAATAAAAGCGACTTCATCCTCTCTGGATTCAACATCAAGTGCATCGATTATCCCAAGCAGCTTTTGAATATTGGACATGGTCTCAGTAATTATCAACATGCCGGATGGCGCATGAGAAATAATGACCGAGGTTTGAGAAACAAGCGGCGCAAGCACTTTTTTAATGTCATCAGGAGAACTGTATTTCAGACGAATAAGCTGGGTAACAACCTTATCTTCCGGTGAATCCGTTGCCCCCATTTGCAACATCTGGACATTTTCTGATCGCGCACGAGCCGAGGGCAATATTTTTATGACAGAGCCTGCCTCAATGGTCGTAAAGCCATGCACCTCCAAGACAGATTGAAAGACCCTATAGGCTTCTTCTTCCGAAATTTTTGTGGGGGAAAGAATGGTAACATTACCTTGAACTGCTTTATCGACCACAAAATTTTTACCTGTCAGCTCACTGATGTATTTAATGAATAATTGGATATCAACATTATCGAAATCAATGGTAATAAATCGTTGACCGCTCTGCTCTCCCCCGGCTTCCTGCGGAGACTGTTCTGCTGCGTAAAGACTAGCGTTGCATACAGCCCACATCGAGAAAACGATCACGACAATCAGATAATTTTTAAGCCTGCTCATGTATAAATCACCTTCATTTTCAGAATTAGTATATCACTTACTCATTGTTGTCTGATGGTTCGAGAGGGTCGAATGACTCTTGGCCTGTTGATAACCCTTCTCGGCGTACCCCGAGGAGACACCGCCGAACGGTTTGGAACGACCCGAGCTGGAGTTCTCACCGCAGGAGCAGGAAAATTCGATCGCTCTTTTTCGGCTTCGCTCATGTCAAGCATTTCGTCTTTGCCGTTATAAACCAGGATCACCTTTCCTCTGAGGATCTCTTTAACCAAAGCTCCCTGAATGGCATCACCCTGTTCATACAATTCTTGTTTTCTGGTGCTTTTATCCAAAATAATAGCTCGACTTGCCCCACCCGCACCATTTACTGTCCCCATTAAGACAATATTCAAACTTGTCGATTCCAGATTTTCAGTATAATCCTGCTTCGTAGCTGCTTCAGGTTTCTCTTTGTCGGAAGGAGATCCAAACAAGTCTCTTTGTAAAATAATATGATAGTCGTTCTTCGCTTTCTGTTTACCCATATCCGGCCTGTCTTGTTCCGCTGGAATAGTATCAGAGACCACCACCTTCTCGACTGGAGATCTTAAAACAAGGTATTCCAATGCCTGATATCCTCCCTCGACGACGCCAACGCAAAGCAAAGTAAGGAGAAGGATAAGTAATATGTCAGGTATGCGAGCTGTCATAAGAGATCACAATATCACGTACTAAATCTAAACAAAGGTCTTTTCACAGTACCGCCCACTCTAAAGGCCAGAACTGTCATCTTGAATCGCTGCATCAGACGCTGAACTATCTGTTGTTCTTGTGGATTACTCCTCAAAAATGTTTCATCAGGTTCCATATGACCACTCAGTTGAAGATTGCTGTCCAACAATTGAGGAGCTATCCGCAGTTCACCAGTAAAATCGGCGGTCATGTCCCTTCCCTGAAGGTCTCCTTGTGCAATTTTCAGAAGACCTTTTTCAAGTGTTACATCCACTGCAACCTTCTCAAAATCAAGTGTTGACAGGGATAAGATCGGTTGCAAAAGCGACATGCTGCCGGTGGAAATCTCGACAACTCCCTTGCCGGCACCATCCCCAGGATGGCTATTTTGTGCTTGATATTCACCGGAAAAATCGAGAATACCAGTTATCTTTCTCTCAGTCAGGCCAATTGCCTGTACCAGTGCATCCACTTCAACACCTTCAAAATGTATATTCACCAGATGAAACGATTGAGCCTGGGGATCGACATCAAGTCTTGCTTCAAATTTGCCGGAATAGAGCTCGCCTTTGAGGTTGAAGCTTTTCCAGAATTTCAGTGGTTCAGGAGAAATCACTAACCTGTCGATAACGATTGAAGTTTCCAGACCGTTAATAACTCTGGTTATTTTTATTGTATCAAAGGATGCGGATAAAGGAAAGCGATAGGCAATACCCTCAATCTTACAGGTACTGTCGGTTAAGAGATGTTCAATCCGCTTCTCACAATATGCTCGAAATTTTTCTGCCGGGAAACGCACATACAACAATACGGCAGTTAGCAGAACTGCGTAGGCAAAATACGCCAAGGTCCGAAATGAGAAGATGGAGTGAACCATTCCTATCCCTTTTGCTCAAACGTTACAATTTGCAGGATTGAATCAAAGTATCCCTGCTCGTCGCCGCTTTCTTGAATTGAAAATCTTCTTATGAAAACAACATTCTTTTCCGATTCCACCAACCGAATAAACTCAACGAGAGCGGAAAGGGTTATTTTCTGGAGTTTCATTTCCACCATCGCTTCATTCAACTCCGTCCCCTCGACCGTTGACGGTTTCATATACTTGATCTGTTTCTTTACCTCTGCCGCCGTTGCCTGTTGATCAAGAAAAGTAAAAAGGGTGAACCCCGCCCCACGTTGACCAATTCGGGTCTGGATGGTTCCTTCCTCACTTTTTAAACTCAGATATTCCTGTTGCAGCTGCTTTATTTCAACCAATTCCTGTTTTTTTCTCGCGATGGATGCTTCCAGGTTACGTCGAGAATCAAGGAAAGGAATAATTACCAGTTGGAGCAGCGTAAAACACAAGACAAAAACAATTCCGCCGAAAAGAACCCCCCTTTCACGATTATTCAGTTTTTCGAGCCCTGATTTCCGCCAAAGGTCTTTCAGGATATTTTTTTTTAAAATTGAGACCATAATTATTGCCGGGCAAGTTCCAGTTTAAGTTCGAAGTTTACCTCATCGCCTTTAATTGACTGATTGGCGGAACTGATGGTAACACTACTAAAGTATGGAGATTTTTCGAGTTCTTTCTGAACATTATCGACCGTATTAAAACCTTCGGTAACAGCTTTCAATCGTATATTGTCCGTATCTGCAACCATTCGAACAACTTTCACTGGATATTTTGCCGGGATTCGGGTCGAAAGTTCAGTGAGGAGATCGATGATGGTATACACCGTCCCACCAGCTCCCCCTGGCCTAAATGTTGCCTTGATTTCATTATTTTTAACTTGCAACTGTTGGACAGGATTCACAATTCTCGTCACGTCCGGCAGCGTCTCCTTAAAAACTTCCAGAATCTCACGCCGTAATGTTTCCTGCTCGGTCTTCAACATTGAATAATTGTAACCCGCGTACACCACGACACAAGCAATGACAAGACACAGCGGAACAGCTGTTTTCAGCAATAGACCCCGATATTCTGCAAAGGATTTCTTTTTTCTGAAATCGTCTTTTCGAAAGTTAAACCCTCCATTCTTTTTACCATTTTTCAATACGTGTGCAAGAACTCTATCCATCAGCTCAGGCTGATAAGAACTTTGTATATCCGCTTCAATTTTTATTAGGGGCTGCTCACTCTGTCGAAAATACGCCACCTCAACACCACCGAGTTTCGACGACAAAACCGGCAAGGTCGTTTCGGCTTGTGTCTCTGAACCAGTCAGGAACACCTTATAGTTAGGATTATGCATATCCAGAAGCTGAGAAGCGAGAACAGTCTGCAGCACGTTTTGTACAAACGTATCGTCTACAGCATTGCCGGCGACAGCTTCCGGTTGAATAGCCAGTGACCGGATAAGGGCAATTCTTTGGTCGAGGACAATGAATAAACTTGCCCAACATTGACCAATATCGATCAGAACAATATTACCAGCCACTCTTTCGGAAATGTTCAATGCGGTTGAAACACCACTAATACCAATTCTTTCAGGGTTTATCCCCGCAGAAGTCAATACGGCAAGATGAGCGGCCAGAAAATCCCGGTTGATCATCGCTGCGACAATTCCCGTGCCTTTTTTTTCACCTTTAGCCACAATAAAATCGATAAGCAGGCTGTTGATATCCACCGGTGAATGGTCGACTAACTCGAAAGGAAGTGCCTGTTCTATTTTCTTTCGGTCCGAAAAAGGCAGAGAGACATTTCTAAATGAAAAAAACTCAGCTCCAAAAGTTACCAGACTGGGGACGCTCACTATGCCGGTATGCTCTTTTATATGGGCGATGGCATCTTCAAAGGACTGATCCACAGTGCCCGCAACAACACAGTCCGTTACGATGGTGACTTTGGAGCTTCTGTCCACCACCACTGCTGTAACTGTATCTTTGTGGATATCCAGGCACAACAACGCATCTGCCATAAATCACTCCATTTTTTTTCTGAGAAGATTGACCTTGTTCTCACTTGACCGTTCGGCCACCGCCACCACACTGCGTGTTTGGTCACCGAATTCACCCGTGGCAAGTATTTGAAAATAGGTGCTACGGGTTGTCAATAATTGTTCATTTAACACAATATCTCCCGGCCAGCCATCGACATCTTTATACCAGGTCAGATTGACAAGATTTTCTGCGTTCTCTTTGTCTCTTCGGTATTCATCGAGTTTTTCAAGTAGATCATCACTAATAAGTGGATCAAAACTTTTTAGAACCAGAAGAGGTGCAGTGTTTATATTCACCTTGCCATCAGTACCGTCAACGGTCAAATAATCGGCGAGCCCCTCTTGTTTGCCAACTCCAAAGAGCAAATTTGGGGTCATTCCTTTTATCAACAACAGCTCTTCAATATATTGTATCGGACCGTTTCTACAGCTATACGGTATGTCAAGTGACTCATAATAGCTACTCTCGGCACCGAGGTCCGATTCCTTGTCATCTTCATCAATCCAATCAACGATGGCATCGACTATGGACCGGGCCTCTGTCTCATCCTCTATGGCAAAATTGCCGGAGAGCAGCAAATCCAGAAACAGCTGGAGAATTGCCTCTTCACTGTTCTGCGCTCCAGCCTCGGCAGCGTTCTCGCCCTTTTTCTGAACCAGGCTATTTACCTGCAATCTGCCTGACAGATCGACGACCTTCAGTTGCAGCGAACCCGCAGGAAATAAATCGTCAAATTTGTCTTTATCCAGAGTGGCCCAGCTATCCAGCAGGGAATCAACCTGGTTTTCTACGCCATCATTTTGAAGGAGAGCCAGGGCAATGTTTACTCCCGAATCGGCGACCACTGTCAATTGCGTCCCCACCCGGTAATTGTTGGCGACCAAATACTGTTGCCAGGTCGTCCTGTGAAACTGCATGGTGACCGCGACAAGCAGACTCACCGTCATGATTGTCACAAGAAGCGCCATACCTTGCTGATCCCGCCAAAGACTTTTCTGTTTTTCCAAGAAGTTCATCCCTGCTTTCTCCACAGGTGTGGCAGGGCTACTGCAGTTTTAAAAACCGTAATGTTGTCGCTGTCCGCAGACTTGGCAAATTTGAGTTCTATGGAGACAAGCAATGGAAACGGAGACTCCTCGGGCTGGTTGCTTTTGCCGGGTGAAACCGCTTCATCCAGTTGCCACTCTCCAGATTCATTACCATCCGGACCGAGATAGGTAAACCGAAATTCCAGCAGCCCCTGGCATATCAAATGTTTATGCCCTGCTTCGATATCTTCCCCGGCTCCCGGCACGAAAGCCGTATCCGACCGATACAGATTGAGCAGCCCTGTATCCATATCCAATTCCGACAGATACTGGACCAAAGAATCACCCGAATAGGTATCGTTTTTACGCAGAACAAGATGCGCTGAACTGACGAAGGTCAGGCTGTCGCCACGGGAATCGGCGTACTTATGCCTTTCTCCCCGAAACACGACGCCAGGCACAGTAACAATTGAGCCCAGATCTTCAGTCAACCTCTCCACAACAATCCGGGCTTTATTGGCGATGTCCAGCTGGTACTCTGAACCCTGAACTATATGAAATGTCGCACGATACGAACCGTACACGGACGATATAACTATGGCGAAAATAAAAATAGCAATGAGCAGTTCAACAAGGGTAAAGCCCCTCTCCTTTATTGTCTGCAACGAACTCTCCATCTTATTCCTGCCAGCGGCCATAATACGTAAGCGTATAACTGAACTTGGTTTCACTCCAGAGCACTGTCAAATCAACCTTTTGCAGAGGTTTTTCCAATTTTTCCAGGTTTTCCAGCGACCCAGAATTATTAAAAGTGGCATCTTCCACCACAAGCTGCCAGCGATACCCCGGAAAGTCATCACCAAAATCGCCTTCATCGTTGTCCGGAGCAGCCTTGTCAGCTTCCAACTCAGCCAACTTGCCGGATGCCAGCATCGGCGCGACAATATTAAAGTGCGCTTCTGTCGCATGGGAAAGGCTCTTTGATTGTGAACCGAAAAGAGCCACCAAGGCAATGGCAATGATCGACACAGCAATCATTACTTCCAGAAGAGTAAAGGCCTGATTATTGGCCACAGCCGACAAACGGCAAGAGAGCCAGGACAGGTACTTTAAAGAGGATAGAGAACAACAGTCTTTCGCCATAGCCATAGCCACTTCACAACTCTTTAAAAGGGGGTTGCCTGATCGGACACTAAAGCAGGATCAAGAAAGGGGTAGAACTGCACATTCAAATGATTACCAGCGTCGTCTTCGATACGGATAATCGTATCATTCAAATACCCCTTTTTGCTGATCCAGACCACGGAATCACCCTCTGCTGAGGTCTCATCGCCACCCAACCAAAGCCCTGTAATTGTCACTGATTCAGGAAACGACAGTTGCCGTTCCTGGGAAGTCTCCGTGTTTTTGTCTTTTTCTCCAGTAACATCTTTTTCAAACCAGATACGGTTTTCAAGCAGACTGATATGGAGCAGATACGGCTGCTGAGTACGAACGGCGAGTTCCCTTACCCCATTCACCAGTCCAATGACTTTTCTGGCCGTGGCTTTCAAAGGATCATTTAAAAACGTGTCGCGCAGGGACGGTATACTGACCGAGAGCATGATACCAATCAAAAAAGTAACCACAATCAATTCAATCAGGGTAAACCCCTGTTCATGCCAACCCCTTTTGGAATTGCCCCATGACCGCGTCAGCAATGACAATTGCATAAGATCTAACTACTCAACTTCCCAACTATTTATATCTTTGCCGTCCCCTTCCCCGCCAGCTTCACCGTCCTTGGCATAGGAACTGAGGTCAAAGTCACCGTTAACGCCGGGGCTGAGGTACACAAAATTATTTCCCCATGGATCAAGGGGGACCTTCCCTTTTTCCAGATATCCGCCATCACGCCACTTTGGCGGCAACTGCCCTATTGACGGAGGTTCAACCAGAGCCTGCAAGCCCTGCTCTGTTGAGGGATACATACCATTGTCAAGCTTATACATTTTTAATGCGGTGGCTATGCCCTCAATTTGCAGGGCCGCTTTGGTTCGTTTTGCCTCTTCCGGATGGCCCATGATCTTCGGACCGATATATCCAGCTAAAATTCCAATTATGACCAACACAACCAGAAGTTCAATAAGAGTAAAACCTGCTTCGCTCATTTTGTTTCGGGATTTTGCAAACCTTTTCAGTTCAATTTTCATACGGCTGTAACCTGTGTGTGTTAAATTTTATAATAACGTATCCGCCCCTGGTGCCCACCAAATTGACGGGGAGCCCAGAAAATTACGCCTTTTTATCCTATCTTATCCTATCATTTGATTCATCTCGAAGATTGGCAGCAAAATAGAAAGAACGATAAAGCCAACCGCCAGTCCCATAACCGCTATCATAAGCGGTTCAATCAGTGAGGTCATTCCCATAATCGCCGTTTCCACCTCTCTTTCATACGCTTTGGCCACCTTATCAAGCATGATTTCGAGGTATCCGCTTTGCTCTCCCACCGCAATCATTTGCACAAACATGGGAGGAAACCACTCCGACTCCGACAGGGAATTCGTCATGCTCTGCCCTTTTTGTATCTGTGCCATCGCGTCATCAATGACCTTCGCGACATGAACATTACTGACAAGGGTCTGAACGATCTGCATCGAGGTCATGAGGCCAACGCCACTTTGCAATAAGCTCCCCAACGTGGAAGCAAACCTTGCCAGAATCACCTTTTGCACCACAGGGCCGATGATGAAGACCTTAAGTTTGAACAAGTCCCAAAACGATTTTCCGGAAGGTGTCGATATGAAGTAACGCAATCCAAAAAAGACAATCCCTAAGAAAATTAAAAATGCCCACCAATATATTTTCAGGAAATCACTGAGGCCGATGAGAAAAAGCGTTGGCAAGGGCAGCACCTGATCCATCTCGTTGAAGACCTGGGTAATATTGGGGACGATATAAGTGATTAAAATAAAGAGAATCGCCGAGCCAATAACCGCCATAAAGACAGGATAGACGAGCGCCGCCCGCAATCTTCCCTTCAATACCTCCTGTTTCTCACCAAAATCGGCAAGTCTCTCCAGGACTATGTCCAGAGCGCCGGATGCTTCGCCAGCACGCACCATATTGATAAAAATAGAGGAAAATAACTTAGGGTGCTCCCCCAAGGCATTGGTCAGCGTATTTCCCTCGTTCACCGATCCTTTGATCTGGGCAATGACCTTTTTCAGCACAGCGTTGCGGGTCTGCGCCACCAAAGAATCGAGACATTGCACCAATGGAATTCCCGCACCAAGCAAGGTCGCAAGCTGCCTGGTCATTATGCTTATCTCTTCCGACTTGACGCGGCCAAGCAGCCCACCCTGTCCTCCACGACCGCCGCTTTTATTTTGTTTGCTTCTGCTTACCTCAATAGAGACTGGATATTTCCCCTGGGAGCGAAGTTTAGACCGGGCCTGGGATTCACTGTCAGCGTCGACAATTCCCTTGATAGTCTTTCCCTTGGAATCAAGCGCACGGTATTCAAATACTGGCATAAAGAGTCATTTCTGAAAGTTGGGGCCACCCGGCCGACTTCTTCTCAAGAATTCACATTACAACTTTCTGTATAAACTAGTATTTTTCCTGAGAAAAACAATACAAAGCAAAGAAAAATGGTAAATATTTGTGATCCACCGTATAGTAATAGATTCATTGTGAAAAGAGAATATGGGAACATGGCTTGCGCGGTTCCTGAATATTCTTGTCGATTCCGTTTTATCCTCTGGTAAATGCGATCATGTATACACGCTATTTTGGCCTGACGGAAAAGCCTTTTGCCATCGCGCCCAACCCCCGATATCTCTTTATGAGTGAATTGCACCGGGAGGCTCTGGCTCATTTATTGTATGGAATCAGTAGCGAAGGCTGCATTATACTGTTAACAGGCGATGTGGGCACGGGAAAAACGACGGTTTGCCGTTGTCTCTTGGAGCAGCTGCCCGACACCACCGACATCGCAATGATATTAAATCCGAAACTGACCATTGGAGATCTCTTCAAAACCATTTGCGAAGAACTCAAAATTTCCATCCCGTCAGAGACTCCCACGGTAAAGACCTATATCGACCATTTGAATGCGTATCTGCTGGACGCCCACGCAAAAGGCAGAAACACGGCGCTGATTGTCGATGAAGCGCAAAATCTGGATATTGAGATTCTCGAACAACTTCGCCTGCTCACCAACCTGGAAACCAACACCAAAAAATTGCTGCAAATTGTCTTGATCGGCCAACCGGAACTGCAACAACTTCTCTGTGATCCCAAATTATCACAGATTAATCAGCGAATCACCACCAGATACCATTTAAAACCTCTGCAGGCAGAAGATGTTATAACCTATATACAACATCGAATTACCATTGCCGGCGGTAACAGCAGAAACGTTCTGTTTTCCAAAAAAGCGACCCAGTATGTTGCAAAAGTTTCAAAGGGAATCCCCCGGGTAATTAACATTCTCTGCGACCGTGCACTCCTCGGTGCTTATGCCAATAACTGGGATCACGTCAGTTTGAAGATCGTCAAAAAGGCCACTCGTGAACTCGCAGCAATAACCAGCCCCAGACGATATCCGACAAAAACATTTATCACCGCTCTGCTCCTGCTGGTGCTGGTCATCGGAGTGCCACTCAGCCTCTATCTTGTCGATTCCAGGGACAATATTGGATTACTCAAACACAACATCGTGCTGCTGAAAAATTTCATTTCCCCCGCCACCAGCAAAAATGGCACTGAGACGAAACTCAACCAGTTACCAACTGATAAGGATTAATTCCATGTCCTATATCCTCGATGCACTAAAAAAATCGGAACAGGAACGGCAACAGGGTACTTCTCCACACCTCCATTCCGCCCATGGATCTCTCCCACCTTTTCAAGAGACCTCAATATTAAAAAAACATTTTGCAGTGTTGCTTCTTTCTGGCGGACTTTTCATTATCACCTGCGGCCTGGGTGTGTTTTTTTACTTACACCAACCGAGTCTTACCGAGAAGCCGCTGACAGCTGTAACAGAAGCACCTGCCGAATCTCAAACCTCCGGAGTGACTGCGGCGCAGCCTCAAGAACACGTAATAAAGAACATTGCGACCTCCTTGCAGCGGCCTGTTGAAGACCAGGCAAAAGTTCAGCAGCCCAATGCAATCACAGAAAGCACTCCTGCCTCTGACCCTCCTGTGGTTATCGAACCAAAGCCGCTACCGGCGTCTCTCCCACTTTTGCACGATCTTCCAGCCGAACTGCAAGCACAAATCCCCACCCTTAAATTTGCAGGACACACCTTCTCAAAAAATCCGTCTCAACGGATGATCATTATCAATGGCAAGATCCTGAGGGAAGGTAACATGATCGATCCCAATACACAGCTGGCGGAGATTACCTGGGACGGGGTGACGATCGAAACCAACGGTACTCGTTTCCGGGTAATAACAAATTGATGAAAACTTTGTTATATCAGCAACTCCTTCTGCACTTAAAGAAAATGAAACGTGCTGTGGTGGCTTTTTCGGGTGGCGTTGACAGCAGTTTGCTTTGTTATGCCGCGCACGAAGCATTGGCTGAAGGGGTGCTGGCGATCACTATAAAAACACCTTACATTCCAGCATGGGAGATTGAGGAGGCACTGCTATTTGCAGACAAATACAATATCGCTCACAAAGTCATTTCACAGCCGACCCCAGCCAACATCACGCAGAATCCACCAGACAGATGCTATTTGTGTAAAAAAGAACTTTTCAAGGCAATCCAAAATGAGGCAACAAAGCTTGGTATTGAGACAATCATCGAAGGGTCCAACCAAGATGACTTGAGCGATTATCGGCCAGGAATGCGGGCATTAAAGGAGCTGAACATCGCAAGTCCCCTGCTCCAGTTGGGTATGACCAAAGAAACCATCCGAACCCTCTCCCGTGAGATCGGCCTTCCCACATGGGATAAGCCAGCCTACGCCTGCCTGTTATCACGCATCCCATACCATACCGAAATTACAACAACAGAACTTGAACGAATTGCCAAGGCAGAGTTGGTACTGCGTGAACTAAAAATCTCCGGTTCAAGAGTACGAAGCCATGGCGATATTGCCCGTATTGAAGTACCCATAGCAAGCTTTACCGCAATTATGGCACCCACATTACGAACACTGCTGATCCATAAGATTAAGGCTTGTGGTTATATATACGTGACTCTTGATATGGAAGGATATCAGACGGGAAGCCTGAACAAAACACTTAGCAATGATAACCACCATGAATAAATCAACCATCCAACAGATCCTCGAAGCAATAGAAAAAGGTGAGATGAAAGCAAGCGATGCTCTGATTACCTTAAAAGACCTGCCTTTTACAGACATCGGTCATACCAAAATTGACAACCACAGAGCTTTGCGAAATGGTTATCCCGAGGTCATTTATGGCGAACACAAAACAGCGCAGCAAATCGTGGAAATTTTTCAAGCCATGCTGAAAAAGCAAAGTAACATCCTGGCAACACGGATCAGCTCTGAGATAGCGGCAATGGTCACTGCCATCTGCCCAACGGCGACCTACAATGCAATGGCCCGAACCCTCGTCTATGCACACGAGCCGCCGCCAGAAACCAAATCATCTATTGTCATTGTCACAGCCGGCACCGCCGACCTCCCGGTGGCCGAAGAGGCTAAGGTGACGGCGCAAGCTCTTGGTAACAAGGTCAGCCTTATTTCTGATGTGGGTGTCGCTGGAATTCACCGGTTGTTTGCCTGTATTGATGACATTCGCAATGCTCGGGTTGTGATCGTCATTGCCGGAATGGAAGGCGCCTTGGCCTCGGTAATTGCAGGACTGGTGGAAATGCCGGTGATAGCTGTTCCCACCAGCGTTGGATATGGCGCAAGTTTTGGCGGGCTTTCCGCACTCTTGGCCATGCTCACATCGTGCGCTAACGGTGTCACAGTAGTCAATATCGACAATGGCTTTGGGGCGGGTTTTGCGGCCAGCCAGATAAATCACCTTAAATGTAGTTAAAAAATGAATATGTTATTGCCAAATTATTTCAGAGGAGGATACAGATGAAAAAATATGCTTGTACTATTTGTGGCTATATCTATGACCCCAGTGTGGGAGCCCCAGCTAAAGGCATCGCCCCGGGAACTCCGTTCGAAGAACTCCCGGAAGATTGGACCTGCCCTGTTTGCGGAACCACAAAAGACAATTTTTCGGCAAAAGAATAATCAGGACAGTACATCCAAACAGAGGCTAACCAAGCCAACGCCTCCTTCACCGAAAGATCGGCTGCGTCGAAAACCACCAAATTTGCCTTAACCTGATAGCCCCTCAACTATTATGCAGCCGTTCTCGCGGCCCTGTCGCAACTCAATCGATCGTAACCTGCCAAATCGTCTATAGACTTGATTATTTGCTTTCAATGTTAGGCTGTTTATTGTACATCGAAAGGATAGGAAAACAGAGTTTGCACGGGTCTATTTACCACACTAAAATATGTCTTATACTGTCAGGAACAGTGCTTAAAGACTGAAGGTACTGTTCCCTCAGCTTTCAGGCACAGGTTGCCAAAGAACGTTCGTTCGAGGAGGTAACTCACACGTCATAGGGTTGATTCAGCACATTCGCCAGAGGCGATGGAGCGATGCTCCTCGCCAAGAAATAACAAACTAAGGAGGCTCACTCTAATGAAGAAGACAAAGACCATATCAGTAATGATGTTTATGCGCACCATGTCCGTCATGGCGCTTTCATTACTCTTTCTGTTTGGAACAAGTTATAGAGCACAGGCTGATGAGGCCGACGCCAAGAGGATTCTCAAGGCCATGTCCGATTACTTGGCTGCGCAGAAAGCCATCTCGTTTGACTTTGATGCCTCTCTTGAAGTCGTCACCAAAGATGGTCAAAAACTGGCACTGGCAAGTTCCGGCTCTCTTACCCTCAACAGGCCAGATAAAATCCAGGTCACTCGCTCCGGCGGATTTGCTGATGTGATGATGACGTTTGATGGAAAAATCCTGACAATTCTGGGCAAGAATCTCAATGCCTACACACAGCTTGAGATGCCCGGTACGATTGATCACGCTATTGACGAATTAAGGAATACCTATAATAGACCACTGCCTGCGGCGGACTTGTTACTTGCAAATTCCTACGATGTACTGATGAGCAATGTCACCGACATCAAAGACCTTGGCAGTGGCGTCATCGGTGGTGTTGAATGTGATTATCTGGCCTTTCGAACGGATGAGGTGGATTGGCAGATCTGGATTGCCCAAGGGGATAAACCAGTGCCATACCGTTACACCATCACCTCTAAAAACATGAAGAGAGCACCGCAGTACACAATCCTAACCAGAGACTGGAAGACTGGCAGCGAAGTAGCGGCAACTGATTTTAGTTTCAAAAACCTCACCAAGGCCGAAAAAGTCGACCTGAAGGATCTGAAGGGTGCGGGCGAGTTGCCAGACCATTTCACCAAAGGAGATTCAAAATGAACAAATTAAAAGTGGTTAGTATCCTAATGGTTTTCGGTTTTCTCATGACTTTCGGCTCCGAGGTCGGAGAACTGCTTTCTCTTCCAGGGACTCAGAATCTGGTGCCAAGTGTTGAGGCGCGAGTCGGCCGCCCGCTCACCCCGGTAAGCGTTGCTGGGGTCGCCAGGCGTACGGTGAGGCGCTGTGCGGTGGGCGTCTATTGTCAGCTTTCTGCCCCTCAGTCTTCTGACAGCCAGGTTGGGCAGGGTGGCACTGAAACGGCTTCTTTAGAGTACCTCAATCAACAGCCAATTATCGCGCTGAGAATGTAAGTTCTGAAAGACAATTCTGATGCCCGGATCTTTAGCAGTAGTGTCGGTTAACTGGCACTACTGCCCTAAATTAAGGTACTGTTGCCGATTAAGCTTGATCATGGTATTTTAAGCAATTATTTCTATAGCAGAAAATCATTGCACGCTGCCGAAAGTATTGCGCATATTCTAAAGATCAAAAATAATGAAACAATATCCTACCGTTACAACAAAGCTAGTGGTACTTCTCGGTAATCCTTTAGGCCATTCGATCTCCCCACCCATGCACAATCGCGTTTTTGATAGACTCGATATGGACTATCTCTATATGCCGGTGGAGGTGACGGAGAAAAGCCTGGAAAAGGTGTTTTCAGGCCTCTCCAAGATGAATGTTGCCGGGTTTAACGTAACAATTCCTCACAAGATCAATATAATGCAGTATTTGGACGAATTAGATCCCCTAGCCGCCACAATCGGTGCGGTGAATACTATCACTGTCAAGAATGGGCAAACGAAAGGATTCAATACCGACGGCGAAGGATTTATACGATCTCTGGAGGAAAAAACACAGCTTATCGTTAAGCGAAAACGGTTTTATCTGATCGGATGTGGCGGAGCCGCACGCGCCATAGCAATGACACTCGCTTTTCTTGGTGCGGATAAGGTATACATTGACAACCGAACGATTGCCAAAGCTGAGGCACTGGCCGATGAAATCAACAACAAAATACGTCCCTGTGCTGAAGTCGTCGGGCAATCGATTGAAAGCCAGAGAAAAGCAATCGCTGACTGCGATGTACTCATCAACAGTACAAACCTTGGGATGCATCCACAAGAAGATGTCTTACCTATTGACGAGTCACTGATAACGCCAAATTTAATGGTTGCCGATATCGTTTACAACCCATTAATGACCAAACTGCTTAAGACTGCTGAAGCCAGGGGATGCACCATCGTCCCCGGTCTGGGAATGCTGATTTATCAAGGCGCCGCCGCATTCAAACTCTTTACAGATGTCGATCCACTGATAGAGGAAATGTCCGAGGTGGCTTACTCCCTGATGGCAACAAAACAGTAATAGTTCTCGAAAACAAACATCAAACTTCAGAGTTATACAATAAGGCCATTCCTGTTTTCAGGTCTTTTATTGGCATTTGCCCCGGTGCAGACGCCGCGACACCGATGGCAAAAGTAATATCTGAGCCGAACAGACCTCCAGCCAATCTGCTAATCGCCCCCTCAGGTCCCATAGAAATGGTGATGATAGGAATCTGTACACTCTCATTTCTCGCCCTGTTTGTTGCGCTGAGAAGAGTTAACACATCTGCATAATTTGTGGGCATTGCCGCAAGTTTTGCGATGTCGGCACCGGTGGCCTGAGCCTCGACCAACTTGTCGTAAATAAATAGTTCACTGGGTGTTTGTTTAAAATTGTGGTGCGAAAGTATTAATTTCACATTGTTAGCCTTGGCTTGTTCTTTTATGGCTTTTACAAATTCTTTCTCATTACACAATTCAACATCCACAATATCAACATTACCGGATGCCATTGCTGCGCTGTACAATTCCAGCCGTTTTCCCTGGTCAATCTTTTTCAAGCCACCTTCCAAATCTATACGGCAGGTAAAAATCAGCGGAATAGCACCAATACAGTGACGCAAATCCTGCAGAAGTGATAGACAATCATCAATAGTTTCCACCTTGTCGTAACCATCGATGCGCCATTCCAATACATCAGGCCGCAGTGTAACTAAGTCTTTAGCTTCCCTGATGACCTTCGCTCTCGTGTCACCCATCATCGGCAGGCAAATCAGCGGCCTGGGTCCACCAATAACGGTGCCTCGTACCGTAACCTGCAAGGTGCTTTGTTGTCTCATGATTTCATTTTCCTCTATTTTTTATGTCCTGATAACTAAACGCCTTCTCTTGCCAACGAACGTACGGTATTTCTCCCAACATAACATTATTTCCCCAATGGCAATCATATGTGCCTGATTGAGAACCTTTTTCATATCAGAATAGTAGAATATATTTTATCATGCAGCCAGGAGACCCGACCGATAGTGAACTACCTGTTCAATCGAAATCGGGACAGCGTCATTAATAAATGAGAAGCCACCACCATGGAAGTAATTATTACCATCATACCGATTTTTATCATAATCATCCTGGGATGGGGGGCACGAAAGAGAGGTTTTATCACTCCAGAGTTTCTTGTCCCAGCCAACAAACTGGTCTATTTTTTATCAATCCCTGCCATGATTTTCAGCGCCATTGTTAAAGCTTCTTTCCATGAACAATTTAACATCAAAGTCCTCAGTTTCACTCTTCTGGCCGCTGTAATTATTTATACCACTGCCTATATTATCACTCGAATGGCCAGAATGGATCCTGCTCGCGCCGGGGCCTTTATCCAAAGTTCAGGACATGGCAATATCGGTTACATAGGGCTTCCTATCGCATTCTATTATCTTGGACAAACCGCCCTGGCCAGGGCCGGAATTATCGCCGGTTTTCTGATGATACTGCAAAATCTGTTATCGGTTATCGCGCTGCAGTTGCATGATACGTCCGGCCAACGCCGGCCAGGCATCAAGCCGCTGATCATAAAACTGTTGGGCAATCCGGTGATCATTGGCGCCATGAGCGGCATTGTTATTTCCGCCTTGGAAATCCCTGTGCCAAGGGTCATTGGCCGAAGCCTTGATATTCTCGGTGGACTTGCCCCGCCGATGGCACTGCTCCTCATTGGCGCCTCACTTTCAGTGAAACTTATGCGCAGCTACTTCCGCCCCACTCTTGGAGCGACAACTCTCAAGCTGATCATACTACCAGCCAGTGGTTTGCTGCTCTTCCATTTATTCCATCTGCAAACGGTCGATTACCTGCCAGCCTTTATTCTCTTATGCTCGCCAACAGCAACTATCGCATACGTCATGGCCAAGGAAATGCACAGTGACGCTGATTTTGCAGTTGCGGCAATCTCGGCAAGTACCCTTTTTTCGTCACTCACCTTTATGGTCTGGTTGGCCGGAATCTCCCACCTGACCAACTATTAAAATACTCATGCAAATAACATTTCTTCAAATCTAAATTATGCAAAATGTCGACAATAAAAACATCATATTAACCGGCTTCATGGCAACTGGCAAAACCACCGTTGGTAAACTGCTTGCTCAAAAACTACAGCGCGAGTTTGTTGATACAGATAAGCTCATCGAAACTCGCCAAGGCATGACGATTCCAGAGATTTTTGCCGACTTGGGCGAATCAGCCTTTCGTCAAATGGAAGCCGATATTGCACAAGAACTGGGAAAGAAAGAAGGACTTGTCATTTCAACGGGTGGGCGCTTTATGCTCGCCCCCGCCAACGTAGAGGCATTAAGCAGGAGAGGCAGGATTTTTTGTTTGATCGCCACGCCCCAGGAAATACTAGCGCGCCTGGCAAATGATACAGATCATCGCAGACCTTTACTTGACGTTGCTAATCCAAAAGAAAAAATATTTGCCCTGTTACAAGAAAGAAAAAAAGGCTACCAGCGGTTTCTCAAATTCTCAACTGATAACAAACAACCGGCTGATGTGGCAGAAGATTTGCTGCAATTCATGCAAAAAGATCCACAACAGTTTACTGTTGATGACCCTGTTTAACCCCATCAATATATTATTGGCGATGGAATTTGCACTTTACCAGTCAACTGCCAGGAATCGGTGGCATGTCCGTGATAATCACTGACCAGATTGTGGAAAACCTTTATGCAGCAAGCTCGAAAGCGGCACAAAGCTGGATGGATGAGAAAAAAAAGCCGGGCTGCTCGACACCCGTCGAGCAGCCCTCATTGGATTGATATGGCAGATCAATCTGGTGCTGATCCAAGAATCGATAACCTTTTTCATGTCTCGCCGCCACAAGACATAGTGTTACGTTTCTCAAATGTGTGTTATCAATACCGCAGGCCGGGCCATTTGTCAATGATAAATTGTGTTACAATATTATTTTTCGTATTACCTATTTAACTAACAAAAAATCGATAGTGTATCTCATCCTACTTTGCTCCGGATGTGATACACTATCCGTCAGGAAAATGCATTTTTTCTGGACCAGAATATTGTTCAACTAAGTTAACAATACAAATTAAATTTTTGATTAATTTTACATTGACATAATTATTCGCTTTTCTTAAGGAATTTTAACAAAGATGGATCTATTTTAGAAGCTAATTGGGTGAAGTACTCCCGTCCCCAAACAATCACCTATCAGTGGCTATGATCATGTGCTTCCGTATCATGGTTAGGATGCTCGTGGTGATGCTCTCCATGATCCCCCTTATGCTCGTGGTCGTGATTATTGCCTGCTTCTGAGTGGTTGTGACTGTGTTTATGCTCATGTATATGGCCATGACTATGCTCGTGACCATGTGCATGTATATGAACTGAATCTCCATGCCTATGTTCGTGTTCGTGTTTGTGCTCATGAGTATGGTCGTGCTCATGTTTATGTTCGTGATCGCCTTTCATAAAACCTCCTTTAAGTTTATCAGTGTGCACCACAATTTTTTTGTGGAGATAGTTATTTTCTGACAAACATAAAATAATTATTAATGTTTTTCGCACACTTTTCTTTAAGTGACAAAAGATAACCAATTGTCTGTCAATGACAACCTGTGATAACTGAATTTTAACAACCTTAGAGTTTATGAAAGAGAACAAGAGGATATGTTACCAGACATACGATTTTTTCCATGGTCTGGAGACTTGGCAAAAGTCATTGATTCATGAATCAGCATCATATTGTTCTGCCATATCAATCTCATGAGGGCAGCTCGACGGAGGTCGACCTGCCCGTTTTCATGCCTGTTAATCCAAGAGAAACAATTATGCCTTCAACACGATTTCCAAAGATTGACAGACCCTGTTTGCCTCTTCTTCTGAACCGGCAAAGCTGATCCAGCATTCCCAGATTTCATCGTCGCTCTGCCAATATTTTCCATCGTTTCGTTCGAGCCCGCCAGGTTCTTTCGTATCGCAGATGGTATAAAATTCAGCAACTTTTTGGATAAAGCTATTTACCGGCTCTTCTCCACCCTGTGAACAATAGGCATCAAATGCCTCATTTGATAAAGCCCCATCTTGCCAGCGGAAAAAGAAACCGACGAGTGCGGGAACTCTTGCGACGACATAACTACCGTTTTGTCGTTTCAATTCCCTGCGAATCTTCTTTTTACTATCTTCAAGGGAAGACAGTAATTTTGTTTTTAGGGCAGCCACATCGAGTATATTATCATCCGTTTTAGGCAAATATTGCTCGCACCACTGCGCATAGATTCTGGAAACTTCAAGTCGCGCATCAGCATCGTCTACCATTTTGCAGAGTAGGGTCATATCAAGGTCCGCACCTGAACCAAGTTTGATTATCCCTTGATTTGTTTTATATCTGTAAGAACGACCTTCGCTCACTCCATTTTTTTCTCTAGAAATCTATACTCAATCGCCAATTCAAGTTGTTGATTGACGAGCATTCGCGCCCCATACTGGTGAGTAACAGACGGTTCCGATGCGAAATAGCCTCGATTGTGCAAATCAAAGACCGAAGGGGTGCGATATTTTGTTTCACCAATAACAAACCATCCATCAAAAGGGCGCATTGTATCCTCCATATAGAAGTTAATAATGTTACTAATTTCATTTTTGTATTATCATATGGTTTTCAGTTATTGGTCAACTCATTATATCTTGCGCCAACGGCTTTGTGATCAACTGCATTGTTTATGGCCGGATGGCCCTCATATACTTGAGAGCAGACAAAACCTGTGGGCAGATAAGGTTACCCGAGTCCCACTCATGCGATAAAAGCAGAGTCGACTCTTCGTTGTATTTGTGGATTTCCAAGGTAGAGGAACATTTCGCTGGAACCGATTTTTTCTTGAGAATTTGCAACGAACAATCTTGAAACTATGATGAATGTACTTTTGTCAAATCCCGATTTGGTATCCAATTTTTTAACCTACCTCAAAATGGTGTCGTACTAAAAAAGAAAATACCAAACCGAAGATCCACAATATCACAACTATTCGGAGAACTACATATTTACACGAATAATTACTGCATGTTATTTTGCTTGACACCGCTCCGTTTTTCTGGAATGTTAACACGAAAATAAATAATGTATTACCACTCTCGTCTAACGACAGGTGGAATTTAATTCGACTATGACAATGGCATACAAATACCGGTTGGATTTGTCTTTGCGGGTAAGAGCTTAACAAATATTTATCAAGGGCTAATTCTATGGAGTAAATTTTGCCGTCTTGTCAAACATCTCCCGGATCAGAATTTTAAATTTTTCTAAGGCAAGATTTTTTTGAAAAAGACTTTCATAAGTGACAAGCCATCTCTCCATTATGGCCAGGCTCATGCCCTGTGTAATGCCTACCATCTCCGATAATCGACGAGGGCCTGGAAACAAAATGACAGAAAGTGGGCTCAACAAGAGAGTAAGTTCTCTATTGAAATCAACGAGATGGAGGATAATTCTGATGGATCTCCTGGCCCACCCTCATCGGAGTTGTATCAAAAGCGTTACCGGAAACTCCCGACAGAAGCCGAAACCGAATGCCTAGCACCTATGAAAAGAGCAAACCACTGGAAACCGGAGAGTGTTGCCAAAGCAAAGTCCAGAAACATTCTGAAGCGGTTGAAAGACTGTGAATACGATCTCTTCCACTTCATGGATGATCTACTCACCTCTTTTACCAACAAAAGAGGTGTCAGACGTTTTACGTTCCATGGACGGGTCAAAGTATTCTGTCGAATACGGAGTTACCTAACGACCTGCAGAAAACAGGATATGCCTGCGACGGAAGCATTAAGTCTTTTATTGCACGGCAAATGGCTTGTATTTATGGAATCTGCAAAAACTCAGCCAAGTGCTAGTTATTTATATAAATAAAGATTTAATCAGCAATAATAGGGCGATGGCTAACATTGCATAATTTTTATAGTTGAATCAAAAGCCATGAAGATGCATCTCCGTGAATGGCGCAAGTCGTTCTGTTGCTTTTTGGGAAGAAAACTTTGGATATGGGGAGAAAACAAAAACACATAAAAAAGCAAAATTGAAACAATTAAACAATTTAGGTAAGGAAAGGCAGCTGCAACCGACAAAAGTAACCGCTGCCTTCCCAGTTAAGCACCCTTTCCTTGTCAGGAAGGATGCTTGATACTTTCATACCATCAAACCAACTTTCCTTCAAGTCCTTTCCAGTATCTGGAAATTTAGCAAAAACCAGGATCACTGCGAAGTCAGACATAATAGCATCATAAGGGCTGTTTTTTGACCACACAATAAAAAAGGAAAGCCAAGGATGAGAAATAGATCTAAACGTATGCTTATGACCATTGTTGTTCTATTTATATTTAGTTATTCCGGCAGTGCAATGAGTGAAGAGGAGAAGGCCTATGATTTAGGGGATATAACTGTTTCTGCTGCAAAGGTTGAAACGAGCATTGACAAGATACCTACCAACATTGATGTCATCACTCGCGAAGATATCGAAAGAATGCCTGAGGCAACCAATATTAATGAATTGCTTCGGCAGGTACCGGGTTTATATGTTCCACAATATCAATCTGGAGTGGCAAACGACGGAGTATATAGTTCAAGAGGCTCAGAGCCATCGACTCAGGCACTTCGTTTCTTGGTCAATGGCATAGAATTCAATAAAGGGAACGGTTATACCGTGCCTACAAGAATCCCGATAAACGATATCGAGCGGATTGAAATAATTAAAACCGCATCTGCTGAATATGGGGACCAGGCAGTAGGTGGGCTCATTAATGTTGTGACCCGAATTTCTCCCAAGCCATTGGAAGCAAAGGCAGGATTTGCATACGGCAGCTTTGATTATACCAATTATTTTGGTGTAATCAACGGTAGCAATGACCGTTCGGAGTACTTTATGGATTTTTCTTTTTCGCAGAGTGATGGTTATCAAGATGATGTTTTCTACGACCCAGTAAATTTTTATACACGGCTAGCATACAAAGTTGACGATACCATGAATGTGGAATTCCACGGGTCACACATGGACTCCAAAGGTGCTTGGCCCAAAAATCTTACTCAGGCCCAGTTCGATGCAGACCCGAGCCAGAATCCGGGCCAATCAAACGCTTTTGAAAACGATTACAACTTAGCTGCTTTAGTATTAAAAAAATATTTTGGAGACGATGAGCTGCAAATCAAATTAACCGGAAAAGACGAATGGGTTACTATGAACTATGGTAGTGATATGGAATTTGATGAATGGGAAGTTTTCCCAGTTATCACATATGCACTAAAGCATAAGATAGCAGATATGAGTAATACGGTTCTTTTCTGAGGAGAGTACCGCAAACATGAATTGATTACTCAAATGTTCACAGTTACAAATGGTGTACGTCAGACAAAGATCAAAGACACCCTCCGAAAAGATACTTCATACGCAACTTATATTATCGATGAATTATCTATTACAAATGCGTTAACAGTGACTTTCGGTGCGAGATTTGATTCTTACAAACAGAATCAAACCGGGAGAGTCAATATCTCCAATACTGCAGGTCAATCAGATGAGGCCATCAGCCCAAAACTGGGGGCAACGTATACAGTTAATAAAGCATTAAATATTTTTGCAGGCTTCAACAGCGGTTTTAAAAGTCCTGCTCGTGTTCCTGGAGCTGCATATTCATCAGGCTTGGAGCCAGAGGAAGTCTATTCTTACGAAGTTGGATTTAGAGGCAGTCCATTCCCATGGTTTAATTACAATACCGCTTTGTTTCTGAACCAATATAAAAACAAATGGATCAAAACAGGATCAAATCCAACAGATCCTTAATCAAACGCTGGGGAAACTGAGGCAAAAGGTATTGAGCTATCATTAAATCTTTCTTTTAATTCGGGATGGCACTCCAGCATCAGCTATACATACCAAAAATCAAAATATGAAGATTTTATAGACTCGGGCGTTAATTACAGCGGAAATTGGCTTGCAAACATTCCGGAACAACTCATTGGCTTGACGGTAGGCTATAACCATTCTACTTTCGGACAAATTTCTCTAACGGCAGATTACATAGGAAATCGCTATTTTAATAAGGCAAACACACTAAAGGGAAATGATTACTGGGTGGTTGGCGCTAAATACAAAAAGACATTTGACCAATGGAATCCTACGGTTTCGTTTTTTGTGGACGCAAAAAATCTTGCTAACGAAGAGGCTGTTGTATACGGATCAGGTTCACCTGGCTCCGAAAGCCTTGTGCCGATCTATGGCAGATCTATCACTGCCGGAATTGAGTTTCTTTTTTAATCATTTTAACAATAATCTTCAAAAGGAAAATTTGATATCATGAGAGTTAATAATTGCCTTTTCCGCTTAGCACCAAAGACAAAAGTTTTTTCCGGCTTGGTCTTCTTTCTTCTTATTGCTTCAACCTGTATAACGCCACTATATGCTCACAATCTATGGATTATAGGTGACGCCAACAAAAACGGGGACGGAACAGTCCATCTCTATTTTGCACATCACGTTGGTCCTAGCGATGAAGATTATATCGGGCCAATTGCTAAGAGAGGAAAAACATGGCTTCAAACTATAAATGCAGAGCCAACCCAAATTAAATTAAATGAGGCTACAGAAAACGGGCTAAAATATCTAAAAGGGAACATAGGAGAAATAACACCACCATTCTCTTTAGATCACAGTAGCTTGTATGGCATCTATCATGGGCGGCTTGATTTTTTCTACGGTCGATATATCCAAATAAATAAAGCTGAAGAACTTTCCGATTTGACAGAGTCACCTCACATGCCAGGGTAAATTTTTTCTAAACTTTTAATAGTGCAATTTCAACGTCATACCTTTAAAGCTGGACAACTCCTCTCGCGTATTGTATTGTCTCCAAAACTGTATTCAATACGAGAGGATCATTTTGAATTTGTCACAGGTTGTCGTCCGTCCAGCCGAATCTACAGAAGAAGTAAAATTCCAAGGTTTGATGCAAAAATATCATTACCTTGGATCCTTACCAAAGATCGGCAACACAATCTGGTATATCGCCACCTGCAACGATGAATGGCTCGGTCTACTCAGCTTTTCCGCTGCAGCTTTGAAATGCGGTGCCCGGGACCGCTGGATTGGCTGGGGACACCGTTTTCAGTATGACCGACTTCATCTGGTGGCAAATAATTCACGATTTCTGATACTGCCCAACTGCCACTACAAAAATCTTGCCACCAAGATTCTATCCTTGTGCAACAGAAGGATACAAGTTGACTGGTCTGATCGTTTCGGTTTCCCACTGTTGATGCTGGAAACCTTTGTTGACCCCTCTCGTTTTGTCGGTACCATCTATCACGCAGCGAATTGGAAACTGGTCGGCGAGACGAAGGGATATCAACGTATCCGTGGCGGTTACAGCAATAATCGACAAACCTCGAAGCTTGTATTCGTTCAGCCTCTGCAACGTAATGCCCGTCTGGTGTTATCCGGTTCTTCCTTGCCTCAACAGTATGTGACAGGAGCACCTAGAATGAAGCTTACCGCCGAGCAGATGAGATCTCTGCCAGATTTCTTTACAACAATTAACGACCCTCGTCGTGCACAGGGCAAACGACATTCCGTCCATGTGGTCCTTGCCATCGCCGCTGGGGCAGTGTTATGCGGGATGCGTGGCTATAAGGCCATTTCCGACTGGGCACAAGCCTTATCTCCCACTGCTCGCGCTAGATTTGGCTGTTATTTCAGTCATAGAAAAAACAGCGTTCCCAGTGAAAGTACCATACGTAATATATTGATTAGAATTAATCCCGCCGAACTGGATCGAGCACTCCAACAATGGAACGCTCAATACGGAGCAATCGACGAAAGCCTGGCCATTGACGGCAAAACCATGCGAAACGCTATTGATGATAATGGTCGACAAATCCACATCATGGGCGCCGTAGGGCATCAAAGCAAACAAAGTTACACTCAAAAAAAGTCGGCACTTTGCCCGTAAAAGGAAGCGACAAAGAAAAACAGACGAACGAAATTAAAACCGCCATCCCGCTCCTCGATTGCCTCGATATTCAAGGCAAAACCATCACCGCCGACGCCCTGTTGACTCAGCGTGGACTGGCTAAATATCTTGTCGAACAAAGACAAGCACATTACCATTTCACTGCCAAGGACAACCAAAAAAATCTCCTCAAGGAAGTCGCTTCATTTTTCGAAAATGTTTCCTGGGATCCTGACTACGTTACCCTGGATAAGCCCAACCATGGCCGTAAAGAGTCCAGAAAAATCTGGATAACTACCGAAATCAATCAATACCTCAAGTTTCCTCATGTCGCCCAAGCTTTCAAAATTGAACGAATAACTTACAGAAAGAACGGAAAAAATTCGCGAGTCGTCGCATACGGAATCACCAGTAAAAATCCACAGTTGGCATCCGCCGAACAAATCTTGAGAGACAATCGGCAACACTGGAGCATTGAAAACAGCTGCCACTACATCCTTGACTGGAATTACGATGAAGATCGTTGTAGAATCTCAAAAGGTTACGGGCCGGAAAACATCACCCGACTGAGGAGATTCGCTATCGGCCTCCTTAAAAGCAAAGGCGTATCTAATGTCGCTCAAAAAATGCGGCAGATCAGCTTTTCACCACGCATGGTTTTCGATTATTTGAGAATTTCTGCAAATACCCACAATTCCTCCGCGGTTCAGGGGTAGAATAAATTTACCGTGCCTCACATGCCTTTTCAAATCGTACCTATTGGAATAGAAAATGGGCTCTTACTTCGTGTCATGTTTTTTTCAAATCCTTATCCCCGGTCAGAAGTGACGCTTTTGGCCTCTGACGGTACTGAAAAGATTTTTAAAACAAATCAAACAGGGGAAGTTTTAATACCTATTAATACAATCGGAGCTTATCATTTCTGCGCATACGCATTTGAACACGATGCTGCAGGTGTGTTCGAATATGAAGCGTTCAAAGGGATAATGTATGGATCAACGTTGACGATTAATTTTTCAAACAACTCTAAAAAGTAATCTAAAAGTCGATGTAATACAATCTCGTCTGGCTTAATTCTAAAGGCAGGCACCCAGGAGACTGGGGGCCTGTTTTTCAAAACATCCTCCCATTTGATTGGGATAGTAAATATCCTGCCACAGAGGGCCATACCTTGGTAATAGAGGTCATGTTTACAATATTTACATCCATTTTCCATTTGCTTGCATTTTATGGCAGTTTTTCAAGAATACAACACGCCCCCTGGAAAACGGGAATTAATCCGGTAGAAGTACCCTGAGACAATGGTTAATTATTTTGCAAGAAACAAGAACCTAATCTATCTCAAGGTACTAAATTTTCAGGTGGTCCAGATATCATCATGACAATCAATATGCAAGTACATCACAGCTGTGGACATGATCATCATCATGTCCACATTGAGCAGGATAGCATCGGCGGAAGGCTCCTGGTAACGTTAGCCCTTAATATTGCCATTCCCACCGCGCAGATTTTTGGCGGCATATATGCCAACAGTATGGCCCTCATTTCAGATGCAATGCACAATTTCAGTGATTGCATTGCATTGTTGATCTCTTATTTGGCCCATCGATTAAGCCTGCGAGGCATATCTGAAACCAATACCTTCGGCTACAAACGGGCCGAGATTCTTGCTGCTCAGATCAACGCCATTTTGTTGTCCCTGGTGGCGGGCTTCATTCTCTACAAGGCCATAGAACGATTCATTCATCCTGAAGCGGTTGCAGCCGACATAATAATCTGGCTGGCTGGGGTGGGAATTATCGGCAACGGTTTTTCAGCCTGGCTGCTCTTGAAGGATTCTCGGCACAACCTCAATATTCGTGGCGCATTTCTGCATATGATGGGCGACCTGTTAACCTCGGTTCTGGTTCTGGTCAGCGGTATCCTGCTGCTGTATAAGCCTTGGTATTGGCTTGACCCGGCTCTCTCCTTTGTTATCACAGCCTATATCTTAAAAAATTGCTGGGAACTCCTTCGTGAATCAAGTCGAATTTTGATGAATGCCACCCCTTCGGGAATTTTACTCAATGAAATCAAAGAGAGGATTGTTGCTTTCGATTCGGTCAATGGAGTTCATTATTTGCATGTCTGGAATATCAATTCCTCGTCTGTAGGATTTTCCTGCCATGTTGTCGTGGATGACATTCTGATCAGCCGGACTGAAAACCTTGGCCGACATATTCGCCACGAACTCCATCAAATTTTCAAAATTAATCATGCGATCCTGCAGTTTGAAACATCTGCCTGTGGCAAGGGGCAGTTGCTCTGTGAAGCCGATTTGTAGTGGCACCTTGCAAGACCACCGTGTACCATTCTTGCATCCGTATCAGGGTATTTTCTGGAGATGGGCTTCAGGATGGATAAATGTGGCAATACGTCGAAGAGCCTCGGCAAAAGTTGCCGGCGACGGACTGCAGGCAAGGTCTGGTTCTATGATATGAATCCTGTTGTGCTTTGCTGCGTTTATTACTGAAAACTGCTGCCATTTGCGTTTTTCCTGGCCGGCAATACCACTTTCAGACCCCATGATTGCGATAATTATGACATCCGGATTTTTTGCAATGACCTTTTCATAATCAGTCCTGCCATTTGCCTGATCGGCCACAATATTTTCTCCATTGGAGAGTTCAATATAGTCGTGGGTAAACGAATCATTTACCGAGGCATGGAGGGGTTGACTCCCCACCTGCAAAAATACCTTTTGACGAGGGTATTGCTTAACTTTTTTAGAAATGCCTATAACTGTTTTCTGAACACCCTCGAGCACTTCTTGGGCTTTTGCTTCCAGTCCGAGTAAACGCCCCAGCGCCAGAAACTGGTCGCAACTTTGAGCAAACGATTTTGGTTGCCGAAAGAGTACAACTTTTACTCCGGAGGATTTAAGATTATTGATTAAACCAGCAGAAGTAAGACCTGTGGCAAGAACCAAATCAGGATGGAGGTTCATGATTTTCTCCACCGAAGCCTCCATGACAGTGCCCACTTTGGCCTTTGTCTTCGCCTCTTTTGGCCGAACACAGTAGATGGTATCCCCGACAAGTCTTTTACCTGCACCAAGCAAAAACACATTTTCTGTGTTAATCGGCCCAAGGGAAACGATCCTCTCCGGGAAAGGTGTCACATCTTCAAGATGAGCTTTAGCCTGCAAAGAAATGGGGAAAGACATGCAAAGCACAGCGATCCCTGCAAAAGCAACAAAACAAAATATTTTGAATTCCTTCTTCACTCTTTCACCATAAACAAAAGGACTCGATTGGGACGATTCTTCATAAACTGCCACCAGCCTCAGTTCTGCTCATGGCCTTGATTCTTCACCCCGGTGAAAAGCGCTTCGACAGCTTTATGCAAAACAACCGGCAGAGCCCTGTCCTGCAAAGGCTCCACCTTGACTGGTTTTCCGGCAATCTGCCCTGCGACTTCCGCGCACCACTTATCAAAATTCGTTAAATCTGAGACCAATCCGCGTTCATAGGCGTCGCTTATGGCAAGTGCGGCTTCAAGAAAAGCACTGTATTCAGGAGAAAGTAGCAGCTCTTCTACCTGCAAAATCTGCTGCCTATCAGTAGAAAAATAGCCGACGAGTTCTCTAATGCTCGATTTTCTCTCAACTATTCGCCGAAAGATGGAACGCCTCGCCGTAAGGTTGTTCTGTTTTTGGATAGCTTCCTGCACACCTTCATAAACAGCGCGTGCTATCAGTTCCCCCATTTTAGTATGCCCTCCAGTGGCATCAATAGCCCCACCTGCACCTTCAATCACCATGATATTATCGGTACCAGTCCCGGTGGCTGGATTGATCATCCCACTGAACGAAGATCGAACGTCCAGGTCAGCAAGAGCGGCACTCTTTGCTTCTGTGGCACTAATTATGGCTCTCGTCATAGCTCGGGATGACAGCTGCATGTTACTGAGTAGCAGGATATTGATAGTTCCCGGTTTTTCTTTTTCATTGACTGCATCAGGTTCGTAAAAAAGGCCTGTATCTTGAGCCATTCGCAGTGCATTGCCGCTAACTCCAGCGGTAACCAGAGCTGTGACTTCCATATCGCGAAAACTCTTTTTCACTACCGCCAGATTTGCCATGTCCGCACCTGTAAAGAGCATTGCGGTCTTGTCCGCTTTCAAACCCAGCACCCGAAGTGTCTGGAGACGCAATTCAGGCAGGCCTTGTTGATGCCCCAGCCCCCAGGATGGTGCCGGGAAATAATGATTACCAACATAGCGGACGTCTTCTCTCATTCCTTCGAGAGTTGACAGCACCTTCATTGGCCGGTTTAACGTAAGAATGAGGCTTTTATTGCGAAAATCACGAATATCACTCTCAACAACTTCAGCATGTTGCACATAGTTTAGATCGAGCGATACCACTGACCGCTGTACTATCGTCTCAGGCAAAACCTGTTGACTGGGGTCGCTGAATTCTTCGTTGTATATGTTTGCACTCAGCCAAGAGACAAAGTAACCGGTATGCGTCGATGCCCGGCAGGTAAGTTCACACGGATAATTCAAAATGCGACCATTACGAACAGCGTCAACATCCTTCCAGCCAGGCTGGTCGAGCATCTCCTGGCGCAGCCCGTTGTTGCCGCAGCCATAAATGACTTGAGGATTAAAGGTCTGCCACTCATCAAGACTCACAGAAATAACTGAACCCTTACGACCAAACTGTGGCGCAATACCCCCTGCTGCCTGGATGTAGTCATTTTGAAAGGAATCATCTCCGGGAGTCATTATCGCATCTCCCCCCATCCCCATCAGGCGTATGACCCGCTGCCTGTTTTGCTGTGGAATATGCTCTGTTTTCAACTCTATGACATGCAAGAGTCGCTGTTGTTCGGCTATAATCGTTGCAGCTTTATCCTCTTTGTTAAACATTCGTCCAAGGAGGCGTAAATGAGTAAAGCTCTCTTTCAGGCTGGCTTGCGACAGGCAAACCAGGATCATCTTGCCCTGGAATCGTGAGACCATTTCTTTGTGGATATCCGCATAAAAAAGGACATCGGGTGCTAGAGCGGCGATCCGATCGGGGTCGGGTTGAGCAAAGCCACCGACTATGGAATGACTTTTATTTGCAGTTGGCAGGACAGAATGATAGGTCGTGCCAACAATTGCATCAGATTCGCCTATCGCCACCAGCATTTCGGTAACTGAAGGCACCAGAGATACCACTCGTTGAGGAATATGATTCAGGGTAATCTCCTGTCCCGGAGAATCCTTAAAAGTAAAAGGGTAGTCTGCACCCCAAAGGGACAACGGTTGCAACAGCAATACAAGGACAAGTAACACTCTTCGCATCATTTTAAATTACCTCAGTAGTTTTCCAGCATAGCTGCAAAAAAGTTAGTCCTGCATCTGCTCATAGGACTAACCCTTATACCCTCATGGTCTCTGGTTTTTAATAATCCCAACGCAGGCTGATAAACAATCCACGCCCTGGCATCGGATAGCCATTTACGTAGGCATACTCTTTATCAAAAATATTCGAGACCTCACCACGTGCCGTCAGTGCACCAAAGGTTTCATCCTCATAGAATCGCCATGATGCGGTAAAATCGGCAATGGTGACAGAGTCAAGTTTGACGATAGGCGTTGGGTAGGTTCCGGACTCCCAATCCTGAATATCCTGACTACCGGTATGATTTACATTGAATTGGCAGAAGATGCCGTTGCCGTTATTTACTTTGACACCAGCAGAATATTGTGTCCCGCTTGTATAATAAAGATCATCGTTTGTCTCTTTATCCTCATACTCCGTCAAGAAGGTCGCCTGGAAATATGGTCGCACCTCCCAACTCCACTGAAGCGGCACACCAATATCATAGGACAGATTTGTTTCAAAACCGGCAATAGTTGCATCACCGAGATTCTCCCAGGATTGCGAACCACCTGCGAGATAATCGCTAACAATCTTGTCCTTAAAATCGGTATAGAAATAGGTAAGAGAGGCAGCCAGACCTTTCCAGTCGACATCGACTCCTCCTTCATAGGTTGTACTTTTTTCAGGATTCAGGTCAGGATTGCCCTGAATATGAGAGCCATATGAAGTATCGTAGTCTGCCGACAACTGGCTGGCAGATGGCATCATAAAGGCTTGCGCAAACTGCGCTCTCAATTTTAAATAATTGGTGACCTGATATGCCACGCCAATCATCGGGGTCAGATGGGTCTGATCCTCGTCATTGCCATCACCTTCCTTCACCTTGACATGGTACCAGTCATAACGCAGGCCATAGTTCAATGTCAGTTGACGATCAAAAACTGACGTGTTGCCAAGGAGGAAGAGCGCCGGATTATCGTATACGGTTTTTTCAGGTGCGTAGCTGTTTTCAACTTCGTAATCGAGCCAGTCAAAGCCAACGGTAAGTGTCGAAATGTCGAAGGTTCTGGACGCCTGAATCTGGGCACCCATCTGATCGGTTTTATTGGTTGTCCCTTCACCATCGTCATAAAAGTCCGGGTTGGAGTCAATTGGGTCGACCCATTTATTTTTGTCCCTCCCTATAAAATATCGAGCCATCCATTGATAACTACTATCTGCCGTTGCTCCGGTATATTTGAGGTCAGTGGAGTAATTATCCTTATTGGAATAATCATCCAGGTCACTCTGACTGATGTAGCCGGGACTCCCGCTTTTGTTTACGTCAAAACTGGTAAAGATCACCCCGAGTCGCTGCGTCTCAGAAAAGGAGTAGCCGAGATTTGCGCTTATCCCATTCTGGTAATCAATGCCTGTATTATGATATCTTTCGCCGTCTCCGGTTTTATAATCATCTCTGGTGGCGGAGGTAAAGGAACCGGCAAAATCGAAAGCATCCTGTTTGACCTCTCCGCCGATGCTGCCTTCATAGGTATCAAACGATCCAGCCCCAGCTTCCGCAAACATACTGTTCTTCGTGCCCTGCTTGGTGATGATATTGATAACACCCCCCATCCCTCCTGAACCATACTGTACTGCCCCCGGTCCACGAATTATCTCAATACGCTCAACATTCTTCGTCAGAAATTTATCTACATTGCCGGACCCTGCCCGGCGTCCGTCCAGCAGAATAAGTACATGTCCCTGCAGGTCATTGCCAGTGGTGTCAGTACGAAACCCACGAATGCCTATTGAGGTGAGACTTCCAGGATATTTCTGGATATGACCAAGGTTTTTTTCGGCCAGCAGGTCGCCAACATTAACGCTCAGAGAATTGCTGATATCTTCATTGGTAATAACATCGACATTCGCGCTTATTTCTTTTTTACTTTCACCGATACGGCTGGCAGTGACGACTACCTCGTCCATAACAGAAGTAGACGATGATGAGGCAACTACAGGTGGAACATACAATGGAGCAACTGCCAGAGATACTGCAAACAGGGGCAAATAACATCTTTTCATCGATATTTCTCCTTCGGTACCTGATTAGGCCCGAGGAAAAAATAATCCCCGGACCAATTAGGAAAAACAATTGATCCGGGGATGCCCTGATTTATCCACAGAATATTTGCCTGAATCTTTCTTCCACGAAGATTCAAAAGCGACTTTTTAGGCAGGTCTTCTGACTCTCCCTCCCCTGGCAACGGCCTTCCCGCGTAAAGCAGTGACACCAATAGTTGCAAAGGTTTCCATCAATTTTTAACAAAAGATGGATGGGATTACAGCGACGGGCTCGTCCCGGATTTACACCGGGTTCCCTTTTCATCCACAAGCGTGGAACCTGAAAACTAAGTAATAATATTTACTGCTGAGATGACGATAATCACCTCAAAGAACTACAATTAACGAACATAAGCAGCTATCTAGTGCCTGGCAGAAAACCCCAAATTTTTGAAAAAATCGCACCGGCGCGGTCACAGTTAATGCGAATGAGTTTCTCTTCGGCAGAATCTTTTGTCATTTTTGCCTCGCAGATGACAATGATTCTCACCTGCTACGTAGGCCAGACATAGCTCTGCCATCGACTTTGCAGCCGGATGAGCCTGCTCTTCTCAGGCTGCTTTTTTGTAAGATCCGCGTTTGCGTTGAGCGGCCTCTTGTTCCTGTTGACGCAACACCGCACCCAGGCGCTGTATGTTACGTGCCACCACCGCCATGGCAATGTAGCGTTTAAATCCGTTGAGACCGTGATCGGGACATTTGTCCAGTCCGTGGACTTCAAGGGCGTTGATCGCCGATTCCACCGCCGAGTGTTGTTTGCGCAGATTGACAAATTCAGGTTCGCTTTCGCGAGCTTTGTCGGCTTGCGAGAGTTTACCCTTTTTGGGTAGTACCACACACTCAAGACGCGATTTCAGAACTTCCTGATTGGCGGGACTAAAGAAGCCTTTGTCCATGCTGACCGCTCGTAAGGTGGGGAACTTCTGCTTGGTTTCGCCCACCATGGCAAAGGCCACCTTGTCATCGGTGATCTTTACCATCACTCGGTGATGCAGAATAAAGCGGTCCTGGTCTTCCATAATGCACACACGCAGTCCCAATTCCACCGGAACGCCGGCCTTCCCTTTGCTGATCCATTCGGTATGCGGTTGAAACAGGGAAAACACCTTCTCGTCGTGAGGAATACGTTCACCCCGGAGCACCCGCCTATCAATCTGGTCGATCTGCCGACGGGCATGTTCCATAAAATCATTCAATACGCTGAGCCAAGCCACGGAAAGAGGGTCGTGCGGGCTGACCTGTTGGCGGGTGTGGTCCGCTCGGGTCAGATATCCCTCCGCCACCTCCAGGTAGGCACGATGAGCATCTTTAATCTCCTGATCTTTTTGCTGCTGTTTGCTTTCGTCTTTGGACGTGGAGTGCTTGAGCCGCTGTACTTTGCGGTACTGCCTTTTGAATTGACGCTGGTGGTAGCGGTGTTGCCGCCATCCCGGCAGTTTGTAGGTGGAGGACAGTTCAGCACTGATTTCGATGACCTTACGGATAGCGTCCAGGAGCAGGTTGATGTCGGTTGGAAAATGGACGTCTGTCTCCACCACAAAGGAATCACAACGGCCTACGACCTCCTCTTCCGTTTTTTTTTTAATGCCTTGTGTCCCGCTCCGACTATTACCCGGTTGAGCCGATCGAGGATTTCCGGAGTAAACAGCCGCAGATTATCTTTGAGGGTCTGCAGATTATAATACTTCTCGTCCGCCCAATCACTGTGACCGAGCATTTGCCGAAGGGTCTTGTGTTCGTTGGCCAACTCCTGGATACGGTCATAATCGGCGTTGAGCCCCAATCTGAGCACCCCCAGCACCAGAATCTGCCATTGTGTCATGCCGGGGCGACCGTTGTTGGGGTCGGCCTTGACAATCTTTCCTTCAATTTGACGCTCAGGCAACACCTCTTCCAGAATGGCAAATATCGGACCGCGCAGTTCAGGTGTGGTGTAGAGATGCTGGAGTCCTCGGAGGATTTGCGGGATATCATCGCGTGATTTAGGGTCCAGCTTTATGTCGGCGATAGCCAGTTCGCCCAACTTCATTTGTGGCACGATTACTTTACGCATGAGTTTTTCACCCGACGAAGATTTGGCGGTTGCAGTCGTTTTATCCCTTAGAGGCCCTGCTGAATGGTTTTACCGAAAAGTAATATACAATACATTACAACACGTTACATTATTACTCGACATCCGTCGCTATCTACGCGCTCATTTTCTTCGTTTGTGGGTTGTGATGTTATCGATTTGATTTTGTTAACACTTTTTAATTTTCTTCCAGGCACTATCTAATTAAAATGATTGAGTGGTACCCCCAGGTGATCAACCCAGATAGCAACAAACTGGTCAGATTCGGCGGTCCCTTTCATAACAGGCACACACTCGATACCGGCCTTGGTGAGGATGGACTTCCACGAATCGTCTTCATCCCCTGCCATGTCATTTTTGGCGTGATCTCCGGCAACCGACATAAATGGTATAAGATAGGCTTTTTTGATTCCGTCTTTCTTCATAAGCTCAAGGACAGTGTCAAGATCAGGATACCCCTCTACGGTTCCAAGGTAAATCTTTGGATCTTGTAATTGTAGCTGGAACATCAGGGCAGAGTAGAAAGCGTTGGCAGGATGATGTGTACCATGACCCATCAGAACGACAGCCTCATCTTTTTTACGTTCTTTGGGGATGTTGGCAAAAATTGCATCAATTGTCCGTTTGAAATCATCCTGGGTGGAGAGCAAGGGGTGGCCGAGAATAATTGAGCTAAAGCCGCCCATTAGTTGAAATGACTCGACGACCTTGCGTAAGTCATTGTATTCGGCTCCACCAATAGTGTGCAAAGACTGAACGGCAACGTTGGTAAAACCTTCATCGACCATTTTGGCGAGAGCAACTTCAGGGGAATCGAAATACTTTCCCTGGCTGGCAAGTTTTTTTCTGATGATATGGGAAGTGAAGGCCCATCTGATGGGAATATCCGGGTAGGCAGCTTTAACCTTTTTGTCGATATTCTCAAACGAAACCTGAGCACTTTCTTCACTTGAACCAAAAGCCACCAGCAAGATACCAATTTTTTTGTCCTTGCTTTCACCATGCTGAGATGCAACAGCTGCACCGACGAGGACTCCGAGTAGAACAAAAGACGCGATAATACAGACCTTAATCTTCATACAACCTCCCTATTAATTGAGTTTGGTCCGAAAATAAAAAAATCCCCGGACCAATATAAAATTGATCCGGGGATGCCCTGTTCTGTCCTCGTCTCTTTCGCGATAACTCTTGTCCACGGAGTTATGGCAACTCTTATCAGGCAGGTCTTCTGACTTCCAGTTCATCCTACTTGCTGCGCCTTCCCGATAATTTATCAGTGGCTTAATTGCAGCGTTCGTTCCTGGTTACAGCGACGGGCTCGTCCCGGATTTACACCGAGTTCCCTTTTAATCCAAATAGATGGAGCCTGAAAAGTATCAGTTTTTTCTACTCGGCTTGTGGTCTTGTGTCAATACCAATTTAATGGAATTTGGATAATATTTTTCGCCTTAACATAGTTATTCGATTGATAAAATCGGAAGGCCGCTGGTAGTAGGGGGTAATGACTAATAACGTAAAAGTTATAGCACTCATTTTTCTTATTATTTGGAGCAATCTAGACTCAATCTGACAAGTTTTTAACATTGGTTTGTATTTAATCTGGCAACCAGCACGGGTACAATAATTCCAAGAAGATCTGTGCGAAGTATCTTCACACAGAACATCTTGGAATAAGGTCTTTGAAAGTTGCAAATTAGTCAGTTAGTATCAGGCATCGCGCCTGATACTGATTCCGCAGAAACCCACAAAAATCCTCTGGAAACATCTCAGCCAGAATTTGCATATATCTCATTTTTAAGCTGCTAAAAATTCCAAATCACAATGAAAAAGAAACCTTGTTAGAATTCATGTTGTGTTGATGATTATTCATCACTATGATGATTTCTTGTGAATTTTGGTTCATGGTAGCTATTTTTGAAAAGGAGAATTGAAATGAGTGTAATAGTTATTAGCAAACGGGTTTTTCGTATGAACAAAACTAGTGAGCTAGTCCCACTTTTGAAAAAATTGCGTACAAAATCAGAAAACCAGCAGGGTTTTATATCACGAGCAACCTACTCAAAAATGAACGATCCTGGAGAATGTATTGTAGTGAGTAAATGGGAAACTGCAGATGATTGGGGAACCTGGATAAAACAAAAAGAAATTCGGGAAATTCAGTGGCAGATTGATTCTCTTCTTGGTGAGAAAACTGTTTTTGATATCTACAATCCTGAAAATTTCTGAGTTTTTTAGCATTAGGTTTTTCTCCGGAATTATCTTGGGCATGAACAAGGTTCCAAAAAGGTTACTCGATGGACCAACTCGTGCTCAAGATTCAGTTAGTATCAACCTCGCTGCCTAACGCTCATGCCGAGGTGGCCTGTAAATATTTTCTGGATTATTTTGGATTTCAAAATGCTCCATTTTGGACAATTCTTTTAGCATGATCCCGGTGACATTCGCAGGAAGAAGGTAATGGTTTCTAGGTTTGAGGACACCTTACCCTCTTTATGGATAAGGTCTACTCTCGGATGGTTTTTATGTTGTTGGGTTTCTTAAAAAACGTGATTTTCGAAAACAGGAAACATCTTAAGTTTTTAGTATAAAAAACAGATTGATTTTTGCCAGTTGTCATCTCGTATATGTCTCAATTTCAAAACACAGCTCAACCAACTTGTATAATTTCCTCTCTCAACCAGAGAGATCCTCAGTTGTTCGATAAAAATCAGTATAATATGGTATTGCCAGTGAATTGAACAGGATGCGTGAATTTTAGTCCCCAGCCTGTTCAATTTCCTAAAACCTTTAAATAAACGTGGACACTGACATTGATTTTAGGCAAACCACCAGCGCTCTGCTATTCTTTGTCCATCCATTTCCATATGGGCGGAAATTGGACCATGTGCGAGTTTATTCGAATGTGCCTCCACGATTTGGTTAAACATGGGGATAATGTTTCCACTATTGTCCTTGCAGATTTCCTCCATCTCTTCATATAGTTGACGTCGTTTGGCGTTATCCAGCTCAGCCCGAGCATCTTTAAGAATTTGATTGAATCGTTCATTATTCCAGTGGGTATCATTCCAAGGGACACCTGCCTCGTAGGCTATTGAAAACATCATATCCTCAGTTGGGCGTCCTGACCAACAAGCCATGCACCATTCTTTTTTAGTCCAGACATTAGCCCAGTAGCCGTCATTTGGTTCACGTATGACTTTAACATTAATTCCTGCCTTTTTAGCGCTCTCTTGGTAAAGGACCGCAGTGTCGACTGCTCCTGGAAATGCAGCATCGGCCGCATGGAGGTTAAAGGTGTGATCCAGCATGCCCGCTTTTTTCATCAAATATTTCGCTTTATCCGGATCGTAATGACGCTGCTCTAGGTTTGCGGCATAGTATCGATTACTTGGGGAAATCGGATGGTCGTTACCGATTTCCCCATAGCCATTTAAAATGGTTTTTACCATCTTTTCTCTATCAACGGCAAGCTTCAGAGCAGTTCTGACATTGTTATCCGAATAGGGGGCCTGATCCACCAGCATGGGCATGGAATAGTGCATGGTGCCTGTCAGCGCCGTAACGTTGATACCAAGCGTGTTTTTTAGCAAGTGAACTGTTTTTAGGTCCACACGTTCCATAACATCGACTCTTCCGGTTTTTAAAGCGCTTGTTCTGGCGTTAACATCCAAGATAGCCAGGGTTTCAACGGCATCAAAATGGGCCCGATTTTCTTTCCAGTAGTTAGGATTGCGTCTGGTTATAGCTTTAACGCCAGGCTCCCAATTTTCCAGAATGTATCCGCCAGTACCCATTCCTTTTTCCCAATCATTCCCCTGAGTTCCTTCTGGATAGATTCTGAAATGAAAATCACCAATAATAAATGGAAAATCAGCGTTGCCATTAGTTAATTTAAACACGACAGTGTCTGGACCATCGCCCTTGATTTCTTCCACGTCCTTCAAGTAGGTTTTCGCGGCAGATTTGGATTTTTCTCCCCGGTGATGATTAATTGAAAAGATTACATCCTGGACGGTCATGGTTTTACCATTATGGAACTCAATCCCTTTACGGAGTTTGAATGTCCATGTTTTTGCATCCTTGGATGCTTCCCATGATTCAGCTAGTTCCGGAATCGGCTCAAAATTGTGGCCAATTTCCACCAAACAGTTGCTGACCTGGTTGCTGATATTGAAAGTGTGGTTGGCGATAATCAAAGCCGGATCAAGCGAGTCTGAGGTAGCCGCTCCAGTCATGGCCTGCCGCAGTGTTCCCCCTTTTTTCGGGCCGGATGCTAGTGCCTCACCAGACAGGAACGTTGGAAGCAAGGCAGCCGAGATCCCCCACGCTGTCATCTGCGTTATGAATTGGCGACGGTTGATTTTTTTCTTCTGGTACAGATCGATTAGGTTTGAAAGATGATTCATACTAATTCTCCTGATTGATTTTAAAAGGTTGGTTGTATTCTTGCGATCGTTCTTTTAGGATTTTATCCAGCCAGTCCGGATTCATCTCGGGGATGGAAGCTAAAAGTCTGTTAGTATACTCACGACGTGAGGGAAACAATACTTCGGCTGTCTTACCCTGATCAACAATCCCACCATTCAGCAGAATTACTATTTCATCAGCAAATTTCCTAACCATGGCCAGATCATGGGTGATGAACAAGTAAGAAATATTGGTCTTGTTTTGAAGATCCTGGAGCAGATCCAGGATTCCTCCTGCAATGATCTGATCGAGAGAGGAAGTAACCTCATCACAGATGATCAGATCCGGTTTTGCAGCCAGTGCGCGAGCGATGCAGACCCGTTGCTTTTCACCGCCAGAAAGCTCTGTAGTCAACCGGTCAATATAAACGTCCGAATCCAATTCAATTTTACGGAGTAACAATTTAATACTCGCTTCTGCCTTCCTCCCCTTTAATCCAAAATAAAATTGTAATGGTCGTCCAATCACCTTCCGAACGGTATGCTTAGGATTCAGAGATGTATCTGGTGTTTGGTAAATCATTTGTATCCGTCGCAAATCTTCTTTCTTTCTCTTAGCCAAGCTTGTGGAAAGTGGTTGTCTGAAAAAGGACATCGTTCCACAGGTTGGTGTGAGTAGTCCGGTGATCACCCGAGCTAGAGTGCTTTTGCCACTTCCTGATTCTCCGACCAATGCCATGGTTTTGCCCTTCCTCAGTTTCAGATTTATACCTTCAAGAACATTATTTTTCCCTGAATAGGCGGCGAAAACATCTTTAACCTCCAGAATTACGTCTGTTTGGTCTGAAACGTGTTTTGTGTTTCTATGAGATCGGACCGTCAGTAGTTTTGAAGTATATTTTTCCTTGGGATTATTCAGAAGTGACCGGGTTTCCCCATCCTCAACTATTTTGCCATCACGTAGCACAAGGATACGATGGGCGACCTGAGCGACCACAGCCAGATCGTGAGTGATGTAAATCGCGGCCCTATCCATTTTTTCGGTAATTTCTTTAACCGCAGCCAACACTTCAATCTGTGTAGAAACGTCTATCGCGGTTGTCGGCTCATCAAAAACAAAGATATCTGGTTTACACGACATAGCCATGGCGATCATGGCCCTTTGGAGTTGACCTCCCGATAATTCATGGGGATAATGGAATCCAATCTTTTCGGGGTTAGGTAGAGACAGGCGACGGTAGACCTGAATTGCATATTTCAAAGCCTCCTGATAATTCATCAGAGAATGATGAACTGGAGCTTCAATATATTGCCGAATGAGACGGTGTGCAGGATTGAAAGATGCAGCGGCGCTTTGGGACACATAAGCGATTTTTGCCCCTCTGATCTTTCTTAAGTTCTCATCCCGAGCACCGAATAACTCTTGCCCGCTAAGCTTAATAGAACCTTTCGTCATCCTGCAGCCTGGCCGGGTGTATCCTAAAGTGGCCAGACCAATAGTGGATTTCCCTGCGCCTGATTCGCCGATCAGCCCCAGCACCTCTCCTTTTTTAAGTGTAAAACTTACGTTTTGGATAATGGGATACCAGCTCTCCGAGCAACGTCCTTCTATATTCAGGTTGTTAACTACCAATATTGCTTCCATACCTTTTTCTTTATCCCTCCCGGAGATCACTGGAAAGTGTTAAAAACCAGTCTACAACGAGATTGACACCAATCGTTAAAAAAGCAATTGCTGCGGCGGGGATAAGGGGAATATAAATACCAAATGTAATTGCATTGGCATTTTCACGGACCATTCCCCCCCAGTCAGCCATTGGGGGCTGAATTCCAAGTCCAAGAAAGCTCAAAGAAGCAATAAACAGAAATACAAAGCAAAATCTGAGCCCGAATTCAGCAAGTAATGGAGTTAGTGCGTTAGGGAAAATCTCGTGGCTCATGATCCACCAGGCTTTCTCTCCCCGTAGCTTAGCCGCCTCAACATATTCCATCACCGCAATATCCATGGCAACTGCTCTTGAAAGTCGGTATACCCGGGTTGAATCCAACAGGGCAATGGTAACAAGTAGAACCGGGATCGAAGATCCTAGAACCGAAAGGATCAAAAGGGCAAATATCAGTGAGGGAAGAGACATGACAATGTCCACACAACGACTGAGAACCTGGTCTATCAAGGCTCCTTTTACTGCGGCCAGAAATCCAAAAAAGGTTCCTATGAAAAAGGAGAGGGACGTTGTTAAACAAGCAAGGGCGATTGTATTCCTGGCGCCATAGATCATCCGGGTATACAGATCTCGACCGATATTATCTGTTCCCAGATAAAAAGACGGAGAAGAAGGTTCCCATACACCTCCTACTATTGCAGTTTCATCATAAGGAGCAATCACAGGTGCCATCAATGCGATGAAAAAATTGAATAATATAATGATCATGCCTGCCCGGGCGGAAAAAGAAGATTGGGTTAATATTTTTAACATGATAAATCCCTTTTCCCTCAGACTATTGTCTGCCTAAGTCTCGGATTTGAAAGCAGGGAAACTATATCCGCGGCCAGGTTCAATAAAATAAAGACAACAGAAAATATAAGCCCCGATGCTTGTGCCACAGGAAGGTCTCTTTTAGCGACTGAATCAACTAGCAGCTGCCCTAATCCAGGATAGACAAACACAACCTCTACGATCACCACACCAACGACCAAGTAGCCCATATTGACGGCAATAACATTGATTATGGAAGGCAGAGTGTTGGGAAGTGCGTGATATATGATGATTCTCAGTCGCCTAATTCCTTTAAGCTTGGCCATTTCAATATAGGAACTGCCCAATACATTGATGATGGCAGCACGCGTTTGACGAGTCATGTGAGCTGTAATAACACAGGTAAGCGTTAGGGATATCAGAAAAATGGCGTGAATCATACCACCAATCCCGGTTCCTTCCTCTACAATCGCCAGGCTCGGAAATAACTTTAGTTTCACTGATAAGACGCTTATTAAAATGTAGGCCACGAAAAATTCGGGAAAAGAAATGAGAGACAGGGTGGTTATCGAGATCAGTTTGTCAAAGAATGAATCGCGGTAAAAGGCTGCCATTATGCCCAATATGATGGACAGCGGAATAGCGATTACTGAAGTCAACAATGCAAGAATAATCGTGTTAGAAAATCGCCAGCCAATTAGCTCTGAAACCGGTCTTCCATTAGCTAGTGAGTTTCCAAAATTTCCATGTGCAATGTCACGGAGCCAAGCTGCGTATCGGCTATGAGGCGGGAGATCAAGCTTCAACTCTTTTCGAAAGGCTTCTACAGTTTCAGGGGTGGCGGCTTGACCTAAAATTGTTTGCGCAGCATCTCCCGGAAGTATCTCGATACCAGTAAAGATAATAATCGAAATGATAAATATGGTCAGCAGACTGGTGCAGCAACGTTTTAGAATCATGAACAGAATGTTCTTCATAATACAAGATCAGACATTTCTTTCTATATGCAGTAAGATAGCGCCAAATATCCTTCCAGTCTTTCATTGCAGGTCTGGAAAAGTCTTCTCTTTATATATAACAAGAGGTGATAATTCAAATAGCAATATCATATAGATAACGAGATTGCTATTTGATATTTCAATCGACTGGATTGCTGAGGTACTTTGGTTTATGAATAGGTAATTTTAGGAAGTATTATGCAAAGCAATAATATCCATCCTAACGGGATGGTTGAATGTATTACATGCCTGTTATCCAAATGATACAGCTACATGCTTTGTTTCGAATTCGAAAAGATTTAGAGCCCTTCTTTCAAATGATGGCGTGCCCTGCTTCTATCACTGCCTTCAAGTTTTCAAGCGGTGTATCCGGCAGGCAGTCACAACCAAAAGACACCATGTAATTAGAATAGTTTTTCATATTCTTGAGCTGGGCTATGGTGATTTCTTTGATTTCATCCGGTGTTTTTTCCTTTAATACGCCTAAGGGATCAATATTACCACAGATAACAATGTTTGGCGGGATCTTGCTGGCAATAGCTGGGATATCCACCAACTGATCCAGGCTGAGACATTCAGCGCCGCAATTGAGCATTTGATCAAGAATATGGGTGCTGTCACCGCAGATATGCAAGCCCTTCCAGCCATCAAAAGAACCGAATATCCGGCGTAAGGCCGGACAGACCAGTTGTTCAAACCGTTGCGGAGAAAGCATTATGGAAGAAGGTTCGGAGATGATGACAAGTTGAACGCCTGCGGCGACCGCAGCGTGAATATATGTGCTTACAGTCTCAACCGTGAATTCAAGTATACGGTTTACAAATCCAGGGTCCCTGATAATAGCCCGTGCAAAATTTGTAGCTCCTGACAGTTCCATGGCCAGGGTAAAAGGTCCTTCCACTGGAATCATCAGGGGTTTGCTGAAATGATTAGCCAGAAGTCTAAGGCTTTCTACATAAACAGGCATAAGGCCATCTTTTTCAGGGTTAGGGACTGAATATTGACTGAGTTTTTCATCATTGATAATCAGGCTTTCCACCACACTTGGAAAATCATGAGACGACCTAAGTAATGGAATTTCCAGTGCTTCACAAAAGATTTTGCCATAGCATATGGGGTAAATGAATTCTGTCGGAAAAGTCTCATCCATAGCCTTTGCTACTTCGAGCTGCTTTTCCGGTGACTGGTAAACTTCATATAGTTCATACCCGGTCAATCTGAGACCGACGTTGCTCATCCAGGGCATGATGGCTCTGTGTTTTTTTTGTCCTATGTAATCAAGCAAAGTTTCTTTTTCTCCTTGCTGACCATTCGCTACCCCTATCAGTTGCCAGATTCTTTCGACCGCTTCCATTGCGTTGTCCGCATATCCGTCGGCCCCGATCTGTGAGGCAAATGACTGTGTCACTGGAGCCCCGCCGACGATGACCAGGGGCCGATTGTTAGTACATCGAGTATGGCAGTCTTTGATAACGGTTTCCATAGAATCCATAGTTGTGGTCAACAATGACGATAAAGCAATGATATCAGCAGAGGTCTCTTTCGCCACATCTACAAAGCGGCTCAAGGGGACGTTTATCCCCAGATCGATGACTTCGTAACCGTCTACCTTAAGCATCATGGCCACGATATTTTTTCCAATATCATGGGTATCGCCTTCCACTACACCGATGACAACGGTTCCCTTTACATCCGAGGAATTCTTCAGCACTTTAGAGTATAATACTTCAAGGCCGGCATTCATGGTGTCGGCACCACAGATCAGTTCAGGAATATATATTTTTCCGGAGGAATACAGGGAGCCAATTCTGGCCATTCCACGGGAAAGCCCCTGATTGATTGCAACCAAAGGAGGAATTCCAGCGTCCAAGGCCATCTTTGAAACTATTTCCACCGCTTGGATGTCCAGAGCGACAACTGCATTAGCCAGCTTTTCCAATAAATCTTCTGCCACGATTATTCCTCCATACAAAATGATCAGTAATCGTTTTCTTGGCGAGGGTTAACTTCCCTCAAATCTTCCTACTTTTCAACAATTATAAAGACATAATCCTATTTTAATCATTCAGTTTTTGCCATAATTTTATTATAGCGTGGAGAAAAATGGCCTTTGGAGATCTCTAAATTTTCACCGATGATATTTGCTAAAGATTGTTCCACGTAGATAGACTTGGCCAATTGATTGAAAATGACCAGAAATGGAGCAACCGCAAAGTAAACATAACCAAAGAAGGTATCGATCTTTTCCCTCGTCCTGCATTTGATTTTCTTCCTGTAAGTCCTTGTTCTGAAGATCTCAAATTCCTATCAACTTTTATCGTGCCGCCCATCCAAGATATTCCAGAATTTCGACCGAGATTATTGCTCCATTTCTGACTATCATAGGCGTTGAAACTACTTTCCTCTCAAGCATCATCAATGGCCTGGTGTCATGCAGATTGTCATATTTGGCGGAGCCTGAGCCGGATGTTTTGTCAAATAAGATCTGGTTTTCTACATATTATTCTTTCATTATGTACCTCTCAATAGGGCAAGGTCTATTGAGAGGTACACGTCAGCAAACTGCTTCAATCGCTGGCTTGTTAGACTTTTCAATTGAGAATTGATTTACATCTGAGTCGGTAATTGTTTTTTGATTCTGGCCAGTTCTGCTTCAAGTATTTCAACCTGATTGTGTAGCGATTGCTCATCAACCTCAGTCCTGTTACCAGTTGAAGCATTTTGTTGAGCAAACCGCATTCTCCGCCCCATCCCCTGACCGCCGCATCGGCCCATTCCTCTGCCAATGCCGGCACCTGGGCCTACGCCTCCACGTTCAAAACATCCCGGCCTGTCATTATTCGCGCGACAAAGACCTCTTCCTCTTCCCGTCATGGGGCCTTCATTCATCGGTCCTTTTTGATTTAATCCAGCCATGGTTCTACCTCCTTATAAATATTGATGGCGTCGTAAAAACTCTTCACCTGCTTTGTTGCTGCCCACCTCGTCCGCCTTGCCCTCGACCCTGTCCCTGACCGCGACCTTGTCCTTGGCCCTTTCCTCTACCCATTCCTTGGCCACCATTTCTTCGACAGTTTGGGTTGGTTTCGCTTCCTCGCCCCTTACCACTGCCTTTTCCCTGACCAGTCGTGGGTATTTGCGTGTTTTCTGAGGATGGTTCCAATGTGTTTGCATTATTCATTATCATTATCTCCTGTTATGTTGTTCTTATTCGATTCCGTTGTGGTTTCGTCAGGCTTTGGTGCATGGTCCGCTAATGCACCCAGACCGTGCCTCCTGCCACAGCCAAACCCTTGTCCATGCCGTCTTCCCAGTCCGTGGTGCCCATGCCCTTTCTGATGTACTTTGAAACAGCCCCCTTCAACTTTTAAACGATGTGCTTCAACAACAAATTTCGACAAATTATAGCGACCGCTCTTTAAGATTCTCCCCACAGTCTGTCGTGACACTTGCATGATTTCGGCGGCTTGACTTTGGTCAAGCCCTTCATAATCAATGAGCCGAATGATTTCGAACTCTTCAAGCGAAAGAGTGACCTCGTCACAAGACGGAGTTCCCTCTGGAATGAAAGCGTTTACGATTGGTTGGTTAATAATGTATCTTGGTCTTTTGGGTCGGGGCATGTTCACTCCTTAGTTATGATCATTTGACTATAATATAGGACGCAGACCTACAAATGCAAGGCAATTATGGTCAAATGACTAAAATTATCTTGCGCAGTGTTCCTGACAAAGAAGTCTCGAAGTCGTCCTTTTTTATTCAATGCCAGATAAAATATACTAAAATATAAGGATCTTATCATGATTTCTCTTAGCCAGGCACACCAGTATATAAGCATGCTCGACCCGTTACAGCCAGTTGCCGTACCGCTTGACCATGCCCTTGGCCTTGTTTGTGCCGAAGATGTATATGCCGTGGCGAACTGTCCGACTGTCGATTCCTCGCTCAAGGACGGTTTTGCCGTTGTTTCAACTGATATTACAGATGCGTCGCCGGGTAATCCCGTGACACTCGGGGTTGTCGGTGCCTTGACCGCTGGTGATGATACCGAAAAATTTCGAATCACATCGGGTTCAGCCGTTCGAATCATGACAGGTGCATCAATTCCAGATGGAGCGACGTCTGTGCTGGCTTCAGAATTTTCCCAGGTCGATGGTGAATTTGTGACGATCACCGCCGATGCCAGGGAAGGACGAAATATCCTGCGCAAAGGCAGTGATATAAGGCAGGGCCAGGTCGTGCTGGCCAGAGGACATTTAAATGGCCCGGCTGATCTTGGTTTAATGGCCGCCGCCGGCTTAAAAAATGTCTTCTGCTATCCCTTACCAAAAGTCGCCATTGCCGCAACAGGCAATGAATTAGTCTGGCCCGGCGAACCTGTGACTCCGGGGAAAGTAGCGGCCAGTAATATGGTCACAGCGGCAGCAGAATTACAGGCCTTAGGAGTGCATGCCTCTACCGTCCTTTTGCGTGACAATCTTGACAACCTTCAAGAACAGTTTCAAAGTCTGGCCGGACAGGTAGACGTTCTGATAACTTGTGGCGGCGTGCTTGATGGTGATAAAGATCTCACCATGCGGGCTATGGAGCAGATCGGTATGGAAAAAATCTTCCATCGTGTCCGTATAGGACCGGGCAAAGGCGCCTGCATGGGCCGAATTGGCAAGACGATTGTCTTTAACCTGCCGGGTGGACCACCATCTAACCATGCGGCCCTACTCTTGCTGGCTCTCCCTGGAGTTCGTCGATTGATGGGTTTTCAAAATTTCTTGCCCCAAAAGAGAAAATTATTTGTAACAGAAGAGCTCACCGGCCAGGAAGACTGGACCCAGTTAGTGTACGGCAGGGCAAAATCTGACAATGGAAATCTTTTCGCCGTCCCTTTACTCGGCATGGGAAGGCTTGCCGCTATGGCTGCGGCCAATCTTCTGATTGAGTTACCTGAAGGTTGCACAACTATCAAAAAGGATACCTTGGCAGAGGCTTGGTGTTTTTCGGAAAGGAGCATGCTGTCCAACTTGCGTTAAAGACCTTTATTTGCTGATCACGCCTTTAATACCGCCACTGATCAAGGACGCAGTCTTTATTAAGACATAAGGCAGGTTCAAGAAACCTCCCGGACAGGCAAGGTAACGAGGTTCCCAATGGGGACTGAATTTTTTCTTGTAGTCGCGGAGGCCCTCGAAATTGTAAAAATGTTCCCCGTGCTGGAAGACCATTGCACCGATCCTATTCCAGAGAGGGGCAAAGGAGCGGCTTTCCAGGCCGGAGAGGGGCGCCATACCCAGATCCATAGTTTGATAGCCCTGCTCCTTCCCCCATAGCATCAGGCCGATGAACAGATACTCCATGATTCCTTGGGGTGCATCGGAGCCATAACGCATGAGATCCAGGGATAACTCCTGCTTGTCGACCCCCAGCCAGAGATTGGCGAAGGCAACAATCTTTCCTCGTTGCTTAACCACGGCAACCGGAAAGTTACGCATATATTGCTCATCAAAACAGCCGAGAGAAAACCCTTTCTCCCGGGTATTCTTGTCTTGGAGCCAGTCATCTGAAATTTTGCGTAACTCCGGCAAGAGTGGCGGGACCTCGGAAACGGGAATGACCTCCAGCAGGCAATCCTCTTTGGCAAAACGCCGGTGGGTGTAGCGTAAGCCTTTGCGTTTTGAGCCCTCCAGCGAGAAATCGGCCAGCGCTACCGTGGCATTTTCACCAAGTTTAAAGAGGGTCAGACCCATGTCGAAATAGACATGCAACATGGAGGTATCAACTTCGTAGAAAACCGTCTGGCCACCGTGTCGTTCAACCAATTCACGGTATTTCCAAGCCAACTCCCTGGTCACTGCGGCAGGCCCAACCGGATTGCCCAGGGCAACCCAGGCACGCCCGGCAACTCCATACATGACAAAACCGACATGCTGATCATCAAACAGCAGCATTTTATCACCAAGCAGGGAAAGATTCGATATGGTTTCCGGCGACTGACCGATGATCTGCCTGGCCAGGTTCAATTCATCCTGGCCAGGCCGATCAGGATCTTTGGGGGAAGGTCCGAGCAGCCTCGTCACAGTCAGCACCAGCAACAAAACTGTGCTGCCAACCGCCGCACGCAGAAATCTGGGCGCATTTCCATCCAAAGCGAACCGCCACCAAAGTTCGTTGGAGTAATCGACATGCTTATAAACAAAGGTCCCCAACCAGATGGAACTGGCCAGAACCAGAACGATCATAACACCCCAGCCCAGGCTCAAAGAATCCTGGAATAAGGAAGCCCGCCGGTAAAAATGACGTCTGCACGGAAGCAAAGCCAGCAACATCAGACCAAGAAGCAGAGCCTCCTCATAATCCAAACCTTTCAGCAGTGAGAGAACGCAGCCGATGGCCAGAAAGACGGCCGTGAGGACATAGGCGGCATCGATGCGTCGTTGCAAGCCCCTTGCCAGCAAGAGAAGACAGACACCGATCAGGCTGCCTAGGAGATGGGACAATTCGATCACCGGCAGAGGGAGGATCCTGTAAAGCCAGTGGAGACGACCTGGTTCCATCGGTGTGGCCCCGGAAAAAAGCAGCACAGTGCCACAGATGAGCGTGGTGGCTGCCATCAGATTCGGAACCATGACACCCCACCATCGATCCACGTGGTGGGCCGCCTTTTTAAGCAGAGATTTCTTTTCTACCAGCTCATTGACGCCCAACAGCAGAGCCGCCACCGCCAGGGGCAGCAGATAGTAAATCGCCCGGTAAACTAACATTGAGCTGATAAGATCCTCCGCCGGGATATTCGGGGCCGACAGCAGGATCATTGATTCAAAGACCCCTAAGCCTCCTGGGACATGGCTGATCAGGGCCGCAACCTGGGCCAGAAGAAAGATGCCAAGGAATTGAAAAAAGGAAAACCCCGCCTGCTCAGGGAGAAGGACAAAGAGTACACACCCGGCCAGGGCCCAGTCGATGGAACCAACCAGCAGTTGAGCCCCTGCCAGGCGAAGCGAAGGTAAGCGGAGCTCCCAGTTGCGAAACACCAAGGACTTCTTTCGAAAAGATACAGCAAGGATGTAGGAAAAGACCAGCAAGAGAAAGAGCAGGCCGACAGGGCGGACGGTGTGAATGGCGATTGTCCCAAGAACCGGCATCGCCATGGGTTCGGCAATAAACACCAGGCCGGCGATGGTGACAATGCCCAGCCAAAATGTCAATGTGGTGAAGGCAACCAGGCGGGCGATCTCTTCAGCCGTTAAGCCCCACGCCGAATACAAACGATAGCGAATAGATGCGGAGGTCAGCAGCGACAGGCCGATTGTATTACTGAAGGCATAGCTGATAAATGAAGCAAGAGCCACTTTTGCCGTTTCGAGCGGATGGCCGATATAAGAAATTGCCAGTCGGTCATAGCCCGTCATGACCATATAGCTCAAAGCAGTCAACCCCAGAGCGCTGAGGACATGTGTGCCGGGGATGGCTTTTAATTGGGCAAGGATATGATGGTAATGCACATGACGCAGGTCATCATGTAACACCCAGAGCGCCGCTACAAAAAGAACTAAGGCAATTAAAGGGAGAAAGCGGTGAAGAGAGGAAGAACGATGCTCGGCAGATGTCATATGTCTTTATCCTGTTTGTTAGAAAATGGCTTGGCCAATAGTGAAGTTTATCAGCGCAAGCAGCATAGAGTAAAATGATTTTCGAACTACTGCAAGGCTGTCGTAGTTCATTATCTACTCGTTAGCCAACGACAAGATTTGTAAAAATCTCTCACTATTTTTCGGACAGTTTGTCGGAGATATTATTTGCTCATTTGTATCCCCAAAAAATCAGCTATCAGTTTATCCACTTCCTGCGCATGTGTTACCGGCGCAGCATGTCCGGCCCCGGCGATGACCACCAGCCGGCCATTCCCCAACCACCGTGCCAACTGCGCCGAATGCTCCAGGCTAATCAAATCCTTTTCCCCCACCACCACCAGCACCGGTGCATGAATGGTTTGCAGATCCTCCTTTCCCAAACGTGGCTGGGTGCGCCATAGCTGCCAGATTTTGGCTTCAAGTTCAGCGAAGTTGCCCCCCGCACCCAACCACCAGCCCCGCAGCCAGAGCCGTATCCAGAGCCAGAGCCGGCTGAAATATCCCGTATCTTTTGCCAGCATGGCCGTATCCGCCTCCGGTTTCAGTCCGGACGGATTGAAGTTGGCACTAATGGCAATGATCTTTGCCACTCTCTTCGGCCAATCACGGCCCAGCATCAACGCAATAATACCGCCATCGCTCCAGCCGATAATATCCGTCTGGCCGATCTCCAGCCGATCCAACACCCGAATTACATCCTGGGCAAACAAGCTGTAGCTCAGTTTTGCCTTGCCCAGGGTGGATTCACCATGTCCACGGGTATCCACCAATACCACCTGCCTCCCCACCGTCACCAGCCAGGGTATCTGCGAGAACCAACTCAGCCGATTGCTCAAGCCTCCATGGAGCAGCAATACCGGCTTGCCTTTACCGTAAGCCACATAGTGAATACGTGCGCCATGGGAGGTGATATTTCCCTGCTGCACCGGCACACCGGCAGTCAGACGCCAGACCAGGTAATGTAAGAAATTACCGGGAACTGGACGAAACCAGATCCCCGTTGCCGTCCCTGCAACAGCCATCACTATCACACCCGCAGACAACCAATGCCGTATCATTTTAAATTACCCTGGAGCCGGTCCCGACTAAGACAGGCCGTGAGAAATGAAGGTTGCATATTCTGGTTTCCAATGTATTTATCAAGTAAAGATTGCATGCTAAAAAAAGTATTCTGAAAAAACAGCATAACGCAGAGACAGTTGCTGCAGCTGATCTTGTTACGCGCTTACTTATCATCTGCTTGTAGGGTACAGCGCCCTCTTCAGGCTACAGCTTGCCATGTTAACTCATTTCTTATGAAAATTGCCCTGATCTCCATGCCCTGGTCGATTTTTAACCGGCCCTCGATTCAGCTGGGAGCCCTCAAAAGTTATCTTGAACGGGAAACGGATTACCGAGTGGATACTTACCATCCCTATCTCCTTTTCGCCAAAGCCGTCACCACCGAGCTCTACAGCCAAATCGGCCTCTCCGGCTGGGCAGGCGAAGCCCTCTTTGCCCCGCTCCTCTTTCCTGAAAAAAGAGCTGATGCCCGAAAGCTTTTCCAGCAATGCCTCAGCCATAAAGTAAAGCCTTTGCCAGATTTTGACGAGTTGGTAACGCTTGTCGAGCAAAATTGCAGCCAGTGGCTTGCAAAAATTGCATTGAGTCAATATGACCTGGTCGGTTTTTCAATTTGTTTCAGTCAACTGTTTCCATCCCTCTACATGGCAAAAAAAATAAAAGAAGAGCGTCCAAATATGCCGATTGTCTTCGGCGGCTCTTCATGTTCAGGGGATATCGGCGAGTCCCTAATGCATCATTTTCCAGAAATTGACTACCTTGTCGATGGTGAAGGCGAGCAACAGCTTCTCGAAATCTGCAACTTTCTTACAGGCCGGGTCGGGACACTGCCGGAGAAGATTCGCAGCCAATCCCCTGTTCCACATCCAGCAACGGACAAATCAGTAAAACCACTCAACCTAAGCGATCTCCCCTATCCAGACTTCACCTCTTATTTTCAGGAGATGAAACAACTTTTCCCCGATCAACTGTTTATTCCGCTGTTACCGATAGAGTTTTCAAGGGGCTGCTGGTGGAACAAATGCACATTTTGCAATCTCAACCTGCAGTGGCAAAATTATCGATTTAAAGAAAATAACAGGATGGTTGCGGAAACGCTCCACCTTGCCGCCAAGCATGAATGTTTACATTTTACTTTTACCGACAATGCCCTGCCGCCAAAAGAAGCTGACCACTTTTTCACAAAACTCCTGGCAGAAGAGCTGGATTTTGATTTCTTTGCAGAGATCCGAGGCATCACAGATGGCAAACGATTGCAACTTTACAGCGATGCTGGTCTGAAAACTATCCAGGTGGGCATTGAAGCTTTGTCAACATCCCTGCTGGCAAAAATGGCCAAGGGCACCACGACCATTGACAACATCGCAATGATGAAGCTGTGCAGCGCATTGGCGATCCGGATGGAAGGCAACCTGATAACCGACTTCCCGACCACAACAGACGAGGAAATCACCGAAACTCTAAAAAATCTTGATTTCGTTCTCCCTTTTCTGCCCCTTCAGGCGGCGACCTTCTTCCTCGGTTATGGCTCGCCCATCCATGCTCATCCCCAAAGTTTTTCCATAACAAAGGTCACACCACACCCGAGAAACCGCCTGCTCTTTCCCAAAGACTATTTACGGTCAATGACCATGCTCATCAACAGTTATAGAGGCGACAAAAAGTGCCAAGAGAAAAGGTGGCAGCCGGTAAAGAAGAAAATCCGCGCCTGGCACCACTTCCATGACAGCCGAGCGCATAGCAGACAACACCCTCTCAACTACCGCGACGGCGGCACCTTTTTGATTATCCGCCAGGAACGGATTTCAGATGCTCCGCTCCTGCATCGGCTGCGTGGCACATCGAGGAAAATCTATCTATCCTGCGAACGTCCCACAGAAATAAACAGTCTTCTTGCAGTCTTTCCTGGCATCGCGGAAAGCGCCTTACGAAAATTTATCGACGAGCTGTGCGTCAAACGCCTTATGTTCCAGGAGAATGACCGCGTTTTGGCCTTGGCGGTCCACAATAAAAAAGTCCAGCCTCCAATCGAGCAAAGCTAAGCTCAAATGATAGTCTTGACTTCAATACCATTTTTATGGTCGTATACAGGTTAGGCTAGAAATACTCACAGAAGTCTGCTCAGGTAAACGTCTGATCAACTCTTCAGCGGATCGGTTATGAACAAAAGACATAACCAATCCCATCAAAAGGGCGACGAATGGCAAGAGCACTGACAGAAAGGGATGCAGAAGCCCTTAATTTATTCCAACATCGAAACAGTCTGCTGACCGCTATCAGAGGGCAAAGTCTCTGTGATCCTGAAGAACAAAGTTATGCCATTATTTTTCAGCATTGTTGCAATATTCTAACAAGCGCCTTCCACTGTAATTTTGTCTGGGCAGGCGATATTGACCAAGAGACAAAGCAACTGATTCAATTCGCGGCATCCCCCCGGTCAACGTTTACCGATTTTTCAATACAAAGCCACCTCACGCATATCCTCATCAATCAGTTAGGCGGCGACCAGACTTCGCCCACCAAACCACTTTATTCACACTTTTCCAGTGAACTGTCAGGTGGCAACAAATCTAAAAATTACAATTGTGCTCTCTGGCCAGTAACTTACCAAAACCTAACATATGGCTTTGTGGCCATGCATTGTGAAGAAAAGATTAATGCCTGTGATCTTAAAATGGAGTTTATCGCCCATGTCATTGACGATATTGCCCTGGCTCTTTATTCCCAGGACACGGCCCGAAAGCTGAAAATTGAGCGGGATTTCAACAAGGACATTGTCGACACCATTCAGGCACTGATGGTGACCATCAGCCCCTGTGGCACAATTGTATCTTTTAACCGGAGGGCCGAGCGGGTAACCGGTTACAAGGAAAGCGAGATCCTCGGCAAATACTGGGTTGATGTCATGACACCAGCCCACAACAGACTGGATTTCCAAAATCTCTTTGCAGCAACACTCAAAGGAGCGCAGGCAAATATCCATTTTATTGCCCCGCTGCTCACCCGCGATGGCTTGGAGCGCAGCATTAGTTGGCACGGTTCAATCCGGCACAACATCGATCAGGGCAAAGTGGGCTTGGTCATGATCGGTATTGACGAAACAGAAAGACTGGCGGCGGATCAACAACTCAACATGTTCACTGCCCGCTGGAAAAAGATTTTCATTGCCATCCAGGACCCTGCACTGGTAGTCGACAACGACAATCGAATACTCGAAGCAAACCCGGCGACCTGTGCTGCGGCCAAGAAACGTCGAGATCAGGTGATTGGCCAGAAAGTGTGCGATATCCTCCATGGCGGTCATGCCGGAGGAAGCCAGTGCCCATTGGAACAGTTTATCAGTTATCAGAAAACCCAGATAACTGAAACTGAATTGCATGGCCTCCATGGTAAATATATGCTGACAGTCAGCCCACTGCTTGAAGAAAACGGCGAAATCAATGCCACCCTGCTCCTGGCCCGGAACCTGACAGAAGAAGAGGTTGTCAGAGCCGAAGCGATCAGGGCCGCCCAATTAGCCTCCATAGGCGAGTTGGCATCCGGAGTTGCCCATGAAATCAACAATCCGATAAACGGGATTATCAATTATGCCCAGATAATACTGGATGAACCCGACGATCCGGAAACCACCGAAAACCTCAGTAATATAATAAGTGAAGGCAAGCGAATTGCCGGAATTGTGGCAAACCTGCTCGATTTTGCCCGCCGCAGGGAAGAAATCCTCGCGCCGTCACGAATTGAAAAAATGCTGGAAAATAGCCTGCAACTGGTGGCTCACCTGCTGAAAAAGGATGGCATTACCTGCAGTGTCAATATTGACCAGCCTCTGCCTTCCCTTTTGTGCAATGAGCAACAACTCCAGCAGGTGGTCCTCAATCTGATCAGCAATGCCCGGTATGCACTCAATAAACGATACCCAAAACCTTGCCCCGAAAAGAAACTTGAAATAAGAGGTGAACGTATAAAGCAGGATGAAACACTATCAATCAGGCTGACCTTTACCGACTATGGCGTTGGAATTTCGCCAGAAATTCAAGGGAGACTGTTCGACCCATTTTTCTCGACCAAACCAAAGGGAGAAGGTACCGGGCTGGGATTAAGCATCAGCCACGGTTTGGTCAGAGACCATGGCGGTTATATCAGAGTGCAAAGCAGCCTGGGAGAATGGACGAAATTCATCATTGATTTACCAGTACAACTTTCTGACAAAACATCATGAAGAAACAATATGTTACAGGGGCAGTGGTGAGCGGAGAATTTGCGATATTCATCGGTCTGGTTGCTCTATTGCATCTCTCGGCGCTTCCTCTTGGTAAAACCGGTCTGACGATTACAACCGGAGTACTCTGCCTTGCCCTCCTTTCTGCTGTCTTAGTGACCGTATTTCGTGCTCTTGAACGCCTGGAATACACTCTGGACAATCTCAAAAAAGAGTTGGCCATTGAAAAGAACACAAGTCGTAACGTACAGGCCCAATTTGACGCGGCCATCGAAAAAAGGACTTTTGAACTGCAAAGGGTCAATGGTGCCCTCAACCGGGAGATCGCTGAACGAACCCAGGCGGAAGAAGAGACTCGTGAACTGCAGAAACAGCTGAACCTCATTCTGGACTCGGCGGGCGAGGGAATCCTCGGCCTTGATAACCACGGCAAAGTGGTTTTCATCAACAGGGCGGCCTCCCTCATGCTTGGCTGGGAGGTGGAGGAACTGCTTGGCAATACCCATCATAAGCTCATCCACCACACCCACGCCGATGGCACCGTTCATCCGGTGGAAAACTGCCCTATCTATATGGCCTATCGAGATGGACTGGTTCACTATAAGACCAGCGATGTATTTTGGTGTAAGAACGGCACCAGTTTCCCTGTCGAATATGTCAGTACCCCCATCAGAGACCGGGGGATGCTCACCGGGGCAGTTGTTGTTTTTCGGGACATGAACACCTATAAATGAGTCTTTAAAAGCCAGGATTATACCATGTCAGATACAAAAAATGCCGAAGCTGCTATCCTTGTTATCGACGATGAAGTCAGCCTAAGAAATACCTTCCGCACCTTTTTGCAACGGGCAGGGTATAAAACCGTTATCGCGGTCAGCTCATTTGAAGAGGCCGTAAAAACGGTATCCACCCAAATATTTGATCTGATAATTTGCGATATTGTCTTAGAAAGTCGATCCGGCATAGACTTACTCAAGAGATTCAGGCAAATGGGGGTCAATTGCCCGGTGGTGATCATAACCGGCCATCCCCAGGTTGAAACGGCCTCGGAAGCAGTCCGTCTTGATGCCTTTGATTATCTAGCCAAGCCGGTTGAAAAAGACGCTCTTCTGAAAATTGCCCGACTGGCCATTCAACAGTACCGTCTTGAAAAGGACAAACAAGCGGCCGAACTCGCCGGGGAACAGTACCGTCGTTTCCTGGAAACAATTTTCAAAAGCGTCACCGACAGTATTATTTCCGTCGATCCAGACATGAACATCATGAAAGCAAACCATGCGGCAACGGTTCTTTTTCAACAATTACACATGGAACTTGCTGAGGGTGGCAATCTTGCCAGCCTACTGAAAACACATAAGGGCTTGAGCCAACTGGCCGATGATATAGCTCAGGTCATCAAAACCGGTATTGAGCTCATAGATCATCGACTGGAATGTTTTCTTGGTGAAATAAGCACAATGCTCAGTATCTGTATCAGCCCGCTGGATAATGGCACCAAAGCTCCAGTCGGTGCAGTCTTAGTCTTCAGGGATATGACCCATAAAGAGCAGCAGCAGATTTCAGCAAGAACACATTTTTATAAAATGATCGGTGCCAGCCCGGCCATGCAAAAGGTCTATCTGCTCATTGAAAATATCGGCAGGGTAGATACTTCGGTTCTGATCACCGGCGCCAGCGGTACCGGCAAAGAACTGGCAGTACACGCGCTGCACCAGGAGAGTCCGCGGCGTAATCGGCCATTGGTCATGGTCCACTGTACGGCGATACAGGATACTCTCCTTGAAAGTGAATTATTCGGTCATAAAAAGGGTTCTTTTACCGGGGCCGAAGAAAACAGAATGGGCAAAATCCTTCAGGCGGAAGGAGGCACCCTCTTTCTCGATGAGATCGGTGATATCTCGAAGATCATGCAATTGCGCCTGCTCCGTTTTCTGCAGGAAAAGACATTTTATCCGGTTGGCAGTGATAAAGAGATCCAGGTGGATGTTCGAGTCATAGCTGCGACCAATGTCGACCTCAAGGAAAAGGTACGACAGGGCAGCTTTCGGGAAGATCTTTACTTCCGTCTGCTGATTATCGATCTCCACCTGCCACCATTGCGTGACCGCACGGGTGATATCTCTTTGCTCACCCACCATTTCGTGCAGTTTTTTGCACGCAAGCTGGACAAGGGCATAACCGGCATCTCCGAACAGGCCATGGCACTTTTTTGCCAGTATGACTGGCCGGGAAATGTCCGCCAGCTGGAACATTCCATCGAACGGGCATGCATACTCTGTCAGGATGCAACCATTTCCACAGAACACCTGCCGGAAGAGATTGTAAAACAGCAACAACCAGATCACCTCGCCAATGCATTATCTGCTGTAGAATTAAGCAATGCACCCGAGAACAACCGGACTCAGCAAGACAATTTAACCGAGCAGGAACAGCAAACAACCCAAGAGATCATATCAGCTCTCAAGACCGCCGGCGGCAACAAAGCAAAGGCAGCCCGTATCTTGAAGGTTGACCGTTCAACCCTCTATCGGAAAATGCGCGAACTACATATCGACATGGATATTTTCACCAGTTGATGATCTCGCGAAGCAACTGCCTCTATTCCAAACTTGGCTAAACATTCCCACAGAAGTGTTGCCACACCTCTGTAGCGTATACCACAGTAGTGCTGTACTCCTGTTGTCTTTTCTAATTGCATCTCCCATCTCTCATTAGAAGTCATCCCATCCAGCTCCACCCAATAACCAACTGATATTTCTTAATATTACCAACACGTTCTCCAGACTGGAAGGATTTCCAAGGTTTGAGTCCGCCTGGCACCACATATGCTACTAAAATATTAATCAGGATAGGAGGAGGCTTGGCCAATATGACCGTTCCAGAAAAATATATAACATCTACACCTTTTTCGAGCGAACAGGCATGTATCGCCTATCTGTTTCGAAAACGCTGGCCATGGGGCTTCAAATGTTCCTTCTGCGGAGCTGTGCAGCAAGAGATAGCTCCCGCCTACACGGTAGTCTGCCGATATTGTCGCAAGCAAACCTCAATTACGGCTCATACCTTGATGCATGGCAGTAAAAAGAGCCTGGTCGCCTGGATGCGGGTTGCCTGGCAATTCTGTTCACAAGTTGAGGGATTAAGCGCAAGAGAACTGCAACGAATCATGGAACTCTCCTGTTACCAGACCGCCTGGAGTTGGTTGCAGAAGATCAGACATGGTGCCGCGCTGGCGGAAGCCGCACCATGCAGGGGCATCGTTTTTGTTGACATTATTTCCTTACCAATCACCGCTTCTTCCTCAAAGACAGCAATAGATGTGGCTATGGCTCTGGAACTCAACCAGTCAGATACTGCCCGCGTTCGATTTGCGGTGATCGATTTCAGTTCACATGAAGCTAAGACAGCTGCTATCAGCAAGCTGATAGACAAAAATGCGACACTTTTAATGAAAAATCAGCAATGGCTGTCCTCTGACTGCCGAATTGCTGCTGATTTTGGGGGACAGCCGACAAGAGAACAGCTCGAACGAAGCGACCTTCTCCTAGAAAAAACAGCGTCCTGGCTTAACACGGTGTATCGAAGAGCTATTGCTCCCGGTCACCTGCAGGGATATCTGGATGAATTTTGTTTTCGCTATAATACCGCATCCTGGTCTGACCATCTTGCTATTATGGACCACCTGCTGACAGGGCTGTTGTCGACTGCGACACAGACAGGCCGAACAGCAAAATCATCAGCCATCACCGGGGAAATATCATGAGAAACAGGGTGCAGGCGGGCTTACTGGTGATCTTTCTGACTCTTCTTGGCGTTCTCGGCTATAACGCCTGGTTATTGGAGACGACGCCCCCTGAGCGCACCTATACAGAATTCCTGTCAGATCTCAAAAACCTGCAAATTACTTCTGTCCATATCAAGGGCTCCGAAGTCCACGGAGAAGACAAGGCAGGCCGACAGTTCAGAACGTTTTCGCCAGATCTTCCGACCCTTATACCATTGTTACTTTCAAGTGATGTCACCATCAGTGCTGAAGAGCCAACAAGTCTTTTTCAGCAATTCACGACCATGGCTATATTCGTCATGATCGTAATCGGTCTGAGGTTTATTTTTGCCAAGTTTTCACCTAGCGGTGGCGATAAATGGAAGGAAAATCATTTTCAAATTAAGACCGGCCCCGACGATAGGAAAACCTTTGCCGACGTTGCCGGTATCGACGAGGTTCGCGAAGAACTCAAGGAGATCGTTGATTTCTTAAAAAACCATGAAAAATACAACCTGCTTGGCGGTCGCATCCCCAAAGGTGTATTGCTCCAAGGCCCTCCCGGCACTGGCAAGACCCTGCTGGCCCGGGCGATTGCCGGAGAGGCGTCTGTCCCCTTTTACCTCATAGGTGGATCTGATTTCGTCGAGATGTTTGCCGGAGTTGGCGCATCAAGAGTGAGAGAGCTCTTTGGCCAGGCCAAAAAGACTGCACCCTGTATCGTATTTATCGATGAAATTGATGCAATTGGCGGCAGGCGAGGCGGTGGCAACAACGGTTCCCACGAAGAACGCGAACAGACTCTCAATGCCTTACTGGTTGAGATGGATGGCTTTTCGAGCAACGAGACAGTCATAGTTATAGCGGCGACAAATCGCCCCGACATCCTCGACCCGGCACTTTTGCGACCCGGCAGATTTGACCGGCAACTCACCGTCTCTCTTCCGAACCTCCTCGGCAGAGTCAAGATCCTTGAAGTTCACAGCCGACACATAACCATTTCCCAAGCCCTCAATCTGACCGTTATCGCCCAAGAAATTCCTGGATTCAGCGGGGCGGATATTGCCAATCTGGTCAATGAAGCGGCCCTTACTGCCGCCAGGCATAAAAAACAATCAGTGGAAATGAGCGACTTTGAAGAAGCAAAAGATAAAATCATGATGGGACTCGAACGTAAGAACGCTGCAATCAATGAAAAGGAGCGAAGGATCATTGCCTACCACGAGGCCGGTCACGCTATTGTCGCCCGGCTCCTGCCGGAAACCGATGGGCTGCATAAAATCACCATCATTCCGCGGGGGATCGCCCTGGGCCTGACTCAACAGGTTCCCGTTGAAGAGCGATACACCTACTCGCTAGTATATCTGCTAAACCGAATCAAGGTCCTGCTTGGTGGACGTATCGCCGAGAAAATAGTTTTCAACCACCTTTCCACCGGAGCCGCAAATGACATAGCCGGCGCAACAGATATCGCCCACCGACTGGTCTGCGAATGGGGTATGAGTGGGTTGCTTGGCTCGATGGTCTATCGAAGTACGCAACACCAGTTTCTTGGCGATGTCGACATTAAAGGTCATTTCAGTGAAGCGACAGCCCGTGAAATCGACCTTGAGGTCCGCAGGGTCATCAATGACTGTTACGACGAAACGGAGAAGCTGCTACGTAACAATAACCGCCTTATTCATGATCTTGCCGAGGTTTTGCTGATAAACGAAACCATTGATGCAGAAGAGATGGAGATTGTGGTGCAGTGTTATATCAAGAAGAAGAAAAGGAAAATTGATACTGACAAGCTGACGAACACCAATCAGCCTCGGAGAGATGTAAATAAAGAAGAGGAGATTATCGCATGAGTACCTTTCGTAAAATTAATATACTGGCTCCGGTCGTGTGGCTTATTCTGTCAGTTTTACCGGCTTCAGGCATGGATGCAGAGGAGGCACCCGCGAGCGTCACAATTGATTACCTGCAGGATCTTTATGTGCCGGTGGTCTTTGACCATCAAATGCATTCTGATATGTACAACTGCAATGCATGTCACCACCATACCACAGGCACAGGTACAGAAAGCGATAACTGTAAAAAATGCCACGCTGCATCCGCAGCATCCGATGACGTTTCCTGCTCTGGATGCCACAAACACTCAACGGGCGCTCCCGCCGCAGCAGGCAATCACACAGACGACTTCATTTATCACATTGATAAACCCGGCCTCAAAGGTGCCTTGCACCTGCAATGTCTCGGCTGCCACCTGTCCGAAGATGGCCCAACCGGCTGTGAGGATTGTCACGACTTCACAGCAGCCGGACGGAAACGTTTTGCCGTAAAGAACTGATACCAAAACCGGCACCATAGAAATTTTAAGGAGAGGATAATGGCAGAGAAAACGAGCCGGAGAACAGTTTTGAAGAGTGGTCTGGCCGGAACAATTACAAGCCTGTTGCTGCGCCCCAAATCAGCTGCAAGCCACGAGATAAAAAAATATCCAGACACCTTGGGAGTGCTGGTGGACCTGCCCCGCTGCGTCGGCTGCAGAAGTTGCGAGGCCGCATGTAATGGCGAACAGAACTTGCCAAGCCCTGATACACCGTTCACAGCCCAAAGTGTTTTTGATGAAAGAGAACACGGAGAGAGGCGGCGTACAGACGAAACACGCTATACCGTCGTCAACCGTTATGATTTCCCCGGACAAAAGCACCCACTTTTCAGAAAAGTACAATGCAATCATTGCCAGGAACCTGCCTGTCTCACTTCTTGTTTCGTCAACGCGTATACCAAGACGCCTGAGGGAGCCGTAATCTACAACCCGGATGTCTGTGTCGGCTGCAGGACCTGTATGATAGCCTGTCCCTTTCTCATTCCCACCTTCAAGTATTCAAGCGCCTTTCATCCCCGTATTCTCAAATGTATCTTCTGTTACGACACCAGATTGAAATACGGCAGGCCGCCCGCCTGCGTAGAAGCATGTCCGCAGGAAGCGCTGACGTTTGGTAAACGTGATGAGCTGATCAAAATTGGCAGGCGCAGGATTGAAGAAAACAAGGGACACTATGTTGATTATATCTACGGTGAATATGAAGCCGGCGGCACATCATGGATGTACCTGTCGAATGTGCCATTTGAACAAGTTGGTTTCAATACGAAAATACCCCATGCTCCGATACTCGATTCGGTAAAGAACTTTTTGGCCATTGTGCCAATGGTCCTCACCATCTGGCCAGCTCTTTTTGCAGGTTTTCACCTGTTGGCAACCCGCAAGGAAGACCGCCAAAAAGCGCAGCATGACAATGATCAAGAGGAGCAGTAACGATGAAAAGCTTACTTTCTAAAAATGTCCATTTACTCGTAACCGGATCAAGTAAAACGGATGGCACATTATGGACCTTCCCGGAAAGGCTGCTTCTCGGCTTATCTGGAAAACAGTATCTGCAACAACTGCGTCGAAACCCGTTAAACTGGCTGCTTTTAATTATATTTTCGGTTGGCCTGCCGCTTCTCCTGCAGCGCTATATGTATGGTCTTGGCTCGGTCACCCATGCCTCCAACGATTATCCCTGGGGCCTTTTCCTCGGATTTGGCTTGTTTGGTATGGTGCCCCTATCCGCTTCAGGCTTTCTCCTCGGTACGACGGTGACCCTTTTTGGCAGGGAAGATTTCCACCCCATCGAGCGACTGGCTCTCCTTAATGGTCTGCTTGGTTATTTTTTTGCGGTGGTTTATCTGGAAGTCGATCTTGGTATGCCCTGGCGGCTGGCCTATCCTATGCTTGTCTCCTTTGGCCCGGCAGCGGTCCTCTTTCTTGTCGCCTGGCATGTTGCAACGTATCTTTCTGTGCAGATAGCTGAAGTACTACCTGCCCTGTTCGAATGGCTGGGCAGGCCTGCATTGAAAATCCATATCAAACGAATAACCCTGGGACTTACCATCGCGGGAATCATTCTTTCAACCCTGCACCAGGGCGCTCTGGGAGCACTTTTCACCTATGCACCGACCAAAATCCACCCTCTCTGGTTGTCGGCAGAATTTCAGTGGATCCACTTTCTCTGCTCGGCCGTGTTCGGTGGACTGGCAATGGTCATTGTCAGCTCCACCCTGATCAATCACTATATGCAATGGCGCTGCGGAGAAGCTTTTAGAAAGAGCATCGACAGTTTAACGCTTGGACTTGGCAAGGGAGCTTCGTATGCGATGATTACGTATCTGGTTATCAAACTGGTAGCCATTGCCCACGATAATGAGTGGGAATACCTGCTCACCGGCTGGGGATTTTACTACTTTCTTGAGGTGGGTTTGGGAGTGGTCCTGCCAATGATGCTCTTTGCTAAAGGAGTCCGTGACAACTCAGTCAAGCCGGTTCGGATTGCAGCCTTTATCACTGTTGGTGGCATAATCTGGAACCGACTGAACACATCAATTTATTGTTTCAATTATCAGCTCTATCAGGAGATTCCACACTGGAAGGAAGTCTGGCTGACGATAACGCTGTACGCCCTCTATTTTGTTATCTATCGCTTCATCGTTTATCGCCTGCCAATTGTCTTTGACTGGCAGGAATCTTCACCCAAAGCCTAACCTCTCTCAAAGGATATACAACAGATATGTCTTTGTGTTGTATATCCTCCCCTCTCGATGCAACAGTTGTGGTCAACCGCTTAACGCACCTCATGAACAAGGCGAAACGGTACAAAAACATCCCATACAATACCAGTCACATACGCAGCCCCCCTTTCTCTTTAATGCAAACAGCGTATTCATTTCTTATGAGTTTTTTTATGGCATGCATGATGCAATCTATAAGGTAAGAGGTGAATCAACAGATCACCGAAATCAGCACAGATGAACGGAGGAAACCATGAAAAGCCAAATTATCACCAAAGAGAAAATTCAGGTAGATATCGCTGACGAAGTCATGAGATTTACGGTCAAGGTTGGTGCCGCATTAGGTGCATTGATTGGGATATGGGCAGTTTCCTGTTTAGTTGCCGCATTGGTCAATGTTGGACCTCTTCAGGTTGTAAAAGGATATATCACCGCGATCACAGGATACTAATTTCAGGATGAAAACTAACTCAGTGCAGATATGCTGTTGGAGAAAGATATGGCAACAAAAAATTTAAAATCAATCACAACATTACTGATAAGTACTGGATGTATCTTCGGTTTATGGGCCCTCGCTTCACTCATGGGGGGCCTGTACCAGGTCAACTGGCAAGTGACGGAGCTGGCAAGGCAGTACCTTGTAGCCAGCGGTATGATCCAGCCAATACACACGATGGTGGATTTTTATACTCATATAAAAGGCATAGAGTACATCATCTGCGTCGTGTTTTTTGTGGCATTCCCAATTTTCTATCAATACGTCAATAAGCAAAAAAGCCACACTACAGTGTCGCCCAAATCTGCTCAAATTAAGGTTTATGAGGCTTAAGCATTTTTTCAAAAAGGCTTCATCCAGGAAATGGTGGCCAAAGCTGATTTGCTATTGGTGCCTGATCCAGAAGATGAGGGATTACTGACAGGGAAAGGTTGTCAGGTCTGGAGCAGGAGATTGTTTGGGCTATCAACAGTGCTATCATAGCCTATGGAGAGCATGCCCGTGATATCAAGCAGATTACAGATATCGCCGAACGGGTACGGATACTATTTCATGAGGGATGGAATCACTGTTGGTCAAAGAGAAAAACAGCATGGCGGACAGCGCTGTGGCAAAAGCAGCCAATCTACTGGATGTCTGGTGTATAAACGATTTGTTCCGGCACGGCTTTAGTGCAACCCTGGAGCTTCAGCAAGAGGCGCGGGATTTCTTGGATAAGCCCCGTTTTCGTGCCTGGTATGATCTGGCAGAGACATGCCAGTCCGATGAACCAAGTGATCGGCTGGAGCAGACTTTTGTAACCGCACTGCGTGGTCATCACCCCTTATGCAGCGGTTTTAATCCAGCAGACACGGAAGAGGTCAAGGCCTTCGCCTGTCTCGCCGATATCGATGTAGCCCATATCCGTCTGAAAAGCTCGTTAGAGGAATGTCTGATTGCTGACAGCTCAAAATACTTTAAAAAGCAGATTTTGAGAAATGACCGTTCCAAGCCTCAAAATCCAATAATGTCACCCAATCATTTTACGATTCTGTCCCGTTTGGGGCATCAGTCTGTTTGTCAGTGACGCTGCCATCGTGATCTTTGCCACACTCACTACAATTAACGACCACTTTCTCCTTGATGTCTCCATGTTTTTTCCGGAATTCATCAGGTGTCATATTGCATATAAGGCCACATCCGCATTCAGGGCATTCCGATTTGATCTGGTATCTTTCCTTTGCCATGTTGTACCTCCTTCGCATTGTTTTTGACTATTGTTTCCACCACTGGACCATTTTTTCCAGATGTTGAAACCTATTCCACCGTCCTTTGACACAACAAATATTAACCAATCCAATTGAACTTATGGAACATAATCAACGCTTTTTTATTCGAAGCCACTACATTTACAGGCACCAGGTTATCCTTTTTAGGCCGATCTCGCAAGATTTTCCTCGTTCTCTATTTCACACATGTCAGGGCTCCCACCGAATCTCCATGGTTCCAACATTGCCACGGTCTTTAACAATCTCTAGCCCACCCGCATGACACAACTGCAAAGGTTAAAAATTTGCAAAACGAAAAAAGCGGTTACAATCAGAAGATTGTAACCGCTTGAAATTTCTTGGTACACCAGGCAGGATTCGAACCTGCGACCCCCTGATTCGTAGTCAGATACTCTATCCAGCTGAGCTACTGGTGCATTGGAGAGATGGCTTTATACCCTAAATCGATCGGTAACTCAAGCCTGTTTTTTAGGATTAGTTTCTTTTTCTACCTTATGGAACAGCAGTTCGTTGTCTGCCGGCTTCATATCGACTTCAGCAATTATACTGATTTCAACCTGATAACGCTTTTCCAGATCGATAAGTTCACTTCTTTTATTATTGAGCAAATACGAGGCCACATCGAGAGGGAAGTGACACTCAATAGTCTCTACCTGTTTCCGGCTGGCTCCCGTCTGGATTCGTCGCAGATAATAAAGGGAGAGGGTTTCAACCGACCTTACCGTTCCCCGCCCTTTGCAATGCTCACATCTTCGATAATTTCCTGACTCAATAGGGGCACCTAGTTTTTGCCGTGAAATCTCCATCAGGCCGAATTTAGATATCCTGCTGAAGTCGACTTTGGCTTTGTCTTTTTTCATCGCCGCTTTAACTTCTCTTTCCACAGCCAGGATATGTTTCTTGTTACGCATATCAATAAAGTCCACAACAATCAAGCCTCCCAGATCTCGAAGCCTTAATTGCCGGGCGAGTTCCGTGGCTGCTTCCATATTGGCCTGAAAGATAGAAGCTTCAAAATTTTTGCCTTTGGAAGTAGAGCCGGAGTTCACGTCAATGGCAACCAGTGCTTCGGTCGGATCAATGACAATAGACCCGCCGGAAGGCAGACTCACCTGTGGTTGATAGATGGATTCTATCTGATCTTCAACGCTGTACTGATTAAAAATTGGCCGGGCACCCTGATGGAACCGAACATTGACCGTCCGCTGCTGGGCTGGAAGCATCTTGACAAACTCTTTGACCTGCTCCAGGGCAGTCCGATCATCGACCAGAATTTCCTGAATTGATGGGTCAAAATGTTCTCTCAGAAATCTCAAAACACTCCGGTGGTCCTCATACACCAGACCAACCCCGTCCATTTCCTGACCTTTGTTTTTAATCTCACTCCAAAGCTCAAGGAGATACTCAACGTCTCGAGCGAGGGCAGTCTGGGTTATATCATTACTGGCGGTGCGAACGATCCAACCAATCCCCTCGGGTAAGTCCATGGAGAGCATAGTTTCCCTGAGTTGGGATCGACGCTGTTCGCCTGAAATTTTTCTGGAAATTCCTGCGGAATCCGATCCAGGCATCAAAACAACACACCGCCCTGGAATCGACAAAAAGGTGGTCATGTTTGCACCTTTTTTGCCAACCTCTTCTTTGACTACCTGAGCAAGGATCTCCTGTCCTCTTTCAAGGACATCAGTGATGTTGATTTTTTTCCATTGATTATTTTCGACCTGCTGGCGAATTTCTGCAGAGAGATCCTGCTTATAATATTCGGGATGGATCTCACTAAAAGGTAAAAAGCCGTTTTTCTCTGTGCCGTAATCAACAAATGCTGCCTGCAGGCTCGGTTCGATAGCAACGATGCGAGCCTTGTAAATATTGCTTTTCGTCTGTGTTCTGGAGATCGTTGAAACATGGATGGATTCCAGCCGCCCATCTTCAAGCAATGCTAATCGACATTCCTCCGGTTCTTCCGCATTAATAAGCAGCTTACAGACCTTCTTACTCTCTTCCCTCGACTCCGCAACTCTGGTAGATTTTTGTTTGGCAACTTGCGGCTCTGATCCATCAACCAGCTCTTCTATTTCTTCATCAATATCAGCAGCGACAAGCTCATCCTGTTCTGGCTCGGCGTCTAGTGTCTCAGCACTTTCTAGAGCCACTGTAGCAGGTACAGCGTCTTCCCCGGTCTCTTTTGCGTCGACAACAGTATCGTCAACAACGACTGGCTTTTTTGCTGCCCCTCTTCCCCTGCGCCCCCTGGATCGTTTCGGAGCTTCTTTTGCCACAGTCGGAAGTTCGTCGACTGGAGACGTAGTAACAGTAACTTCAGGAACGACTTCAACCTCGTCAGCCTCGTCAGTTGTGGCTTTACTCGGCGTCTTCTTATCGCTGTCTTCTTTAGGTTTTCTTGCCGGACGTTTTCGTGCTGGTTTCCTGGCAGGTGTACTCTTTTTGGGTTCCACACCATCTTCACCATCTGCAGTTACCGCAGTTTCGGTGCTGACCGTTACTGTCGGTTTTTTTCTAACTCTCTTTCGAGGGGCAGCTTTCTCTGCTTTTTTTTCTACCGTTGCCACCTCTGTTTTTGCTTCAGAAGCATCGGATGTTTCCGGTGGCTCAGAACTTGTGTTCGTACTCTTCCACCATGCCCCGGTAGTCGCCTTTATTTGAACTGTATGCTTTTCATTTTCGTCATTTTTCTTTACAGCCATATTCTGTCCTTTTTGCCAAATTTGCCCACAAACAGTGAACAACATCCAGCCATCTTGTTGATATAGTCGTTGACGATACAGGAAAAATACTCCCTGCATCGCAACAATCATCGTATTCTTGCTTTTATTCTCACCGGTATAAATTCAGCAAGAGCGTTTCAGTCAGCAGTTATGCAGTGGCAGGTATTGCCGTTAAATCATGTAATATCTGCACTTTCTTGTCTTGCTGTAACTGATTGTCTTTGCTCAATTTAAACCTTCAATTTTTTTAGGAAGTGGTCTCAAGTATCCGACACCTAACTCTTATACAGACCCTCACGAGACCTGGCAAATATCTGATAACCCCTTTTGCATTCAGATAAAAACTATCCCCGACACACTAGTACTTTCAAATTCAATGAAACACAAATGATATTTGAAGTTACTGCCTGAGAAAAATGAATTTTCTCGCATCTTTTTCATTTATGTCAATATCTGTAAAGATATCTTATCAAAGGATCATTTTTCCAATCATATGAGATAGATATTCTCACATTGCAGTAATGAGCACTTGACTTTAAACTTGACAGTGTTCTCTCTGAATCGTACATTTCGAACCTTGACAACAGCCAAATGTATAATTGCTCTCTCTTTACCTGACAGGAATGCAATAATTACTGCAATACCGTGCATTTTACTCTTTTCTTTATAAATAGAAAAGCTTATTACGATGCTACCAACGATCTCTCGAAGGGAGTTTACTGTGTTCTTACGCTTGTTACGTATTACCCATTTTCATTTTTTCCTAGCTTTATGCCCCTTCCTTTTCTCGTGGGGATTTATCTGTCAGGCCCACGCAGAAAAAGCCGCTACTGAAGAATGGAATATTTCTGCTGACAAGATCGTCCGCTTTGAGAATCCCAATAGCATCATTGCCCAGGGCAATGTTGTTCTGACCAAACAAGAAAAACTGCCGCCGAAAAAGACAAAAGCCGAGCTTAAACGTTCCAGTTGGGCGGAACTCCTCGAAGAAAAGGCCAATGAAGCTGAATTGGTTGCCAATGATATTGATCGTGCGGCTGCGGCGGAATTCCAAACCACCATGACCATAAAAGCCGACTGGATCGCCTATGATGTAGATTTAGAGCTCATCAAAGCCAAAGGAAATGTTTACATTTCCACCAAAGACAATCAGCTTTTTGCCAAGGAAGGTGTTTTAAATCTTGTGGACGAAACCGGAAAATTTTCAAATGCCACATTAACCCGCAATCAAAAGTCCCTCCATCTCGAAGGAAAAACGATTGAAAAAACCGGTGTTGATACGTATAAGATTGTTGACGGCTGGGCAATTACCTGCAAGCTTGAGAAAAATGAAACTCCTCCGTGGAGTTTTTCAAGCTCAGAGACAGATGTCCGGCAGGAGGGCTATGCGGTCCTGAAGCATGCCAAATTCAACATCAGAAATGTACCCATTTTTTATACCCCTTACCTTATTGTTCCGGTCTCAACCACCCGCCATACTGGTTTTCTCCTGCCGGAAGTTTCTTTCTCAGACAACAACGGAATGGGATATAATCTCCCATTTTTCCTCAACATTTCCGACTCTGCCGATGTAACTTTCTACCCAAAATACCTGACCAATCGTGGATTTATGCCCGGGGCCGAATTTCGCTATGTCGCCAGTCAACACGACAAAGGGGTCTTTACCGCAAATTACCTTGATGACAAACTCTCAGATTCCTCTGAGAATGACTACTACAGCAATACCGGCTATACCCACGATAATAACAACAGATACTGGCTCAGAGGAAAAGCCGATCATTCTATTGCTGACTGGCAAACCCGCCTCGATATTGATATCGTCTCCGACCAGGATTACCTGGATGAATTTGACAACGGCGTTACCGGATTTTCAAAAACCCAGGACCGTTACCTGGATGTTTTCGGTCGGGGCTTTCAGGCCCAATCGATTACCGAACGTGAGAACACCTTCAACACTCTTCGCAACTGGGATGGTATGTGGCTCCAGGTAAACCTGCTGGCGATCGATGACGCAGATACCAACGCAAGCAGCACAAACACACCTCTGATGCAATTGCCCAGCATTGATTTTTCTGGCGTTATTCCTGTTAAGGAAACCAATTTAACCTTTGGCTGGAATACAAATTATGTCGACTACTGGCGGGAAGATGGTATAGGCGGGCACCGATTTGATTTCAATCCATCACTATCCAGCCCCATACCCCTCGGGCCATATCTGGAGTCGAGGACCGAGCTCGGCCTCCGAGACACCTTCTATGTAGTAGAGACCTATGGAGACAGCGAATGGGATCATAAAGATACCCAAAACCGATTCTATCCTGAGTTTGGAATCGATGTTGCGACCACTCTTCAAAAAGACTATTTTTCTGATTCAGCTAATGATTGGAGCTATACCCATCAGGTGCGACCATATGTCAAGTATGGCTACATCCCAAATATTAACCAGAACGACCTCCCTCAATTTGATGCTGAGGATTCTATAAACTCTGTAAACGTCATAACCTACGGTATTGATAACTATTTAAATAAATTCCTGGGCAACGAGGAAACTAGTGATAATCTCAATAATTTTTTGGAACTAAAACTAGAACAAGCATATGATTTGAATGCAGAGATCTCTAACCATCCCTTCTCCGATCTTTATTCAGAATTAAAATGGATGCCGTTAAGTAGAAGCTCAATTTCTTATAAAAATTCTTTTGACGTCTATGACAGCAAATTTAATCGCCACCTCCTTGAAGGTGCTTATAGCAATAGCAGAGGCGATAGCGTCACTATTGATTACAGCTTCAACGATACCGACGATATCAATCAAATTAATGGCAAGTTTCTCCTCAATATAATGAATGGCTGGAGCGTAGGAGGAGAGCTTAAACACTCTATCTCGCATGACCAAACGGAGGAAGCCAGAGGCTCCCTGACATATACGGCAGCCTGTTGGTCGATAAGACTTGAAACACGGCACACCCCGGTGGATACCACGTACCTTGTGACATTCAATCTCGCCAATATTGGTTTTCCATTGGGAGTGGGCCTTTAAATTCAACTATTTGCATGTAGCAAAAAAAGAGATCTCCTATGCACTATGATATTTTTAATGGCGATGCGGATGGCATCTTTGCCCTGCACCAGTATCGTCTGAAAACCCCAGAACCTGACGCGCAGTTAATAACCGGCGTTAAAAGAGATATCCGGTTACTCTCCCTCGTTGAAGACCAGAAAAGCAGTAATCTAACGGTTTTCGACATCTCTCTTGACAGCAACCGTGCCTCGCTCCTCCAACTGCTGAAACAGCAAAATTCAATTGTCTACTTTGATCACCATTTTGCCGGTACTATACCGGAGTCCCCATCCTTACAAACGTTCATCAATCCATCATCTGATACCTGTACCTCATTGATTGTCAATTCCACTCTTGATGGTAAATATTGGCCTTGGGCCGTTTGTGGGGCATTTGGCGACAATTTACACCAGTCGGCAACCCAGCTCGCCAAAAGCCACGGTCTGACAGCAGACCAGACCTGTCAATTGCAGGAATTAGGGGAACTGTTTAATTATAACGGCTACGGTGAAACCATCGAGGATCTGCACTATCATCCCCGTGAACTTTATGCAGCTATTGCACCCTACGACAACCCTTTTGTGTTCATAGAGAATTCAACAGAACTTGCTTCTTTACGGTTAGGCTATAAAGAAGATCTTGACATGGTTATGCAAATAGAAGAGCTAAAAACTCCCGGAAAAAACAGAGTCTATACTCTGCCCAATGCTGCATGGGCACGAAGGGTTACCGGCGTATTCTCAAATATGCGGGCGAGAGAACAAACGAATGCCGCCCATGCGGTGATCTCAGAAAATAGTGACAACACCTTGAGAATCAGTGTCCGTGCGCCACTCGATGACCAGCGTGATGCCGATGTCCTCTGTAAACATTTCCCGTCCGGTGGAGGCAGAAAAGCTGCGGCAGGGATCAATACTCTTCCACCAGATCAACTCGAAAAGTTTCTTGAAATGTTCCTCTCTCTTTACCGCTGACAATGGTGCGGTATTTTTTCGTCAACCGACAATAAAGGAATGACCATCACTAACTTGCACTCCAAATATTTTCGCACTTGCGCTGCTCTTCTGGGAATCCTGTTGACTATCCTGATAGTTGGCAACTGTTATGCCGATGAGGCTCCAAAAGCTGCTGATCTCGTTGTCGACAATCAACCCATTGATATCTCGAGTGAGCACTATCAGCTCTTTTTCAAGGAACTAGAGGAACAATATCATTTTACCAAAGAAAAATTACAACAACTCTTTAAAGGGTTAGAGGTTGATCGGAAAGTACTTGAACTGATGGACAAGCAATGGGAAGCCAAACCCTATTATGAGTATTGGCCTCTCTTTATCACACCGTCAGTGATTGCCAAGGGTAAAGAGAGCCTTGTGCAATATCACCAGTTGTTTGATCGGATAGAGGCAGAGTTTGGCGTTGATAGAGAGTATGTGGTTGCCATCTGGGGAATCGAGTCCAGATTTGGCTTCAATCAGGGGGGATTTAACCTTTTTAGGACACTCAATACCCTTTTTGATAAGTATCCACGCAGATCTGATTTTTTCCGCAAAGAGCTCATCAATTTTCTTATCCTGTGTCGAGACAATGACATGGATCCTCTCACGGTAAATGGGTCGTATGCCGGGGCTTTTGGTCAGGCTCAGTTTATGCCTTCAAGTTATAACGAATATGGAGTGGATTTTGATGGCGACAATCGTCGTGATCTCATCAACTCCATGGAGGATATATTCGCTTCCATCGCTCACTACCTCAAAAGTTATGGCTGGGCGCTCCATGCTCCTGTGTTTGCAGATATCGGCAAGAGTCTCAATTCAAAACTGCTCGTGGATGCTTACCAGGAAGGTCGGAAAAACTTGCTTGACTGGCGGGTGGTCGCCGACGCACAAAAGCTCACTCTTCAGCGTCCTCCTCAGAGGGGAAAACTTGTTATCATAGGACTGGAACAATCTCCACAGGAAGGTGGCGGAATGCGCTATGTCGCCGGTTATCCCAATTTTCAAGCCATTACCGAATACAATCACAGCGACAAATACGCCATGGCAGTGAGTGAAATGGCCGAAGCATTCAAGAAGTAATAGAAGAAAAAATGGCACTCCGCGTTGCTCCCCTCGCACTATTTTCTCTCTTTCTTGCAATTCTGACGGTTGCAGGACTCTCACTACTGATAACAAGAGATACCTATCAACCTTTGCACCGCCTAGAAAAAGGAGACGTTCCTCGTTTTTCCGATGATTTTGATATCGAATCGTTAATCGAAGCCGCACAACACCAGGCAGCCTATTTAGAAAAACAGAATCCCTCCCAAAAAATTATCTTTGACACGGATACCTATGATATTCGCTGGCTCCTTCTTTCGGTGCAGGATCTCCTGGCAAAACTACAGCAATCGCCAGACGAGGAAGAGCTGAATAGATTCCTGCATGAGAATTACCTTATCTACCAGGCCGGAGGACGAGCAAAGCAGCGTGGTCGCCATATGCTGGTCACCGGCTATTATGAACCGATCTTTCGCGGCAGTCTGACTAAAGAACCTCCCTTTCTTACTCCTCTCTACAAAACGCCTCAATCGCTCGTTGTACGCCGAGACAGTAACGGCAAACAGAAGGCAGGCAGGTACAACAAAAATAACGAGTTCGTTACATACTGGACCCGTGCAGAAATCGAGAACAACGACCTGTTACAGGGAGAGGAGCTGGTATTCCTGGCTGACCCTTTCGATGCTTATCTTCTCCATGTTCAGGGATCGGGGAGGATTCAGCTGCCGGACAAGTCGATTCGCTCAGTCCGTTTTGCCGGCTCTAATGGCCTGGAGTACAACAGTATTGGCAAATTGCTGGTTGACGAAAATATCATGACTTTGGAGGAGGTGAATATCCCCGCCATAAGAACATATCTGCAGGACCACCCGAAACAGCAACAACGCATACTACAACACAATCCACGCTTCATCTTTTTTACCTGGGGCGATACTCTTTCGCCCAAGGGCAGCAGCGGTGAACCGCTAACCCCCGGCCGATCGATAGCCATGGATACATCTTCCCTGCCCGGTGGAACTATTGGCTACTTGACCTCACGCAGACCAGTAGTGGCTCCAGATGGGGCAATTACCGGTTGGACTCCACTTAATCGGTTTGTCTTTCCTCAAGACTCAGGAGCTGCCATCAAAGGCACAGGCCGGGTTGATGTTTTCTGGGGCCATGGTAACTATGCCGAGGTTGCCGCCAACCACATGAAAGAAGATGGCAGGCTCTTTTTTCTGGTAAAAAGAGGTTACCCCGAAATCCCATAGCCTTTACCTATCTTGGTGCAAGAAGAGCAAATCTCTGCCAGAAATCGGGAAAGGATTTGGCAACACACTCTTCACCCATTATTTGAACACCGGGAATCCTGAGCCCTGCAACGGCGAGACTCATCGCCATTCGGTGATCTTCATAGGTCTCAATCTGCGCACCTTTAAGACCTACGCCTCCTTCCCCATGAATAATCATGGCATCTTCCTTTTCTTCAACGTTCACCCCGAGTTTCGTCAGTTCAGTGACAACAGCAGAGAGTCGGTCGCACTCTTTTATGCGAAGATGGGCAATATTTTCAATTATCGTTTGGCCCTGAGCAAAGGCAGCCACAACGGCCAGTGTCGGGACGACATCAGGCATATCGCCCATATCCACTCGTATTCCTTCTAATCTGTTGGTTCCCTGCAAAGTGATTCCGTTTCCGGATCGAGTAATCTCACAACCCATACGTCCCAGCAGGGGTACCAGCATAGCGTCGCCCTGAAGGGATGGAACAGGGACATTTGTTACCGTCACCCGACCACCTGTAACAGCAGCTGCTGCCCAAAAATAGGAGGCATTCGAGGCATCCCCTTCAATTTGATATTCTCTTGCCCGATAGCAGCCTTGCGGCACGAAAAAAGAGCTGAAGTCAGGTGTGCACTCGACCGCTATCCCAAAGGCATCCATCACCGAAAGCGTCATGGCTACATAGGGTTTGGAAAGTACTTCCCCTTCTACTTTCAATACCGCAGGCGTGCGGGCATAGGGTGCTACCAGCAAAAGAGAAGAAAGATATTGGCTGCTTTTGCCTTCCGGCAAAATGGTGGTGCCACCAGCAATACCTTGACCATTGATGGCAAGAGGAGGACAATTGGTTCCCTTGATAGCAGTAATATCCACACCCCAGCCCTTCAAGGCACTCATCAAGGGCCCGATGGGCCGCAGATGCATTCGGGGATCACCATCGATTATGTACTTTGAGTTACCAAGCGAAGCGACAGAGGTCAAAAACCTTGTGGCAGTGCCGTTATTGCCGAGAAATATCGGCTCATTAGATGGCTGAATCAAACCACATTTACCATGTATGAGCCACTCATTGCCTTTGTCCATGCAAATCCCCATTTGCATAAGGGCATTAGAGGAATAAGTGGTATCCTCGCTTTCAAGTGGGCCGAAAAGCTTACTTGTACCATTTGCCAGTGATGCGGCGATAAGCGCTCTCTGGGTAAGGCTTTTTGAGCCTGGGACTTCAATCGCTGCGTCGATATTTGAGATGGGCTGGATTTCTATCATAATTGTTCCACTGGAGTATTGAGTGACTTCGGATTGTTCTTTCTATTTTTTTGTTGAAGTCATCTGAAGTCCGCCAATAATAGTACGGATAGATGACAATTTTTCGGCCACCGCATAAGCGCCAATCCCTTCGACAACCTCTTCACTGGCCCTTGGATTAACAAAATTTGCTGTGCCTATCTGTACCGCGGTTGCCCCGGCAAGCATAAATTCCAAGGCATCTTCTGCCGTGGCGATCCCCCCTATGCCGATGACCGGAACAGAGACCACTCTTGCAACCTCATAGACCATGCGCAAGGCCACTGGTTTTATTGCCGGCCCGGAAAGACCACCAATAATATTTGCCAGGACAGGTCGTTTTGTTTTCAGATCAATTGCCATACCAATAAGTGTATTGATAAGAGAGACTGAATCAGCTCCCCCATCTTCAACAGCTTTGGCGATAACGGTAATGTCAGAAACATTGGGTGACAGCTTTACCATGACCGGAACATCTGCCTTCTTCTTAACCGCAGACGTCACCGTCGCCGCCATTGCCGGATCAGTTCCAAAGGCCACCCCACCTTTTTTCACATTCGGGCAGGAAATATTGACCTCAATGCCGGCAACTCCTGGCACGCCTGCCAATCTTTCGGTGATCTCTTCATATTCTGCCAGAGAATCGCCTAGAATATTGACAATGACGGGAATCTTCAATCCGGCAAGATATTTCATTTTCTCGGAAATAAACCGGTCAACCCCGACATTTTGTAAGCCGATAGCATTTAACATGCCACAGGACGTTTCAACGATGCGGGTCGGTGGGTTGCCAGGTCGGGGATGCAAAGAAATCCCTTTGACAATCACCGCCCCCAAGCTATGCAGGTCCATAAGATTCTCAAATTCTCTGGCATATCCAAAAGTGCCAGATGCAGTCATCACCGGATTGGCCAGTTCAAGAGATCCTATATTGACGCGAAGGTCAGGCAATTGATCTTTCTTCGTACTCAAACCTTCCATATCAAATCCTCCGCATTATATACCGGACCATTGAGACAGACGTGGGTGTAATTTCCGTCTTTGGCCGGTCTACTACAACCAAGACAGGCCCCCATGCCGCAGGCCATAACACTTTCGACAGAAACCTGACAGGCAATACCTAAGGATTGGCAGAAGGCACCAATTCCTGCCATCATCGGTTCAGGACCACAACTATACACTTTACAGCCGACCGGTAATTGCATGGATTCAAGTACCTCGATGACAAAACCATGATGGCCCAAGGAACCATCATCGGTTGCAGTAAGAATGCTGAGGCCAAACTGTTGGAAATCTTCCAGCAAAGGCTCAATTTCAATTTTCTCCCGCGCCCCCAGGATGATCACATCATTGCTGCAATCTGTTTTGAGGCGGCAATTTTCTTTCACGAGAAATAAGAGAGGAGCAATGCCCAGCCCACCACCAATAATCACAGACGGTGACATCGCATCAAGGCGATATCCTCGACCAAGTGGCCCGAAAACCGATAACATATCCCCCGGCTTACAATGGGCAAGAATATCAGTCCCCCTGCCAACCACCTTAAAATAAATCTGAAGCAGGCCATCATCACTGGTCTGATGCAGAGAAAACGGCCGTCGCAGAAGCGGATCATGGCCAACTCCTGTCCGGATCATGACGAATTGTCCAGAACGAGCAGACCTCGCAATTTGTGGACAATCAACCGTCAAACGATAGTTTTTTTCAGAAAATTGTTCGACACGAGTAACAGTTGCTTTTTCCTGGTATTGTGACATAGTTAGGTGATAGAGTTTTAGTTTTTTACAATAAACGGTTCTTGAACCAATCAAACATTTTTTGAGTCATGCTTACAGATCCCGCCCTTATTCCTGCCCTGATTGTTGTCTCCGCTATTTTCGGTGCTCTCGTTGGCAGTTTTTTAAATGTTGTTATTCTACGCTTGCCGGATCCCGACCAGTCGATAGTTTTTCCGGCCTCGCACTGCCCTAAATGCTCTGCGGCTCTTCACTGGTACGAGAATATCCCAATCTTCAGTTACATCTTCCTTCGGGGCAAATGCAGCCACTGCCAAGTGCATATCTCACTTCAGTATCCGCTTGTTGAACTGACCATGGCTCTTCTGGCAGCGGCCCTCATGTATACATTCCAATTATCTATTGCCACTGCGGGATATTTTTTGTTCAGCGCCGCTCTTTTGGTTATCATAGTTATAGATATCCATCACCAAATAATCCCCGATGTGATTAGTCTTCCGGGCATTGTGCTCGGTTTACTCTTTTCATTCATAAGCCCCACCGTCAGCTGGCAGGATTCACTCATTGGCCTCCTGCTCGGCGGCGGGGTGCTCTATGCAGTAGCCATTTTGTACTTTTTTCTGCGAAAGATCGACGGCATGGGTGGGGGGGATATTAAACTGCTGGCCATGATTGGTGCCTGGCTAGGTTGGCAGGCTTTACCTTTCGTTATCTTTGCAAGTTCTTTCAGCGGCTCAATCGTCGGCATCATCGCCATGTTTTACCAGAAAAAAGGTGGCCGAACCCGTATTCCCTTCGGGCCTTTTCTTTCTATTTCTGCCCTTGTTTATACTTTCTATTCAGAAAACATTCTTTATTTTTTCCACCTCTACCTTAGCGGACAGTGGCCATAACTCTCTTTTCTTACGCTTATCTCATTGCTCACTGAGCAGGCTTCGGGCTACCTTCCTGCCTTGTTCCAGAGCCATCACTCCCTGCTCTTTACTGTGGCCATACCCTGGATAAAATTTCCTGAACCAGGATTTTTCTTTTCGGATCATTTTCCCTCTCAGTTGCAGTACCAGTCCGATAAATCGCCAGGGCTCCCTGATCGGATGGACAAAGACTATAGGTTCGGTGGCCTTAGCATTATATTTTTTCAAACGGTGTCGAACCGTCCAGTAATGCAGGCGCCAATATGATCGACAAGAGATAAAAGGAATGACCTTTTTCCCTGCACATACCTCCCCGCCGTATTTATCGAGAAAATCGAGCATTGGCCCACTGGGGTGATAGGACCATGTTGGCCCGGCGAGCACAATACAGTCCCAACCGTTAAAACAGTTGCTGTTCACCGGATGAATCTTCGTTCTTTGACGGAAAAAGGTCCTGACCATCGCTTGTGCAAGATCAAAATTTGTTTTGAAAGGAAAAGGATACGGATCAACTGGCTCCAGTCTTTCAAGAGCCACTTCCACCCCTTCGCCTTCAAGTCCCTCGACAAATTTCTTCAGCAATAATCTCGTTTGCTGTGTGAAGGAATAAAAAACAATGAGAACCCGTTTTTTTTTCAAATGAAATCCTCAGATATCAACTCGAGCAATAAAAAACTATATCTCTCTATCTGTACCTTCTTAACAAAAAAAAAAGCCCCCGACAAGTCGGGGGCTCTTCTTATCTTAGAGGTAAAAGTAAAAACTACGCTTCTACTTCATGTTCTACACTCACTGCAATTTTGTACAGTACGGTCACCAGCAAACAGCCAGTAGCCCATATGCCTAGCGTAATGCCTATTTCATTGGCTGTTGGATAATATTCGACAATGTTATCCAGTGGAGTAATAGCCAAGCCACCCATAACAAAACCTAATCCTTTATCAAGCCATAAGGCAATAAAGATTGCCGCACATCCAATCCCTACCAGCAGATCACTGGATATCTTAGCTATTTTCAAATAAGCAAATATACCGAGTCCACCAAAACAAAGCACAACAGAAGACCACATGAAGGGGACCAGATTATTATACACATGGCCATTATGCTCAATACCAAAGAACAAATACTGAAGAGAATGAATATGTCCTGGAATATTTGAGTAGTAACCAACAAAAAATTCAAGGCAAACAAAGAATGCATTGATTAAGGCTGCGTACATAATGATAGTCGTCAGCTTATTTATAGCCTCTTTCCCTGCATCAAAATGGGCAATCCGCTTCATAATAAGACAAGCTATGACAATAAGAGCTGGCCCTGCCGCAAACGCTGACGCAAGAAAACGAGGTGCGGTGATTGCGCTCAGCCAGAAATGCCGGCCCGGCAAACCACAGTAAAGCATAGCAGTTACAGTATGGATTGAAACTGCAAACGGAATAGAAACATAAACAAAGATGTAGACCCATTTCGGTGGCTTGACTTGTTTACGTTCCGCAGTGAGAATAACCCAGCCACAAATAACGTTCAGCGAAAGATAACCGAGCAGAACCACCATATCCCAGAAAAGCATGGAATTGGGGGTCGGATGCAAAATCATATTCAATCCACGCAACGGCTGACCAATATCAGCCATAATGAACATGAGACACATGATCAGTGCAGCAATTGCCAGGAATTCGCCTAGAATTGTAATTCTACCAAACGCTTTATAGTTATGAACATAATAGGGAAGTACCAGCATTAACCCTCCGGCGGCTACACCAACCAGAAAAGTAAACTGCGAGATATACAGTCCCCATGACAGGTCACGCCCCATACCTGTCAAGTACATGCCGAAGATAAACTGTCTGAGATAACAGATCGCTCCGACTGCGATGAATGCAGTTAAAAATGCCAGCCACATCCAGTAGTTAGAGTTGCCCTTTAACGCTTTTTCAATCATGACTCCCTCACACTATGTAAAAGACTGACGGTTTCGTCCCAAGGGATGGTTTCCTTTGGATGGTATGTTCCTGATCAAGAATCTGGCGTATCTCGGATTTGGGGTCATTCAGATCTCCAAAAACGATCGCCCCGATTTCCTTGACAGCCTCAACACATGCGGGTTCCTGCCCGAGAGCGAGTCGTTCGCCACAGAAATTACACTTCTCGACAACACCACGCATACGCGTTGGAAAATCTGGATTATATTCTTTAATATATGGCCGCGGATCCATCCAGTTGAAGCTTCTGGCTCCATACGGACACCCCATCATACAGAATCGGCAACCGATACAGCGATGAAAATCCATAGCGACAATACCATTCTCTGCCCTGAAGGTAGCTTTGGTCGGGCAAACCCGAACACAAGGCGGCTCATCACAGTGATTACACAGCACCAGGAAGTTATTGTCCTTGGTTGTCTTCGACTCATGATAAGACGAGTGCTCGACGAAAACATTCTCAAAAGGAGCATCCCAGATCCATTTGATTTCACTTTTAGGACCTTCAATCTCGGGAATGTTATGCGCACGGATACACGCTCTTGCCACTTTTTTAAGAAGCTCGGGATGACCGTACAGCTTGCGCATATCAATGAGCATGCCAAGACGTACACCGGACGGCTCCACTTCTCCACCATGACCTTCGGTTTTATGAGCGTCAGCGGGAACGGCGTGAGCAGCAGTCTCTTGATGCCCTTCCGATGAAGCAAAAGCTGGTGATGAGGTCAATTGGACCACCACCGGAGCACTCATGCCGGCCAGCGCGGTTGCGCCGGCAATCTTTAAAAATTTCCTTCTTTGCTTATCCATTAGTGTGTCTCCTTCTTTTCCACCGCTAAGGTCGGAGTCAAGTGACAATCCCAGCAGTAGGGTTTGACAGATGCATATTCATGACAGGAGTCACAAAATTTCTCTTTGTTTGAGTGGCATTGCATACAAGCCATCTGTAAACCTTTTCGATATTCCTTACCGTCAACCGTAACCGCAACACGATCACCATTACGTAGAACGTCATCACGCCATTCGTTAAGCATAACCATATGACTGGCGCGCATCTCAGCAATAGGTGCGACACACTGCTTCTCTCCACCCGGTGGCAGTTCTGGCTTTGGCACCGTACTTGCTGCCGAAGAGAACGCATTGAACCAGAGCGGAAAAGTTACAAACAGGACAAATATGGCCAGTCCTGGAATTATAAATCTTTTGTTATACATCACATTTACTCCTCTGTTCAGTTCAGGATATCCTAAAGCATCGTACGGAGGCCTTCATCAAGCTCACCGCGATTTTCGCCCTCTAGAACAAGCGCATTGGCAACAAGTTCTGTGACCCCACAGACATCAACACCGGGATTCCAGTAGTTCATCAGGGAAGTCAGTGTAGCCCTGTCGATTGCACATACACACGCCAGCATATTCACATCGTGCTTCTCTTTGACATACTTTACCGCATTGGCACGCGGCAATCCTGAACGCATTCTCAGTTCCATAATCTCATCGGTATTGAGCCCGGTTCCCGAACCACAGCAGAAAGTCTGCTCACGAATGGTGTTCTCCGGCATTTCAACCCAGTCGACGACATGATCCAGGATGTAACGAGGTTCATCCAGAAGCCCCATCGCCCTGGCAGTATTACAGGAATCATGGTAGGTCGCTTTGACATGACTATTACGACTCTTATCGAACTTCAGCTTTCCATGCTTAATAAGATCGGCGGTAAACTCACTGATGTGAACCATTTTTGTGGATGCAGCGTTCTCAAAAACAGTGCCAGTAATAGATGACACCGGTTTTTCCAAGAAGTCTGCGGGACCATTCATGGTATCCATATACTGGTGAACGACACGCCACATATGACCACACTCGCCACCAATGATATATTTTACTCCCAATCTTTTTGCTTCCGCATACATCTTGGCATTGAGCTTCTTCATGGTCTCATTGTTGGTAAAGAGACCAAAGTTTCCACCCTCTGAGGCATAGGTTGACCAGGTGTAGTCTAAACCAATTGCTTCAAAGAGAGTAAGGTAGCCCATTGCGGTGTACAGCCCTGGCTCGGCAAAAACGTCGGCCGACGGGGTGATAAACAAAACTTCCGCACCTTTACGGTTAAAGCTGATGTTTGGCCTGACTCCAGTCAGGTTCTCGACATCATCCACCAGAAACTCAACGTTATCTTTGAAGGTATGGGGTTGAAGGCCCATATGGTTACCGGTACGGTTGGAATTGGAAGCTGGTTCCAGAATCCAGTTGATCCCCACACCTACCAGATGCAGCAATTCACGGAGCATCATGGTTACTTCAGCCGTATCAATTCCATACGGGCAAAAAACCGAGCATCTACGACATTCGGTACACTGATAAGAGTACATAAACCACTCTTTCAAAACACCGACCGTCATCTCACGGGCCCCAGCCATCTTGCCAAGGATTTTACCGGCCAGAGTAAAATCATTGCGATAAACCGATCTGAGCAACTCAGCACGCAATACCGGCATATTTTTAGGATCACCGGTACCAAGAAAGAAATGACATTTATCTGCACAGGCCCCACAGCGAACACAGCAATCCATGAAAATTTTCAGGGAACGAAATTTTTCAAGACGCTCTTTCAGGCCTTTCAGAATAATCTCTTGCCAATTTTCAGGCAGTTTCCAATCATCATCTTCCGGAGACCACTCTCGGGAGTTGGGAAAATGGAGACCAGATTGGCTGTCAAGATAGGCAACCTTTTCTGCCTTGGCAGGGTAAGCATAATTTCCCGATTTGAAAACAACCGGGATATCCATCCAATCCGTGGTAGGTATTGCTCCTGTCGCCAAGGATGGTCCCTGCACTACGCTTTTCGATAATTGTTCTAATTTTGGAACTGACATCGTTATCTCATCCTCTTAAGCTAGTTTTGGGTCAATATTCTTATTCTTCATCCTTTTTAGGAGCCAGTTCCTTTTCAACCGGAATGCCAGCATCTACCATAAACTCACGGAACTCATCCTCATAGCCTGCATAGGAATGGGGAAGGATTCTCGGATTCCAGGGATTAATATGACGTTTCGCCCGACTGTCATTTTTCATATTCCTGGTTGGGCTCATGAAAACCCCGGCAAAATGCATCAGCTTGCTGAACGGGAAGTATGCCAGCAATGCACAGACGAGGAAAAGGTGAATGTAGAAGATCGCGCCAATCTCGGCACCAATTGTTGGCGAGAAAGTAACCAGTCCAACGGCCAGTTGTTTGATATTGACGATGTCGATATCAGTGCGCAGGAAATAACGCATCAGGATGCCGGTCAGAGCAATAGAGAAGATGAGCACCAGCGGAAAATAATCGTTCATCAGTGAGATAAAACGCACATGACGAGTGATGAGTCTTCTGGAAAAGAGCAACACACACCCTAACAACAGTCCAATATCAGTCATGTACCAATTAGGCGCACCTACTTGAAAGAGTCCGTCACCGAATTCAAGCCAACCTATCCATACTGGCACTGGATCGAGGAATAGACGCATATGCCTCACCACAATCACCAGAAAAGAATAGTGGAAAATGAGGGCAAATATCCACAACCACTTGGAGGATTCATAAGTGATTTTGGGGCCGTCATGTATTTCCGACTTGGTATTTCTAAAGAGTGATCTAAAAGTTACCACCTCAAGAAACATTCTTGCCACAACCTCGGCGGTCGTGTTCGGGGCCTCAAGCTTGTTATGCTTGATAAAATCCAATGATTTCCCTTGTCCGCAGGTAGTCTGGATCGAAAATGGTACGGGAGATTTTCCCCACTGCACCACCCGGTAGACACAACCACCAAGGAAGATCATTATGGCCAGATACGGCAGGGCGACACCAAATAAATAAGGCATCCCCGGTATCTGAGATCCGAGCCCGGCAATCAGTACCAACGCTATGACTGCCAGGAATGAGAAGGCGTACTTCATTTCTTACCTCGCTTCTGTTGAACTGTTTTGGAGACCATGCAGCTGAAATTAATCCCCAGCCAACTCCACGGAAACCAGTTAAATACCATTAACCTATAATAAAACTTTTTTGTCAGTCAGCAGGTTCGATGGACACTTGCTATCTGTTAATATGTGACTTCCTGACTTAATCTCTTCGATCCGCACCTGGTACAACCGTTCCCGAAACTGCATATAAATATCGAAAGCCGTGAGCATCGCCAAATCCACTGCGAATTCAAAATCGTATAATTCGGCCACCAAATGCTTCCGCTCTTTATCGGCGGCGAATACATCCCGGGTAATGTGCTTAACGGCATTTAATGGTGAGACGGCCTGGGACGGAGAAAATTGCTGTACTGCTCGAATGCTTATTATCTGTTCAAGATGAGGAACAAATTCTTTGGCATCAGCCCCTTTGGAGATGAGGAGGAAAAGCTGCCCCAAGGCCTGTCTGATATTTCCACCAACAGGATTAGCAAATTGATCATGTTCCTTAATAAAGAACCCTGACGAGATATAGGTCGACAAAGTATATTCCACCCATTTATCAACTATTTTTTCCCTGTGGTTCCTGAAGCCTTCTGCGAGATCCATACTTTTACAACCCTTTCGATTACCTAAATAGCTCGGCTGAACAGTCAATTAGCGAGAGAAAACCAATGAATGACCATTCACAAATTGGCATTTTTAGCACCTTTCCCTCCCTTTTTCAAGAACATTTTTTTCGAGCACAGTTTGCTCAAATGACGATAAAGAGAGGGGCTTCCGCGAAGTTCTACTTCTTTGAAAACTGAATAATATCTCCTATGACATTAACAGCCTCCCTGATATAGGGATCTTCATTAACATCTTCTAACCACTTCACTTTTGGGTCTTCCTGCTCTTTTTCCGGCTCCTCAAAGTCGGGATCATTGCCCTGCTCTTCCCTGTATTTGCGATAATGCGCGCCAACTTTTTCCCTCATGAGCTTCGACTCCTCTCGCTTCAAACGCATATCATCGATCTGCACCGAGAGAATTGTATTTTCAGCTCGTTCTGTGGCCTTAACCGCTTCTTCGCTGATAATTTTCAGACCTTCATCATTGGCGGCCCGTTGCAGACTTCTTTTCCGTAACAAGTCTAGATCCAGGGGTATGCCATCATAAGGAACAAATTCCACAGGATCTGTAGAATCCCAGGGGAGTGAATAATCGAGATATCGTTCGCCAGATTTAATATGTTCAAAAAGATTCGGTAAAACAATATCCGGTTCAACGCCTTTGTATTGGGTAGAACTGCCATTCACCCGGTAAAATTTCTGAATAGTCACCTTCAATGCACCTATGTCGTCATACTTATGAAGATGAAGCAGAGGAATATTCTCATTGAGATCAATGATCGTCTGCACAGTTCCTTTACCGTGGGTATGCGTCCCCCCGATGATAACTGCCCGGCCGTAATCCTGCAGGGCCGCAGCGACAATTTCGGATGCCGATGCAGAGAATTTATTGACCAGCACAACAAGGGGGCCATCGTAAGCGACCTCTTCGTTGGTATCGCTCAGAACCCGCCGGTCACCGAATCGATTCATAACCTGAACAATAGGTCCTGATTTTATAAAGAGTCCGGCGATATCCACCGCATCAACCAGCGCCCCACCGCCGTCATCCCGGAGATCAAGGATAATCCCATCGACATTTTGTTCTTTTAACTTTATGATTTCCTTAAGGGTATCATCCGTTGAATTTCGTCCATTCGCTCCATTCCTGGTGCCTTCAAAGTCACGGTAAAAACTTGGGATAAAGATATAGCCAGTTTTACGGCCGTCCGCTGATTCAATCACCGTACTTTTGACGAAGGTTTCTTCAATCTGAACCACATCACGGACAATTTTGATGACCTCCGTTACCCCGTCGGTCCTTTTGACGGTGAGGCGGACAGCCTCGCCCTTGGGTCCGCGAATGAGGCGCACGGCGTCCCGCAGTCGCATATCGGTAATATCAACAGGTTCTTCACCTTCTTGAGCCACCTGCAAAATTATATCTTCCGCCTTAAGCCCGCCCTGTCTGGCCGCGGCACTTCCAGGGATAATTCTGATAACTTTGATCAAGCCATCATCTTCGCGAAGAAGTGCGCCGATCCCTTCCAGACTGCCCCGCATATTTATATCGAACTGCTCTTTGCTTGCCGGCGGAATGTAATTGGTATGAGGACCGAAGGCCCTGGTAATACAATTAAAAAAACGATCATAATGATCCTGCAAGGTTTCCTGGTGCAAACGTTGGAAGAAATTTTTAGTGCGTTTGCTAATTTTGCCGACAGCCTCCTTCCAGAGCTCTGCATCGGTCAGTTGCTTCGCATCGGCTTTTTGATCGCTTGATTTGGCCAACATGTTTTTCTGATTCGCCTGCAGATCCAAAAATTCCGAGATAATCTGGGCTTTCAGCACCTTGCGCCACCGGTCTTTCAGCTCCGCCATAGTCCCGGCAAAATCTACTTTTTCCGGGTCGGTTTCATAAGACTCCTGTCGCTGGACATTGAAATATCCGACATAAAGATCCCCCTGTCCCAAAAGTACCGGCTTTCTTATCTTCAACTGCTGACCAACAATTATCCGTTTGGGATCTTCTAGATCGTTATCTCCGATCAGCTCCCCCACTTCGACACCATCGAACCGAGCGGCAATCTTGGAAAGAGTATCGCCCGGCAAAACAGTATACTCGGTAAAGCCACCGACAGGACCCGCTCCCACCATGTCATTTGCCAGCATGACACCGACCATCTTCTGAACGAGATTTATCCTTTCATTGAGGATATCGTACCCTGCATCAGGCAAGGTAATCCGACCTTCTGCAAGGTTGTCATCAATATAGGGGGCAAATGCTTCCAGCTGCTCCACATCTTTTTTAAGCAGGAAGCGTTTCTGGTAATCCAGCTGTTTTATATAGAGACGAAAGGCATCGCGAGCAAGCTGGTCATTAAAGACCTTGTCACTGTAATGCAAGGCTGGCAGTTGCTTGCTGAGAATATAGCCAATAAGTCTGTTTCTTTGCTGATCAATCTCTTTGCTGTTAGCGGTATCGGCGAAACTCGATGTGGCGGAGATGAGGCAAAACAGAGCCAGGCAAAAGACCAAAAAAAGCTTTATGTTTTTCATAATTATCATTAGATGGGTTGTAAAAACGAATGAGAGCTCAAAATATCCCTGTAAGAGATAACAGAACGGAAAAACAAATACCACGACAAAGATAGACACATGGAAAAATTACAAGAGGAAATTGCCCTTTTTATAGCAAAACGTCAATGGCAACAGTTTCACACACCGAAGAACCTGGCTATGGCTCTTTCTGTGGAAACAGCAGAGTTGTTAGAAATTTTCCAATGAATGACAGCCGAAGAAAGCTGCCGGGTTGACGATAAAACTCTCAACCACATCGAAGAAGAGATCGGTGATGTGATGATCTACCTCACTACCCTTGCTGCCTCCCTGGGACTCGATCCACTCTCAGCCGCTCGAAAAAAACTGAAAATTAATGCAATCAAATACCCAGTTAAAGATTCAGGTCAGGCAGATGACGCCGGGCAGTGTTGTTCCAATGACTGATACCGCCCCTGCAAACCCACTCCCAGCAACTCCGCGTAATCCTGCAATTCTTTATAGGTACAATTGATAACAGACAGCCGTTTGCCACTCTGCAGTTGTTCAAGTTCTGTTGTTAAAAATATCAGCAGCGCCTCTGCAGCCTGGTTCCGGACTCGTTCGACCGCAACGCCCCCCAACTGCTGGCGCTCGCAAAACACACAAAAACGCCGATAATTGGCAATTGACCGGACAACACCTCTACGTATGGGTTTGCCAGTGGGTTCCGAGTAATTGACATGCTGCAGGTCCCGAAGAACTATCTCGGCAAATCTGGCCACAGCCGCATCTTGCAGCAGTTTTATCTGTGCTTCATCCAAACGAGCCTGCGGACCATCCTGGGCGCGGGTAAGAAAGTAGATTGACGAGTTGTAGGCAATCTCAGGAATCTCTCCTGAATACCGGACAATATACCATTCGTTTTCAAGTGCTTCACTTAGGTCAATCATCACGGCAACGACTACTCATCTTTACCGTTGGTCAGGCCAAACAATTCGCGAACAGTTGTGACCTTCAAATCGCTGTTATCGCGTCCCGCACAGGATTTATTTTTGAGATACATTACTGGGTCATGAAGAATTTTCGTCGTAATGGCGTTAACCATTTTTTCAAATTTTTGCCGATCCAGATCTGTCATATCAGGCATTCTGGCCAGGGTTCTTTCCAATTCAGCCTGGCCTATCTCATCCATTTTTTGTTTTAAAGCCTGAATCGTCGGGGTCATTGCCAGGCCCGAAAACCATCGCTCAAATTTGAGTGTTTCTTCGTCTACAATACGAGTCGCTTTGACGGCCTCTTTCTCACGCTGGGACTTATTTATCTCGACCACACTGCTTAAATCATCAATATCGTAGAGATAGATATTTTCAATTTCGTTCAAGCGGGGGTCAAGATCCCTGGGAACAGCGATATCAATAAAAAAGAGTGGCCGGTTCATTCTCGCCCGCATTACCGACTTCACTTCATCTTTATGCAGGATAATATCGGTTGCCCCGGTGGAACTGATAATGATATCGACATGCTCCAGTTGCAGGAGCAGCTCATTCATGGAAACCGCTTTACCATTGAAGCGTTTTGCCAGATCGACAGCCCTGGACAGGGTTCGGTTGGCAACAGTCACAGAACCAATCCCCTGACCAACAAGATGTTCCGCGGCAAGTTCAGCCATTTCCCCCGCCCCGATCAAGAGCACATGCTTGTCTTCCAGATTGCCAAATATTTTTTTAGACAACTGGACAGCAGCGTAACTTATAGAGACGGCAGAGGAGCCAATAGCAGTCTCCGTCCGCACTCTCTTCGCCACAGAAAAGGACTTATGAATCAACTTATTGAGCAGAGGGCCAGTGCAGCCAAAATGGGCGGCATGACGATATGCCTCTTTCAACTGTCCAAGAATCTGTGCCTCACCAACCACCATGGAATCAAGGCTTGCGGCGACCATGAATAAATGGTGCACAGCTTCCTTATCATAATGCATATAGAGATACTGACGACATTCTTCCCGGGGGATCGTATCGCCAAAAAGAAAATCTATTATATCTTCTTCAACACTACTCCCAGCCGCAGTAACAAGGAGTAATTCCACCCGATTACAGGTAGAGAGCAGATAATACTCCCGCAGGCCGGCAATATTTTTCAGAGCCGCCAAAGGCTCTTCATAGCCGCTTGGCAACGCTATTTTCTCGCGTATCTCAACGGGTGTGGTTTTATGATTTACCCCTAAAAGGAGTATCTTATCACTTGGCATAACTATGAACTCCCCCAAGCAGATATGTGACACCCCACAGGGTAAAGACAATTGCAGCAAAACCAACAATGGCCATCACGGCCGCCCTTTTCCCCCGCCAGCCAACGGTAAAACGCTGATGAAGCTGCACCAGATAGAGGAACCATGTTATCAGGGACCATGTCTCTTTGGGATCCCACTGCCAATACGTTCCCCAGGCCTGACGCGCCCAGATGGAGCCCGTGACTATCCCCAAGGTTAAAAAGACAAAGCCGGTGGTCAAACAGTGTTTATTCAACTGATCGAGAGCATCAAGCGAGGGAAAACGGGAAAAGAAATAGCCAAATTTTTTGCTTTTCAGTTCCCGCTCCTGTAGCAGGTACATAAGCCCGCCACAAAAGGCCAGAGACAAAAAGCCATAGGCAATAATCGAAACTCCGGCATGAACTGGCAGCCACACACTCTGCAAGGCCGGTATCAGTGGGGTGAAATCTTTTGAAGAAAACGAAGAGACAACTAAAAGGCAGAAAATGAGGATCGAAACAAAGGTTCCAAAATTTTTAACAGTGTACCGCCACCTGAAAGAAAGATAGGCCCAGGTCGTGGCCCAGGCAAAAAACACAACTGCTTCATGTTGCGATGTGATGGGAGTATGGCCGGCTAGGATAAAGCGCGAAATTATGTGCAGAGTCTGCAATATACCGGAAGCGAGAAGAATCGCCCGGGCAACCATGCGGGTTTTTGTATTCTGGCTGATAAAAAATACCAGATACGCTGCAACAGCAAAGAAGGTTACGCCCAAAACTGCCTGAAAAAGGAGATAATTTATTTCTTCCATGGGTATCCTTGCATCAATTAACAATAGCCAGGTCTTTCACCTGCAAACTTCGTTTCAACCATCTGCTTGGTCGTATTTCTCAAGAAACCTTTTCATAAGTGTCACCGCATCGGCAGATTCCGGCAACTCCCGAAGAAGCATCATCTGAAGATCAAACCATTTTGCCTCCAGGACCAGTTCGACAATTCCCAACTGAAGCAGCTTACGGAACAGTTGACCGTGTACCGAGGACGTATCGTCCAACCCAACGACTCTTTCTCTTATCAAAGAGAGCAGTTCGACAACAATTTCATACTCGGGAACAAACTCCACTTCCAGCTGTTGTCTTATTTTCCTGGCAAGGGCGGGACTACCGCCTCCAGTGGAGACGGTGATCAGCATCTTCCCCCGCCGAAAGTGGGCAGGCACATGGAAATGGCTGTTCTGGGGATCATCGGCACTATTCAGTAAAACCGAGTACTTGGCAGCTTCTTGTTCAATCAGAGCCTGCACTGCCGAATTGTTCGTTGCGGCAAATACCAGGAAGGCCCCTTTCACATCACCTTCGACAAAGCCCCTGGCAAACCATTCAATTTTGGCTGTCTGCGCCAACACATTCAATTCAAAAAGAATCTCCGGGCTGATGACCCGGATCTTAGCACCACCTGCCAAAAGGCTTTTCACTTTACGCAACGCCACGGCCCCACCCCCGACCACCAAACACAGTTTGTCGGTAATATTTAAATTAACAGGATACAAGGACATGGATATCACGAGGAGAAACGGTTTCCGGGTTGATGTAATACATTATGTGTACTTTGCACTCGACAGACAAAAGGGCAGCCGGAGCCATTATTTATTACCCTTTGCTGAATATAAGTGACGCGCTAACAGTATGGTAATCAGTTTTGTTTATGTCGTAAACGGTTGATCACGATTGTCACTTTTTTTCCATCCCGTTTAATGACTTGTTTTTTTAAGCCAATATCGAAATCATCCTGAGCTAGATTGAGAAATTTAGGCAGACATTGGCGTTTTTCATCATGAGCCAGATAAATCACCCCATCCGGCTTCAGATAGTTTTTGAAAATATTGAGCAGCGGTTGAAGAAACTCCTCGCGAAAAAGTATCTCTGCCCCAGCCAGTACATCAAAAGGCTCCATTTCCGGAGGATTCAGCCAGTCGAGATGGGCAAATTGAATACCCTGAAGTCCAGAAGCCGCAGCACTCACCTTCTGAAAATCCATTATGATTTCTTCATAATCACTGATTGTCACATCAAATCCAGCTGTAGCTGCGGCAAGCCCCGGCGCGCCGAGCCCGGCGCCGAGCTCCAATAGTCTGCTGCCGGTCGCATTCGGCTGAGCACCGAGAACATAGGCAAGAATCATTGCGGCATCCCAGAGACGAATCCAAAACGGAAACTCCGAAACATCGGCAAAGGGATCTTTTCCATCCAGAAATTCTTCAAGATCGGCGATTTTGAGCAGACGTATTTGCTTTTCACCAAAACGAAAACGATCAAATGTCAAAGCATACTTTTGTCGAATGCGGTTATAAATCTGCCGTTCATGTTCCGGAAGTGTTCGAATATCCATAGGAGAAACCTTGTCAAAGTTCAATACAGAGTTTTAATACTGTTCAAATAATAGTGAAGGAATTGTCTATTAGATTGGCAAGTTGGACAGAAGGGAACAAACATCAAAGAAGACAACCTTGTGCGCACCTGTACGTAACAATTCAACAATCCACAAAATGCCGCTACATAAGCCAAGTAGTAGCACGTGTTCAAAAATCAAAGACTATAAGCAAAAAAAAATGGGTCGACTGATTTTGAAATCAGCCGACCCGGCACAATACTTAAAGAGGAAAACTCTGTCAATCAACAACCCTCGATAGCACCTTTCTTCTTGGCGGTAGATACTTTAACTTTATCACCGGCAGCCATTTTATCGGCGTCGTCACAAGTCATGGTTACTTTACTACCTTCAACACCATCAACTGTGCACTTCACTTTCGCAGCAAAACCAAATCCAGCGGTACATAATGCAAAAACTACGGCCATTGCCAAAGCGACTATCTTCTTATTCATCCTGTTCTCCTTCAATTTCTGGTTTCTATTCGGAGCAAAGCCCCACTAACACTTCTAAAACTATAACCTGAACGACATCCATTCTATTTCATTTTTAGATTAAATGCAACCAAGATCAATCAGTTGAGCAGGCTTCGAATGTCTTTTTCCAGAATCTCATGTTGCACATAGCCCGTATATTTTTTTACCACATTGCCAGATTTATTCACTAAAAAGGCGACAGGAATACCATACACCCCACCAAAATCCCTCGTGGTCTGTGCCTCGGCCAGCAGAACTGGATAATTAATATCCCGTTTCTCAACAAATTTTGCCACTATTGCCGAATCCTGTTGATCCACCGATAACCCTACCACAGAAAAGCCTGAATCAGCCAGTTCATTTTGCAAATTTACCAAGGTTGGAACTTCTTCTGCACACGGTGGGCACCAGGTGGCAAAGAACGTGAGCAACAGAACCTTGCCATCAAAAGAATTTGATTGGACAATCTTCCCGTCAAGCACATTGGTCAGGGCAAACGCCGGCATCTTCGTCGAAGCCTGGCTCGCAACAGTCGAGAAAACAGTCACCAGTAACAGTACAAAGAAGACTGGTAATTGGAATAACTTTAGTTTTTTCATTAAACTACTCCAGAGGTGATTTCAAAATAATTTCTTCTATGATATACTCAGAATACAGAATATTCCATTATATTTGAAAGTCAACCAATTCAAGAGAAAGATAGCAACTCTGCAATAGATTATGTACAGTCGCAGAAGTCAATCACGAGAGGTGCTCACTGGTACAAACAGCACGATTCTCTTCTTGTTCTCCACATACTTATTTTTATTTTGTAACCTTAAGGTTTTTATGAAGAATTTATTTTACTATTGGCAAAATCGCACTTATTTAAGCACAATACTGCTCATTGTATTCCTCTGTCTGCTAAAACCCCTATTCGTTTTTGCTGAAGTTGTCGATAAAGTTGTAGCCGTGGTCAATGATGAGGTCATCACTCTTTCAGAACTTGAAGAAGAGACAAGCATGATGTTTCGATCCATGACTCAAAACAACCCCGGGGAACCCATTGCTGACACTCTGGAAAAGGCTCGAAAACTCAGTCTCGACGGAATGATTGAACGCCGTCTTATCAAGCAAAAGGCAAAGAAATATAACGTCACCGTGTCTGATGAAGATGTTGATGCCGCCTATGAGAGAGTGAGAAATGGCATGTCTCTCAGCCCTTCAGAATTCAAAGAAAAACTTGAGAGATCCGGACTGACAGACGCAGCATACAGAAGCAAGCTGAAAGCGCAAATCTTGCAAAGCAGGCTCCTCAGCTATGACGTACGATCAAAAATCGTTGTAACCGACGATATGGTTCTCGATTATTACGACGAAAACTATACCTCGAATGTTGACAAGGGAAGCTACTACCTGTTGCAGATCGGTTGCAAATGGAACCCGACAAACGATCCGGAAAAGCTGAAATCAGAGAAACAGGCTGTTCGCGAGAGAACAAAGCGGATATTCGACCTCGCTAAAAAAGGACAGGATTTCAAAATGCTGGCTGAAAAATTTTCGGAACTGCCTTCAGCAAGTGACGGAGGTGATATCGGTATTTTTACGCTCGACGAGATGGCCCCGGCCATGCGTGATGCAATTCGGGACTTGAAACCCGGTGATATAAGCGAAATTATCGAAACATCCTCGAGTTGCCAGTTTTTTAAATTGCTTTCAGGCAAAGAGAGTGCCATTGTTGTTACTGCAGCTTTTGAAGCGGTAAAGCCCGAAATCAGAGAAAAGCTCTACGAAGAGAAATTAAAAGCCGCTTACACAGAGTGGGTTAAAAAGCTCAAAGAAGACGCATATATTGAAATACTGTAAATTTATTGTGTCTCTATTTATCAGGAAATAATTATGTCGCACCAGTCTACGGAAATCGAATTTACCAATCTCGGAGAGTTTCTCCGGGAGACAAGGCTCAGCCTTAATATCGATCTGTCAACGGTTGCCGAAGAAACGCGAATATCGTCAAAATGTCTTCAGGCTATCGAAGAAAATGATTTTAACGCCCTACCGGCAGACGCCTTTGCCCGGGGATTTTACACTTTGTATGCAAAAAGTCTCGCCCTCGATCCTTTAGAGATACTTGAGCGATACACGCAGGAGAGACCAAAACACCACAAGTCCGGATTTCAGTTAGACAATCAACAGAATAAGCGGGCTCAGGAAGTGGGCAATATGGCCGAACGGCCTACTTTTGTGCCATTTTCTTTTTTCGGGCTGACGCTGCTTTTATTCCTCTTATTTGGCGGATTTTTATGCTGGTATTTTTCCTGGAATCCGGCGACCTTTCTCAGCCAGAAATTACGTAGTCTGGAGACCCCCACGGAAATAGAGCAGGTATCAGCCAACGAGACTGAACCTGATATTCTGGACCCCATATCCAGCTTCGCCCGTCTACAAAAACGGTCTTCAAAGGGTTGGGATTTCTTCAGTATATCAACTCCATCAGCGGCTACTGCCACCACAGTGCAGGCTATGGACGACAGTTCCAGGCAACCTGACACACAAATAAGCAAATATTACCTTCACACTGCCTTTAACAGTGAAACAAAGAGCAACCTCACCCTCAACGACCCCCCTTTCAACCTGCCAGGGTCGAATAAGAGATGTGTTTCTAATTGCCTTCCAAATCAATTCCTGCAATAATCCATCGTGGCATCCGCCAAGGAAACCGATGCTATCGTTTTAAATTGCTTCGAGCAAGGCGAGTCCGATCTCATCGTAACCCTGTTCTGTCAAGATGTCGGGAGACTCAGCGCCATCGCCAAAGGGGCAAAAAGAAGTAAAAAACGTTTTGTCAACAAACTCGAATTCTTCAGCTTTCTCCACATAACCTATCAGCAGAAAGCCAACAGGTCTTTGGCCTTTCTTGCCGAAGCCGACCTTCACACCAGTTTCCTAAATATTCGTCAGAATCTGGAATTATATAGCATCGCCTCGGTAATCAGGGAATTTCTTTTAATCGGAGTAAAGGAAAACGAACCGGATTTACTTATCTTCCAACTCAGTTTATGGGCCCTGCACAACCTTGACCGGCAACAACCACCGATGACGGTACTGTCCTTGTTTCTCATACGTTTCTATAATCACGTGGGATACCGACCGGACCTGCAAACCTGCGCTCATTGTAATGCTTTGGTGAGCAGTCAAAATCGCTATACTTTCGATACCACGAGCGGGAGGATTGTTTGTTCGGCCTGTAGTCCTCATTGGCAAAAAGGGCTGCCCATCTCGCATGGAACCATTAAAATGCTGAGATCGGCCCTGGATCAGCCTATCGAACGTTTGCACCGGCTAAAGATGTCCGGCAGCATCCTTTATGAGACGATATCGCTTCTTCAGAACTATGGTAATCAGTTGTTTCAGAGGGATATTGTCTCGTGGAAAAGCGTACAGAAATTTCTAAGGTACTAAAGAAATAACGGTTCTGAACTGAAGAGTTCGAATATCTTCGAGAGCGGATCAAAGGTAGCGGATTTCACCACTATATTCTTTCTTTTCATGGCCATCGTCAAGACGCAAGATAAGACCGCCATCGTCATCAACCCCAAGCACTTCCGCCCGGTATTGGGGCGCGGTCATCACATCAAAGCCATACAGCACTCTTTTGCCGACGGTATCAGAGCATGCCAGCCATCTCTCCAGCAGTAGATGCTTGCCATCCTTACCGGAAAACCTTTCTCCCCGAAGTTCTCTTGCCTCTTCATAGTAGAGTAGCCCAAAGTTCCAGGCCAGCCTGGCAAGAAACGAAGCGGTGAATTCGGCCAGGACCAAATCTCTTGCAAGTATTTGTTTCAGAGCAACAGACGAAGGAGAAAGTTCTGTGGGAAACGAACAATTATTGACATTAACGCCGAAGCCAACAAGAGTGAATTCCTCACCATGGACCGGTTCCGTATAGGTTTCCACTAAAAAACCGGCCAGTTTTCTTCCGTCAACCAAAACATCGTTTACCCAACGCAATAGGGCCCTTTCCGCACCTGCCTCACGAACAGCTTCGCAGCAGGCAAGTCCCGTGGCAAGAGACACAAATTGACGGGACTGCGGTAAAAGAGTGTTGACGTGAATCATACAACCCCACAATCCACCGACAGGAGCATGCCATTGCCGGGTAAAGCGCCCCTTGGAACGGCTCATGATGTCGGCGAGTATCACCGTTCCACTTGCCACTGAGTTGCCTGCCTGAACCGTTTTGTTGATGAGGTCACGAGCGTAATCCATTGCTCTTGGCAAGGAACGATGACACTCAATCACCGAACCGACAAAAGCACCGTACCGGCCAACAGCCTCGGCATCAACCGGACAATTGACCACAGCTTTTTCTCGAGCTTGCGCCTGTTGCAAAAGGTTAAATACCGACTCCGCTGTCGGCCTATTCTCTGTCATGGTGTGGATTTGAGCGAAATCATTTTTTACAATACCATCAATACCATCAATGATCGCTGTCCCAATCCGCTTTGACCCGGGTGATAATCTTCTGGATTAAAGGGAGTTTTTCCGGAGCGCAGATCCCAAACAGCGGCTCACCCTGGGCAACGGACACGCCCGGTTTAAAGTAAATGGAATGAATAACCCCTCGCTGACCGGTGTAATGCACAGGAGTATCCCGCTTCATCAGGGACATGGTCAAAATCTCTTCCCCTGACTCAATGGTCACTTCCCGGGCGCCTTTCTTATCTATACGAGACTGGATATCCATGGAGAAAAAATATTTGGCCGACTCGGGGGCTGGAAAAAGAAACAGCACCTCTTTTAGAATATTTTCAATAATCTCTTTTTTCTTGAGCGGATGCTTGATGGTCATAAGTTTTTCGCCAGCCTCAACAAACTGGCCGTCAAACTCAGTATGAATCTTCTCTACCGTACCATTGGTGTGGGCAGCGACTATTTTCGGATTCCTCTCCCTATTAATTTCGTACAGCCGACTCCCGGGAACCTGTAGCCATTCACCGCTGGGAGCGTTGACCTCTTCCCCCTCAACTACTTTGAAAGATACCCGACCCGTGTGAACAGCAAAGACATCGACATAATCGAAAGGGTCTGATTTATATTTACTGAGCAATGCATCAAAATCTATTTCGTTTGACATTCCAACAACCTGTTTTTCCTTTATCTGAACAGATCGGGAATGCACTTCCCGATCCTAAATACCACCAATTTGTTATGCAAGTCTTGAGCAATACGTTTATACTGGCAGAAGAGATACAAGGCAAGGCTAATATTCGCCGCTTTGGCGAGGTCAAGCGACTTAACCTTTCGCAATATTTAACAAATATAAATAAATGAAAAAGAGATTCCACTTCCTGGTAACGCTTCCCGCTTTACTCCTACTGGGATGTACACTATTTTTCCTTTTTCTCCCCAACCTTCTTGACCTATACCTCTTTCCCCGGCTGCTAAAAGAACTCCCCTTCACCGAAAAGGAGCTGAGCCTCTCCAGGCTCTCACCCTGGAAAATCAGGGGAACCTTAACCCTGGCGGATGGTGACCGTCCAACCTTTTCCATACCAAAATTCGAACTCTACTACACGCCCAGTTCCCTGCTGCGAGGCGAGATCGCCGGATTACTCCTTGACTCCGCATCACTGCAAATAGAAATGCAGAATGGGCAACCGGTGATCCGTGGTTTGGCCAAGGGCAATCCTTCAACCACGCAGCAAGGTAATACCTCATCTTTTCTTTTGCCACTGGCGGTTGACAATATTATTGTCAAAAACTGTGCTATCACTTTTGTAAATGACCTGCAAAAACCAATACGTGTCATTGCCAATGGGCATTTCGCCCTTGATTTCCTCGAACAGGCCGATGACAAAAAGCTCCTGTCTGCTCTTTCAGGGCAAATTCAGGTACGAGGCGACCTGACTTTCAACGGTAAAATCGGCCTAAAAGCAGTGGATCAGGAATATGAACTCCAGCTACAATTACAGGCACCGGACATCGGTCAGCTCGCCATGCTCATACCCGGCTTAAAAGACATACAGCCCACTGGATCTCTTTCTTTAAACGGCCGGGCAAATATTGATGCCTTAACTAACCGCATTACCGGTTATCAAGCCACGTTGACATTGCCTGGCTTACAACTGAAAAAAAACAATTTTATTGTTGAAAACAGTTCTGGCGGGAAGCCGGTCACGCTCAAACTCAACGGCAACCCTGAAAAAGCCAAAGTCACCCTGGCCAATCTTGCCCTTATCGAACCGGAAAAGGCTACTGTCGATTTTGAAAGTGAAGTGAATTTACCAGCAGGAACATTCAACACCACCGGCAATGTTTATTTTGCGAAAACAAACTCTGGCGTGACAATTAAATTAAGCGGTGACCACCAACTGACCAAAACCAGCATGAGCTATGAGCTGGCAGGCGACGCCTTTACCTTGGGAGACGACCTCTCTTTCAGCTCGTTTGCGGCCGACGGCAATATTACTCTGGATGGTTCATCTATCGCAGCGGTTTTGAACAGCCGCATCCCTGAAATTACTCTCAAAAAAACTGCCACAAGCCTGAAGAACCTCTCACTCCACATCCCTTTTCACAACCCTCCTCTTACAACTGCAAAACCGGGTACGTTAACTATAGACGAAATCAGGTATCAAGGAGTCAATAGCGGCAAGCTCAAGGCAACGGTTTTGCCATCAGCAGAAAAAATAGCCTTTACGACTTTGCTCACCACTCCTTTTGTGCCAAACCTGAAACTCTCCTGCGATGGCTCGGCACAGGCAACAGGAGACTTTTCTGCTCACTGCCGGATCCCGGAAACAGGATTCGATTCGGCATCAATGCCCAGCTTTCTTGCACTTCCCGATAAACTTACCTTTAAGGGAAAACTTGCCGCCGTCGGTGAATTTCAAATGAGCGACAAAGTTCCCGCCGGAAATCTCACAATTAATCTGAGTAACGGCACTCTAAGCCATGGTGAAAACAGGCTGTCAGATATCAAGCTCGGTATTGTCTTTCCCCATCTGCCACTGCTGCAAAGCAGTCCAGGTCAATTATGCACCATCGGCGCTCTAGATCTTGGCAAAATTAAAATGTCGGATGCACGGATTCGTTTTCGGGTAGAGGACAACCAGTCAATTTTCTTTGAAAATATCAGACTTAGCTGGTGCGGCGGCAAAGTTGAAACCGGCAGTTTCACCCTCGCTCAAAACATGAAGGAGCTTGAAACAACACTCTACTGTGATCGCTTGGGTTTTACTGAACTTCTTGGCCAGTTCGGTATCGACAAAACCGAAGGTCAGGGGTCACTCAATGGCAGAATTCCCATGATCATCAGCAAACAAGGGGTGGTCTTTGATGACGGATTTCTGTTTTCCACACCCGGCAATGGTGGTATAGTCCGTTTCAATGATACCGAGCAGCTGCGTCAGGGAATTCCTGATGCCAACAGAAGTGCATATCTGGATTATTCGATGAAAGCCCTGGAGAATTTCGCGTATAACTGGACAAAACTTTCTTTTAACAGCCAAAAAAACGACCTTCTCATCGCAATGCAACTCGATGGAAAACCGGCGGAGCCACTGGCCTTTGGTTATAAAAATGGTCAAATTGTACCAAATAACAAGGGGCCTGGCCTCCAGCATCCAATCCGGCTGGATGTGAATTTTCGCCTTCCTATGCAAGATCTATTTAAATATGGCAAAAACATCCAATCCATTATGGAGAACATGTAAGATGACAGCCCTCAAGAAATGTATTGCCCTCAGCCTCCTCAGCCTCCTTTTGGTCGGCCTTGTATTACAGTCCGCCTGCACCAGACATGAGATCGAGGTTAAACCTGTGGAAATAAAACCCATTCATATCACCATAGATATCAACGTCAAAGTTGACCGAGCCCTGGATGATTTTTTTGGCGATCTGGACAAAGCACAGTCTAAATAGTTTTAATCCCTTGATACCCCTTTTACCCTGATAACTCTTTTTTCGTTTATCGGGGTTAGACAAAGACAAACTACACATGAGGTGCAAAATGCGAAATAATTTATTATTCTCTTCCTTTCTCTTTATATTTATTGCCTGTAGCCTTTTTATAACGGTATCCGTGCACTCCGCCGGCATAAAAGAGCGAATGGCCGCTCGAATCCCTGCCATTAACGCCCTGAAAGATCAAGGAGTCATTGGCGAGAACAATAAGGGCTTTCTCGAGTATCGCTCGGCGAACAAACCACAGCCACAGCTCATTGCCGACGAGAATAAAGATCGTGCTATGGTATACGATGCCATAGCCAAACAACAGGGTGCCCCAGCGGCACTGGTCGGCGAAAGGCGGGCCAATATGATCGCCGAGAATGGTCCGGCAGGTCAATGGTTCCAAAAGCCAGATGGAGCCTGGTATAAAAAATAGTATAGCAATTAAGCCCTCTTAACACCTTTGTTACATCGATGAATTATCTTTCTCTACTGTCGGCTTCAGCCCAGACAGATGCTATTTTACAGGAACACCGCAAACGCCAGGACTGGGTGAATCAGGACAAGAAAGGCTTTCTACGTTATCGTCATCCCTTTCTGCAACTCTCCAACTACCCCGCAAAGCACGTTGACTTCACCGGCGACACAGTGGTCATCGGCCGGGAAGATGAAATATCCCAAAATGAGCAACAATTAATAACCGAAAACCTCAAGGCCTTTATGCCTTGGCGCAAAGGCCCTTTTTCCGTTTTCGGGGTAGATATTGATGCCGAATGGCGCAGTGAAAGAAAGTGGCAACGTGTTCTACCGGAACTCCCTGATCTGGCAGATAAAGTAGTCGCCGACATTGGCTGCAACAACGGTTACTACATGTTTCGCATGGCAGCAAGCCAACCCCGACTTGTTCTCGGCTTTGAACCTTCAGTACAACATTATTATTGTTTCAAAGCCCTGAACGCCATGGCTGGACGATCGGAACTCGACATTGACCTGCTGGGGATTGAACATCTGAATCTCTTTGAGAGTTGTTTTGATGTGGTCTTTCTCATGGGCATTATCTACCATCGACCATCCCCCATTGACACCCTTCGAGATATTCTTGTTGCGCTGAAACCAGGTGGCAGTCTCATCGTCGAATCACAGGCTATTCCTGGCGAGGACCCCTTTGCCCTCTTCCCGGATGACACCTACGCCAAGGTACCGGGTACCTACTTTGTTCCCACCGGCAGTTGTCTGTGTAACTGGATGAAGAAGGCCGGTTTCGTCGACATCAATCTCTTTTGCACCCATCCAATGTCAGAGCAGGAACAGCGGCAAACCGAATGGATGGCCTTTGAATCATTTAATGACTACATCGATCCCTCAAATCCTCAGTTGACCGTTGAAGGGTATCCTGCACCCTGTCGTGTTTTCGTCAAGGGCAGGAAAAAAGAGTAGCCAGTTGGCCTCAAAATCACAGGAATTGTTGCCTTTCATTAGAACTATGAGTACACTGCACCTGAACTGAATTTCACTCTTTTCCTGACCTAAGGAGTTATCAAATGGATCTTTCAAAGTACACGTTATACAGTAGCGGCCTCAAAGGAGCCGAATCCACTTTCGGTGAAATAGCGGAAAAAACAGGTATAAAAGATGTCGTCTACTCGTTTGACGGCCACAAGCTGAGCAGGGAAAAAAATGTTATTATCCTGAACAAAGAGCAACTTGAGCGTGGCGACATCAGTATGGAACTTGCTTCGCGCATGCTCAACCGTACTTATTACGAAACAGACAAAATCCGAAAAGTACTGCAGACCATTTTTCATATGGTCAATAGCGGTCATCAGGTTTTCGTCATTGGTGCAATTCAGGAAGATGACTCCGTCAAAGGCGGGACCGGCTGGGCCGTTGAATTAGCCAAGATGTTCAACCGTCCCCTGCATGTCTTCGATCAGCCCAAAAAAAAATGGTTTACCTGGAAGGCTGGCTGGCATGAGGATTCTCCCCGAATTGAATATGATACTTTTGTTGGCAGCGGTACCCGTTATCTGAGCGAAGCCGGTCGTGAAGCCATCGAAAAACTGTTCAGCGATTCTTTTGGTAGTTAATATTCTTTTTTGTTCTTACGGGGTGGCTTTATACGCCCCGTAAGCCACTCCTCCAATTTCCTCCCAGAGTTTCTTCTGCCAGCACCTTTTTCGTACACCGCTTGCCATCCCAACAACCATCCCCTTTTTGAGGGAAACTTCTTGCATTCCCAGCCTCACAATATTAAAATTACATTTAATAATTAAATTGGATAATTATCCCCAACCAAATTTTATTAAGCAATTTTCACTCACTGCCTGACTAACTCAAAATCACTCGTTTTTTCCACATCTCACCAGAGATGGCTTGCTTGGACTTTTGTGCATTTAAATTAGTATCAAGTTCTTTTCGACTAAGAATTCAAGAACTAACGAAAGTATTCCCATCCCGCTGGGGTTTCAACTGGCCCCTGTAAATGTTCTACTAACCAAGAGGTACACTATGAAAAAAACAGTTTTCAAACTGGGGCTTATCGCTCTGCTCACCACAAATGTTTTTATTGTCGCCGAAGCGATGCCAGTTTTTAATGCTGTCGCTCACGCGGCGGACGCTGCAAAAGTGGAGAAGCAGGCAGATAGTATGAAGGTAAAGGGAAAGATCTCCAATATTTCCCAAAAAGCCAAAACTATTGCTCTGACCAAGAGTGATGCCAGCTTTTTCCTGGTAAAATTTACCGACGAAACGAAACTCAAAGGAGTGGCCTCGACAAAAGATTTCAAAGAGGGCGAGGCAATTGTCGTCAATTACGCTGAAGTAAATGGTGAAAATATTGCCACCAGTCTGGAAAAAGCCCTGGTAAAACTCCCAAAGGGCCTTAAAGAGATAAAAACCAACGACATGGTCGAACTTCTAAAAAGCGGCAAAGATATTGTCGTTATCGATTCCCGACCGAAGATCAAGTACGATGAAAGCCACATCAAAGGCGCTATCTCCATTCCATATTCGCAACTCGTTAAAATGGGCGATGACGGCGCCAAACTGCTGGATAAGTTTAAGGATCGACAACTTATTTTTTACTGTGGGGGTTCTACCTGAACCATGAGTCCAAAATCCGCCGGTCTGGCGGATAAATGGGGTCACAAAAACGTGCTCGTCTACGTTGACGGTCTTCCTGCCTGGAAAAAAGGTGGCAACCACATCGTTCCATCCGTCGATTATATTGCCGACGGCAATATTGTCCTGATTGATCTCAGAAAAGCCGCGGACGTCGAAAAAGGCTTTATCCCCAGAGCCTACTCTATTCCACTTGCCCAGCTTGAAGATGCAGAAGATGCTTTCCCGAAAGGCCTGGGAGCTCCTATCTATCTTTATTCGGACAAAAATGAAGACATTGATGCAGCCCGAAAAATTATTGCCGAGTGGGGGTACAAGAATACTTTAGGCTTCTATGATGCACTGGGGACCTGGAAGAGTGCCGGAAAAGAATTACAAAAGGGGCCGGCTCTGATCGCATCGGATGACACCCCGATCAACTGGCAGAAAAAACTCGGTCCCGGCGAAATTAGCATCAATGACTTTACCAAGTCGCTCAGCTCAGACCTCATCCGTGTCATCGATGCACGCACCCCGGCAGAATACGAATCAGGCCATTTTCCTGGCGCGGTCTCCATTCCTCTCGAGCAGATGAAAGCCAGGATGGCCGAAATCCCTAAAGATAAATTTATCGTCGTCCACTGTAAAACCGGTGGCCGTGGCGAGATCGGCTACAGAATGCTTCGGGAAGCTGGCTATTCGGTTAAATTTCTGAATGCAGAATGCGAGTGTTACACAACTGGAAACTATGAAATCTGGTAAGTGACTTTCTTTAACCCCCAAGAGGAAAAACTATAATCAACCACGAAGGGCCCGGAAACATCATCCATGTTTCCGAGCCCTTCGTTATTTTCCTCACTTCAAAATCCGCTATCCACCAGCATCAAGAAGCCTTTTCGGCTATTCTCTTTAATCAGGGATAACTTGACCATCAATCTTGATGTATTATTGGTTAACATCGGTGTAGAGTTGTATTGAAATATGCCCAGATACTCTCCGTCTCTATTAAAAAATGTCATGACAACAAAGCTAGACGCCACAACAATCGCAATTTCAGCTCATTAAATAACAATGTCAAACAACAATAAAAAGAATTCCCTGCTTTGCCCCAGCTGTCGAAAACTCATCAGCCGCTCTGCTGAGGTTTGTCCGTTTTGTGGTATACATAATCCGGCATCCAGATTTAAAAACAATATTTTTATTTCAGGGATCTCGAACGGGGATCAATTAGTTAAAACGATTATCACCGTTAATATTGTTATGTTCGTCCTGTCTATCCTAATCGACCCCAGACTTGGCAGTCTGAATTTCAGTCCCTTTCATTTTCTTTCCCCAAGCAATCAGAGTCTTCTGGTACTTGGGTCGACCGGCACTATCCCTGTGTTTCAGTTGCATCGCTGGTGGTCACTTCTGGCCGCCAACTATCTGCACGGCGGGCTCCTGCACATCCTTTTCAACATGCTTGCCATACGGCAACTGGCACCTCTGGTTGTTCTTGAATACGGCATAACCAGGACAATCATCCTCTATACCCTTGGCGGAGTCGTGGGTTTTCTCATCTCCACCCTTGCCGGGGTGCAGTTTACAATAGGCGCCTCGGCTGCCCTCTGCAGTCTCATCGGCGCCCTGCTCTATTATGGAAAAAGTCGAGGTGGTGTATATGGGCAGAACATTTTCAGCCAGATCGGCGGCTGGGCCTTAGCCATTGGTGTTTTTGGATTTTTGGTACCGGGAATCAATAACTGGGGACATGGTGGCGGCATGCTTGCCGGAGTGCTGCTTGGTTATGCTCTAGGTTACACAGACAAGAAAAAGGAGAGGTTCAGCCACAAGGTTCTCGCTATGATCTGCCTTGTCGGAACCTGCCTTATTCTTCTCTGGGCCTGCCTGAATGGTGTACTGTTTCTATTCTTTCGCCACTAGCAGGGATGCTACTGCCTAAAGACCCACCAATTTTGAGTCTTTAGGCAATATGTTACATCTGGTCACTCGTTTGGATCAATCTTCAGAATCTTGCCACCGGGCTTTAGATCGTCGCCCTTCTTTGCGTGAATACCGGTTACAATACCTTCTATCTCGCTCAAGATTGGGGTCTGCATCTTCATGGCTTCCATTATTGCCACCCTGTCACCAACCATCACCTCCTGTCCTGCTGTGACGGAAATTTCGACAATTTTACCGGAGAAAGACGATCGAACATCTCCTGCCTTGGCAAGAACACTGATCTCCTCCTTGCTCAGTTCAGCGATTTCCTCACCCCGACTGCCGACCTTTTTCGTCTTAAAATTAAAGATGGACTGATGATGGTCAACAATGAGATAGACACTCGTCTCGCCAATATCATTTACCGGTGAGGGCCCTATTTCCACCATATGTTCCTTGCCATGATAGTCCCTGAAAGCCAAATTTTCACCAATCACGAACCCTCCCTTACGGAAGAAAACCGAAGGTGGCAGCACATGGGCCTGACCGTATTTTTCTTCAAATTTAAAGAATTCGACGGCATCACCTGGATGCTGTAAATAGAGTATCAGCTGTTCATCGGTGGGCTCTTTACCTATTTGTTCTGCCAGGCTGTAACGTTCATGGGCCAGGTCCATATCGGCAACCTTCTCCACCCCGCCCTCTTCTGCCAGCACCTTTTGCCAGTCTTCGCCAAGCACCTTTTCATAAATCCACTCCTCTGGCTTATGAAAAGGAAAAGGCCCATATTTGCCAAGGAGGAGATTACGCAAATCACCGGAAGGGTTGCCATAGCGTTCCCCATCGAGAACATTGGAGACGGCAGTCGTCCAGAGAATCTGTGAACCGGGAGTCACAGACCAGTAATTACCAAGTTCCTTTTGAACCCGGGGCAGCTCCTTATGAAGAATTTCCGGCATCCGCTCAAGAAAACCACCCTTGACGGCCTGTTCAAGACTCGACCCCATGGCGCCTCCCGGCAGCTTATGGATCTGAACGGTGGGCTGAAAGCCTTTAATCTGCGACTCAAACTGCTCATAATACTGGCGCTGATCACGGATCACTTCCGAGGTATCGATAACCGCATCTTCATCGAGGCCCACGGCATTAAAACCGAACTCCTTCAGGGTCTGGACCACGGTGAGAATTGGTGGCGGCCCGTAGAAGCCGGTGAAAGCAAAATCGGCACCATCTACTATTGAGGCTCCGTTCTTCACCGCCTCGACAATCCTGCCCACATCATTGCCATCGGTATTATGACCATGATAATGGATTGGCACATCGGGGTATTTCTGTTTCAGGGCGTCAACCAGTTCGCCTATCCTCGTCGGAGTGCCAAGGCCACCGTGATTTTTTATGCAGAGAGTAATATCTCTGCCGGTCACATCGATCAGTTCCCCGGCTTTTGCCACATAATAGTCATTGGTATGTTCCGGGCCGGTGGAAAAACAGAGACAGGGCTCGTTGAGCTTTCCGGCCTTACCAACTTCCTCAAACACCGCGTGCATATTGGGCACATAGTTCAGAAAATCAAAGGTCCGCCAGACATCAACATATTTGGCAAATTCACGGACGGTAAAACGAATGACATTTTGCGGATAAGGCCGATAACCAAAAAGATTCACCCCACGACAGAGTGTCTGAAACATGGTCTGCGGCATGCTTTCCCGGAGTTTTTTCAGCTTCAGAAACGGATCAACCTGCTTCCTCAAAATATCGACATGGATAGAGGCTCCGCCGGTTATCTCCAGTGAAAAATAGCCGGCCTTGTCACGATTCTCGGCGGCCATCAGGTCGGTATCGAGCAGGATCCTGTTCTTGAAGTCCGATTGAGACAAATCCCGTGCCGTATTCGTAATATAGTATCCCTTGGCATTACGCAGCGTATCAACAATTTCTTTTACGGGAGTACCCTGGGTAATTCTTGTCATAATCTATCCTTTTGTAACGTAGAAATGCTTTGCTTGCTTTGACCCCTCGAAGGGATAATAATATAGATTATACTCATTGTTCCATCTCCCTCAGCGCTACTTGGCAAAGGGGTTTTCCTTGGAAAAATGAATTTCAGCGATAAGTCTCGCCAGTTTGCCGACTTCGCTGGAATCTTCATCATAGACGAAAATATGCGGGTGAGTGTCTATATATGAAGTATCGAAATCGCCATTCACAAAATCTTTTTCCTTAGCAATGTTTTCATAGAATGGAATCGTTGTTTTTGGCCCCCTGATGGCGAAGTTACTCAGGCAACGTCTCAGCCTGCCCACCGTTTCCTCCCAGGTAAAACCATGCACAGTCAGCTTGACCAGTAAGGAATCATACACCTCGGGGATAATATAGCCCTGGTAGACAAAACCGTCGAGGCGAACGCCAAAGCCACCAGTTGACCGATAGACCGAGACCATTTTGCCGCCTTCCGGCATAAAATCATTTTTCGGATCTTCGGCATTAATCCGAACCTCAATGGCATGGCCACGAATCTGCACATCCTCCTGAGAAAAAGAGAGCGGCTTGCCAAAGGCAATATTTATCTGGTTTCTGACAATATCGATACCGGTGATCATCTCGGAAACCGTGTGTTCCACCTGAATACGGGTGTTAATCTCCATGAAATAGTAGTTCTGATCCTTATCAATCAAAAACTCAACGGTTCCGGCATTGAGATAGTTGGCCGCCCGGGCTGCCTTGACCGCAGTCTGACAAATTTCATCAAGCAATTTCTGGTTCTTGATCATTGAGGGGGCAATTTCAATGAGTTTTTGATTACGGCGCTGAATAGAACAATCCCGCGTGCCCAGATGGACGGTCTTGCCCTGGCTGTCCGCCAGTATCTGAACTTCCACATGCTTCGGATTAACGACCACCTTCTCGAGATAGACAGAATCATCATTAAAGGCAGCCAGTGCCTCGGCCCGGGCCACCGGAATCTGCTCTTTCATCTCTTGATCATTCTCGATTCTGCGTATTCCTCGACCGCCCCCGCCGGAAGTGGCCTTCAGCATGATCGGGTAGCCATATTTGGCCGCAAATGCCAGGGCATCGGCGATCCCTTCTTTGCCCTGCTTAAGATTCTCGGTGCCGGGCACCATGGGGATGCCGGCTTCAGCCATGATTTTTCTGGCAATTACTTTGTTACCAAGGTTAGAAATAACTTCTGTCGTCGGCCCAATAAAAACGAGTCCCGCCGCCGCACAGGCCTTGGCAAAAAACGGGTTTTCAGCCAGGAATCCATATCCGGGATGTATGGCGCAGGCACCGGATTTTTTCGCCGCCCGAATGATTTTATCGATATTCAGATAGTCACAACGAGGGCCGTCCCCAAGCAAAATTGCCTCATCGGCAATACGAATATGCCGGGACATCTCGTCCGGAGTTTCGTAGACGGCAACAGCCTCAAAACCCAACTCCTGAATAGCCCTGATGAGGCGAATAGCGATCTCTCCACGATTTGCCACGAGTATTTTCATTTAAATGAAGCTCCTTTTTTCTTTTTTCCTGCAATACAATAGTTACAATTTGAACAACGTTCATGACAAGTACATCAACTCCAAAGTCATATTTAGACACACCCAATTTTTTGGCCACCGTTGTGGCCATCGGTCCCTGCTTGAATCAAGCGAACCTTAATCAGTAATGTTTGCCATGGCAATCGGTAAAACTTATGTTACTTATTTTCTCTGCAAAGGGTTTCTTCAGTTTTTTGATTTTTCAGTTTTTTCTTTCTTTATCTCTTCGGCCATCTTCGGACCGGATCTGCACAAGGATGACCGTTTACAGTTGACGAAACAGGCTGGATTAGGTTACATATTGTAGTTTTGTCTGCATATCTAAGGGGAATGTATGTGATTCCCTCCAATCACTCAGGATGAATCGAAGGGCATAAATGACAGACCAAAAACACCAAAAGTGATGCCCGAAAATGCAACACAGAGAGACGTATACTCGGATTATTCCTCTTTTCATTCTTCAAAAGCCAGAAAGTTACCTTCGACGAACACCGGCACTAATAAAGGAAAAACTGCCATGAAAGCACTTATCGCCCTGGAAGACGGGACCATCTTTGAAGGACGCTCATTTACCGGTCATGGCGAGGCTATAGGTGAGATTGTTTTCAACACTTCCCTTAGCGGCTACCAGGAGATCTTGACAGATCCGTCCTATACCGGGCAGATCGTCACCATGACCTACCCACTCATCGGCAATTATGGTGTCAATCCCGAAGATATGGAATCGGCGGCTGTACACCCAATGGCGTTTCTCGTCAAAGAATACAATCCCTACCCCTCCAATCATCGATCAACCGGGACGCTGGCCGACTTCCTCGAGAAGTTTGGTGTGTTGGGAGTGGAAGGTTTTGATACCAGAGCGCTGGTCAGACACATTCGCACCAAAGGCGCAATGAAGGGTATCGTTTCCACCCGTGATCTGGACCACGAGTCTTTAGTCAAAAGAGCAAAGGCATGGTCAGGATTAATTGGCCAGGATATGGTAAAACGGGTTACCTGCACAGAACCATACTGCTGGGCCGACAACCGTCCAGTTCCAGGAACCAACTTTACCACTGCTCAGACCGGTATCGTCAATCCTTTTAAAGTCGTGGCCTTTGATTTTGGCATTAAATACAACCAACTACGCTTGCTCACCGAAAAGGGATGCCGGGTTCAGGTCGTACCCGCCACCACCAGTGCAGCAACGGTGCTGGCTATGGATCCGGACGGAATCTTTCTCTCCAACGGCCCCGGCGACCCGGAAGGGGTTGAAGGAGTGGTCGATACGATCAAAGAACTGCTCGGCAAAAAGCCGATTTTCGGTATATGTCTCGGCCACCAGATGCTCGGCCTGGCCTATGGCGGTTCAGCCTACAAGCTGAAATTTGGCCACCGCGGCGGCAACCAACCGGTAAAGGATCTTACCACCGGGCATGTGGAGATCACTGCCCAGAATCATGGATTTTGTATTGATGAAACAAGCCTTGCCAAAGATGAAGTTGAAGTCACCCACATCAATCTCAACGATAATAGCCTGGAAGGCATGCGACACAAAAAATATCCAGCTTTCTCGGTCCAATATCATCCCGAATTTTCTCCAGGACCACATGATGCCATCTATCTCTTTGACCGATTCATTGCCATGATGCGCGGATAAAGAAACGTTACAGGCCAGCAAAAACAGTTACTTCACCCGGAAAGGGTTATATAAAAAAGCCCAAAAACCACAAAAAATTATGCCGAAAAGAACAGACATAAAAAAAATCCTCATCATCGGTTCCGGCCCCATCATTATCAGCCAGGCCTGCGAATTTGACTACTCCGGTGCTCAGGCCGTCAAGGCCTTAAAAGAAGAAGGGTATGAGGTCGTCCTCATCAATTCCAATCCCGCGACCATCATGACCGATCCGGAACTGGCCGACAGTACCTATATTGAGCCAATTACCCCGGAATTTATCGCCAAAGTCATCGAAAAAGAGCGCCCGGACGCTATGCTGCCCACCCTTGGCGGACAAACTGCACTCAATGCTGCCATCAGAGTTGCAGAAATGGGTATTCTTGAAAAATATAACGTGGAACTTCTGGCGGCCAATATCTCTGTCATCAAAAAGGCAGAAGGCCGGGAAGAATTTCGCGACGCCATGCGCAAGATCAACCTCAAGGTTCCTGAGTCAGTTATAGTCAATACCATTGAGGGGGCTATAGCCGCAGGCGATGAGCTCGGTTTTCCGGTCATTGTCCGGCCAAGTTTTACCCTGGGCGGCACTGGCGGCGGAATTGCTTACAATCGACAAGAGTTGGTGACATTATGCACCTCAGGTCTCGATCTTTCCATGAACACCGAGGTCATGCTGGAACGCAGCCTGCTCGGCTGGAAAGAGTATGAACTGGAGGTGATGCGTGATAAAAATGACAATGTCGTCATCATCTGCTCCATTGAAAACATCGATGCAATGGGCGTTCACACCGGCGACAGCATCACCGTTGCCCCGGCGCAGACCCTGACAGATCGTGAATACCAGAATATGCGCGATGCTGCCATTGCCATCATCCGCGAGATCGGCGTTGAAACCGGCGGTTCAAATGTGCAGTTTGCCGTTAACCCTGTAGATGGCGAACTCATGGTCATCGAGATGAACCCCAGGGTTTCCAGAAGTTCAGCTCTGGCATCGAAGGCCACCGGTTTTCCGATTGCCAAGATTGCCGCAAAGCTGGCGGTTGGTTATACCCTTGACGAACTGACCAATGATATCACCCGTGAGACCCTTGCCGCCTTTGAACCGAGCATCGATTATTGCGTGGTGAAGATCCCACGCTGGACATTTGAAAAATTTCCAGAAGCCGATGACGTGCTGACCACCGCCATGAAATCCGTTGGTGAAACCATGTCCATTGGCCGGACCTTTAAAGAAGCCTTCCAAAAGGCCATGCGCTCGCTGGAAACCGGACGATTTGGCTTTGGTGGCGATGGCAAAGAACTGCTCACCCATCTCCATCAGGAAGACCTGGATCGAGGCTTAAGGATACCGAGTTCCAAGCGGATCTCCTATATCTACGAAGCATTAAAAAGGGACATGGATCTGGACGAGTTGTACTCCCTCACCAAAATCGATCGCTGGTTCCTCTTTAATTTTAAGCAGATTATTGAAACAGAAAGAGACATTACCAAATGCGGTTTTCAAGGTCTGGATGCGGACTTTCTTCGGCTTTGCAAGGAGCGGGGATTTTCCGACAAACAACTGGGATACCTGACAGGTACCACGGAAGATGATATTCGGCAGCTGCGTAAAAAACAAAATGTCTTACCGGTATATAAACTGGTGGATACCTGCGCAGCCGAGTTCGAATCCTATACGCCCTACTATTACTCGACCTACGAGCAGGAAAACGAGGTTAAACAAACCGATGGAAAGAAGATTATCATCCTCGGCGGCGGCCCCAACCGCATCGGCCAGGGCATTGAGTTTGATTACTGCTGCGTCCATGCGGCTTTTGCCCTAAAGGAAATCGGTGTCGAATCGATCATGATCAACTCTAACCCAGAGACGGTCTCCACCGACTACGACACCTCCGACAAGCTGTTTTTTGAGCCGCTCACCCGCGAAGATGTCCTCAATATTATCGATATGGAGAAACCGGACGGTATCATCGTCCAGTTCGGTGGGCAGACACCTCTCAATCTTGCTGTTCCTCTCGCCGAAGCGGGGGTGAAAATAGTCGGCACCCAACCCGACGCCATTGACAGGGCCGAAGACAGAAAAAGGTTCCAGCAGTTTTTGCAGAAGCTCAACCTGCGACAGCCGGATAACGATACAGTTCATACCCTTGAAGAGGCTCTTGCCTCAGCGACCCGCATAGGCTACCCGGTTGTCGTCCGCCCATCCTACGTCCTCGGTGGCAGAGATATGCGCATTGTTTACAATGACCAGGGTATTAAAGATTTCATGATTGCCGTAGGAGGCACAAATCTCGAGCATCCGGTACTGATAGATAAGTTTCTCAAAGATGCCATTGAGATTGATGTTGATGCAATCTGTGACGGGACGCAAACCGTTATCGGTGGTATCCTTGAGCATGTGGAAGAAGCCGGAATCCATTCCGGAGATTCATGCAGCATCCTGCCTCCACACACCCTGTCGAAAGAACTCGTCGAAGAGATAAAGCAGGCAAGCCGGGCAATGGCCGAGGAACTTGGTGTTATCGGCCTGATGAACGTCCAGTTCGCCGTGAAAGATGCAGAACTCTATATTCTTGAGGTGAATCCGCGGGCTTCACGAACGGTTCCTTTTGTGAGTAAGGCTACGGGAGTCCCCCTTGCCAAACTGGCAACCAAGGTCATGATGGGCGCCACGCTTAAAGAACTCGGTTTGACCACCGAAGTGGAAATTAAGCATTGGGCGGTGAAAGAGTCGGTTTTCCCCTTTGATCGTTTTGAAAAGGTTGACACCCTTCTCGGGCCGGAAATGAAATCCACCGGCGAGGTAATGGGCATTGACGATAATCTGGGACTGGCCATTGCCAAAGCACATCTTGCTGCCGGTGCCAAGGTACCATCGTCCGGAAATGTTTTTATCAGTGTCCGTGACAATGATAAGCCTGCAGTTTTGCCCGTCGCCAGGGCACTGGTGGAGCTCGGTTTTGCTATCTATGCCACCACAGCCACCTCCGCCTATTTACAAGAGGCTGGAGTTGTCTGCCAACTCATCAATAAGATTTCCCAGGGCAGGCCGCATATTCTTGATAAGATTCAGGACGGCCAAATATCCTGGATCATCAACACCTCACTTGGCCGCCGCACCACAGAAGATTCGTATTTGATCCGCAGGGCCGCTTTGGATTACCACATTCCTTACACAACTACAGCCAGTGGAGCCGCTGCTTTAGTGAAAGGAATACAGGAATTAAAGAAAAACGAGATGGTTGTCCATCCTGTCCAGTACTTTACACGGTCCATGTGATAGGGTAAAATATATCAAGAACATGCTCGACATTCTCACATTTTGATTTACTTTAAGTGAGCGTGGACCAAAAATGTACTATCTGCGAACATATTTTGTCTACTCATTGGATATGGTGCAGTAGATAATATCTATGAGATGTAATGCTGCCCACGAACGTAGTATTTTGAATTGTCTCTATAGAAGCAAAGTAGACAATAATAGAAAACCTGGAGCCGCCGGAGGGGTCGTTGAATACTTTCTATAAAAACTTAAGCATGTGGCTGGTGATTGGTCTAACCATGATCCTCCTTTTTAATCTTTTCAATAAGCCACAGAGCAATGTGACCTCACTCACCTACAGTGAGTTTATGACAAGCATTAACAATAAGGCTATCAATAGGGTCACCATCAGCGGAGATGTCCTTTCCGGAACCCTCCAGGACGGGAAACCGTTCCAGACCATTTATCCGGAGAACGACAGTGAATTAATTCCCATCCTCCGCCAGAATGGAGTGGATATCAACGTCAAGGAGACCCAGAAAGACTCATGGCTCATGACCATTTTTGTCTCCTGGTTTCCTATGTTGCTGCTTATTGGCGTCTGGGTATTTTTCATGCGGCAGATGCAGGGTGGCGGCAAAGGTGGGGCACTTTCCTTTGGCAAAAACCGGGCAAGACTGACTGAGCAGAGCGACAACAAGGTGACTTTCGCCGATGTTGCCGGAATTGATGAGGCCAAAGAAGACCTCGAAGAGATCGTAGATTTCCTAAAAGATCCAGGTAAATTCACCGCCCTTGGCGGCAGAATCCCGACCGGCGTTCTCCTCGCCGGTGCCCCTGGAACAGGTAAGACTCTTTTGGCAAAAGCCATTGCCGGTGAAGCTGATGTACCGTTTTTCTCTATTTCCGGCTCAGACTTTGTGGAGATGTTCGTTGGTGTCGGTGCATCCCGTGTTCGGGACATGTTCGCCCAAGGAAAAAAGAGTGCTCCATGTATTATTTTCATTGACGAGATCGACGCTGTTGGTCGACACCGTGGCGCAGGACTTGGCGGTGGACATGACGAACGTGAACAGACCCTGAACCAGTTGTTGGTGGAGATGGATGGTTTTGAAACCAACGACGGAGTTATTATAGTTGCTGCCACTAACCGACCTGATGTTCTTGATCCGGCTCTGCTTCGTCCCGGCCGCTTTGACCGCCAGGTGGTTGTGCCGGTTCCAGATGTCGGTGGTCGACAAAAGATTCTCTCAATCTACGCCAAGAAGACCAAGATGGCGGCCAATATCGATCTTGAAATCCTGGCCCGTGGTACCCCTGGTTTTACTGGTGCTGATCTTGAAAACCTGGTCAACGAAGCTGCCCTGATGGCTGCTAGGACAGGAGCCAAGGAAATCACCCTGGATCTGCTTGAGAAGGCCAAAGACAAGATCATGATGGGTGCGGAAAGACGCTCCATGATAATCAACGAGAAAGAAAAGAAAATCACGGCCTACCACGAAGCGGGCCATGCTTTGGTTGCCTGGTTACTGGAAGACACCGATCCGATTCATAAGGTGACTATCATTCCGCGTGGCCGTGCTCTCGGACTTACCATGCAGTTACCGACGGATGATAAGTATACCCATTCAAAAACCTATCTCAAAAACACCATGTGTATTCTTTATGGCGGCAGAATCGCTGAAAAGATAATCTTTAACGAGATAACCACCGGTGCAGGCAACGACATTGAACGTGCTTCGGGTCTTGCCAGAAAAATGGTCTGCGAATGGGGTATGAGCGACGACCTCGGCGCACTCACCTACGGCAAGAAGGAAGAGCAGATCTTCCTTGGTAAGGAAATTGGCCACAACAAGGATTACAGTGAAGATACTGCAAGATTGATAGATATTGCCGTCAGGAAATTCATCGACGAGGCTATGGCGACAGTCACCTTATTGCTGGAAGAAAATCGCGACATTCTCACTATGATGGCCGAAGAGCTTCTGGAAAAAGAAACTATCGTTCTTGCTGATCTTGAACGAATGGTAGAAGAGCTTCGTCCTGGTCAGTATACTGAGAGGATCAAAAAAGCCAAAAGGCAAGCCGAACCAAAGCCGAAAGAAACTGTTGAGGAGCCGGTTGCAACAAGCAGTGAAACCGCCACAGAGGCTCCAGCCGAAGACGAAAAACAGGCAGAGCCCCCTTCTGGTGACAAGGCTGAGCCCTCGTCCGATGCTCCAACCAAGGATTCAGAAAATCCGTAATGGAAAACGCTGCAATCAAGATAATGGGTATCCTTAATGTGACACCCGATTCCTTTTCTGATGGCGGCAAATTTGCTGATTTTCAGGCAGCAATAAACCAGGCGGATGCCCTCATTTCCGCCGGGGCCGATATACTTGACGTGGGCGGGGAATCAACCCGCCCTTTTTCAGAACCGGTTACAACAGAGGAAGAACTTAGAAGGGTTATTCCAGTCATAGAAGCAGTTCGGAAAAAGCACTCCACTCCCATTTCTGTTGATACAACCAAGGCGGTAGTCGCTCGGGAAGCTCTTAGAGCAGGCGCTGATATCATCAACGACATCTCCGCCCTACAGCAAGATCCGGAAATGATTGAGGTGGTCCGCCAGAGCAAGGTTCCGGTCATTATCATGCATATGCAGGGAACACCTGCTGACATGCAGGTCAAACCCGATTACCACGATGTTGTTGCGGAAATTATTGATTTTTTCACAAGACGTATAGACTGGATTACCGGCAATGGCATTGACCGCGAACGCTTGATCATCGATCCGGGTATTGGCTTTGGCAAGACTCTGCAACACAATCTGTCGATTTTAAAAAATCTTGACCAGTTTTCTTCTCTTGATCTGCCTGTCCTTCTTGGCCATAGCCGCAAACGTTTTCTTGGTACAATTACAGAGATATCTGCTGAAGAGGATAGGGATTTGGCCACGGCTATTGTCGCCGCGTTATGTGCATCCAAGAATATTGCCATGATTAGGGTACATAACGTCGCAGCGACCCGGCAGGCACTGTTGATTGCAGAAGCCATTCGAGCAGCTGAGTAGTACCTTCAATAAACTCATTTGCTGAAGGTACTACCACCCCTCAAGAGGAACTAAAGGACTCACGGCTCAATCCCCTTCGGGATCAACTCAGTCTCTTTTCATTCTTTCTATTCGTTGCCAATTTCGTAGAACATCTCCAGTGTTTTTCCAGCAACTCTACGGCCTTCTAAAATTTAATTTCTCAAATTGCAACAGGTTGCATAACAGATGACCACCCAACAAACATACTCTAATTTCATCGCCCAGCAGCTCAATATATCTGCGGCCCAAGTCACCGGGACCCTCAACCTGTTCGCTGAGGGAGGTACAGTACCCTTTATCGCCAGATACCGAAAAGAGGTTACCGGCTCACTGGACGAAGTGGCAATTTTAGCGATCCAGAATCAGCACCAGAAACTGATCGAAATTGATAAACGGCGCGAGGCTATCTTTGACTCATTAAAAAAGAATGAATTGCTGACAGAGCCTCTCACCGAGCAGCTGCAGAAGGCCCAAAGCCTTACTGAACTGGAAGACATCTATCTCCCCTACCGGCCAAAGAGAAAGACCCGAGGCCTTATGGCGAGAGAAAAAGGCCTCCTTCCTTTGGCAGAACAAATCTTTGCCAGCAAAAGTTCGTCCCTTGATATCGCACAGTTTCTCAACCCGGCAGAAGGTATCACCACCGAGGAAGAGGCTCTGGCCGGAGCTCGGGATATTATTGCCGAACTGATCTCCGAGGATCAACTGACCAGAGCCGAACTGCGGCAACTCTTTCAAAAGCAGGCCATTATTGAAGCTCGTGTTGTTAAGAAGAATATGGCTCAAGGTGAGAAATTCAGGGACTATTTCGACTGGCAGGAACCAGCCGCCAAAGCCGCCGGTCACAGACTTCTGGCCATGTTTCGTGGACAAAACGAGAAGATCCTGAAACTTTCCGTTCGACCACCCGAAGAGTCCAGTCTACGGCTCCTCAAAAAACGCCATATGAAGCTCACCCGATGGCAGGAGGAAATCGCCAAGGCGATTGAAGACAGCTATCAGCGGCTTCTCGCCCCCTCACTGGAAAATGAACTCTGTAAAGAACTCAAGGAACGTGCCGACAAAGAGGCTATCCAGGTTTTTGCCGACAACCTCCGACAACTCCTTCTTGCGGCACCTCTGGGTGAAAAGCGGGTACTGGCTCTAGATCCCGGCTATCGCACAGGTGCGAAACTGGTTTGTCTTGATGAACAGGGCAAACTGCTCGAAAACACAACCATCTTTCCTACCCATGGTGGCAAAAAGCTCGAGGAAGCCGGCAAAATCATAAAGACGCTGGTGGCCAAATACCGAATAGAGGCCATCTGTATCGGTAATGGCACAGCAGGCAGGGAAACAGAAGAGTTTGTCCGCTCGTTAGGACTGGATGGATCAATTATCATCACCCTGGTTAATGAAGATGGGGCGTCGATCTATTCCGCCTCAGAAGCCGCACGGACAGAATTTCCTGATCATGATATCACGGTTCGCGGGGCCATTTCCATCGGCAGACGGCTCCAGGATCCCCTGGCAGAACTGGTCAAAATCGATCCGAAATCCATTGGCGTCGGCCAATATCAGCATGATGTCAACCAGAGCGAATTAAAGAAGACTCTGAAGGAAGTGATTGAAAGCTGTGTCAACAGTGTTGGCGTCGAACTCAATAGTGCCAGCGCGGAATTGCTGACCTACGTAGCCGGTCTAGGTCAAACATTAGCCGACAATATCACCCAGCACATGGATACCAATGGACCCTTTCAAAGCCGGCAGGAGTTGTTGAAGGTCGCACGACTCGGCCCCAAGGCCTTTGAACAGAGTGCAGGGTTTCTTCGGATCGCCAACGGCACCAATCCTCTTGATGCCTCCGCCGTCCATCCTGAGCGTTACAAACTTGTTGAAAAAATGGCCAAGGATATTGGTGTCACAATTGAAAAACTGCTCGATTCGGAATCAACTCGCCAATCCATAAATCTAAACAATTACATCGATGAAACAACCGGTTTGCCAACCCTCAAAGATATCATGGAAGAACTGGCCAAACCTGGCCGGGATCCGCGCCAGGGATTTGAGCAGTTTCAGTTTGCCGAAGGTATTCACAGCATGGAAGATCTCTATGAGGGGATGGTCCTGCCGGCCATTGTCACCAATATCACTAAATTTGGTGCCTTTGCAGATATCGGCATAAAGCAGGACGGCCTTATCCATATCAGTCAGCTTGCCGACCGGTTCATCAAAGACCCAGGAGAAGTGGTTAAAATTGGACAGAAAGTCCAGGTACGCGTTGTTGAAATTGACGCCAACCGGAACAGGATCGCTCTTTCCATGAAAAAAGCATGACACTGTGCTTGGGCTACAATATCTCCATCGTCAGTGTATCAACGCCATTCTGAACAAGTGAGAGTTTGCTGGCCAAACCGTAAGACAGATCGACGTCACGGCCTTCAATAAAAGGCCCACGGTCAGTGACAACAGCAGAAGCCGTCTCGCCGGTTCGGGGGTTTTTCAACTCTACCCTGGTCCCTAACGGCAAATCTTTATGGGCAATTGTATTGCCGTACATATTATAGGGATCGCCATTGGCCATGGGTCTGCCGTGGTAATCTTCTCCATACCAGCTGGCCACGACCTCACTGGGCGGTTGTGGACCATTTTGCCTTATCTCGAGTTTCTGGCCTACTTGCAACAGATCAGGATTGGTAATGCCATTATCACGAATCACATCCTGCGGATTAACATGAAAATGTTTCACTGCAAGGGCCCAAAGTGTGTCACCTGGCTGCACTGTATATTCAGAAACAGTTCCGGACGGCTGGGGAGCTGCCGGTGACTCCTTTTTAGGGGCAGTATTTGTTTTGCTGGCTTCATTAAGCATGTCAGCAAAACTGCCTTTGCCCACGCCAACACTTGCCCCTTCCCGCACAAACCAGTTGCCATTTACACTTGACCGGCCAATGGCTCCGGGGTTCTGATTCTTCAAGGTCTGCCAATCTGTTTTTAACAGCTTGGTTACCTGAGCTATGGTGTCACCTTTCTGTACGGTATATTGATTCATCGGAGTAAGTATACTTTGGGTTAGTAATCGGGAATAGCTGAAATTTAATCTCTCTTCTTAATATCGACAAATATGAAAAATTCTTAACTACAGAAAACATAATTTCCTCGTACTCCAGATCCTTGGCAAGTCCTGATTCTGTCAATTTATTATGATATCGTAGACCTGCAGAAGAGCGAGTGCCTCTGGCAAGGAGAATTTTGTTTTACACAATATGTTTCCATCAGGATGGATCGAGTAATTGGTGGCACTGGTAAAATCTGTATGGGTAAGGTTGGTATTAACAAATCTGGCACCAGTAAAATCAGAATACCTGCAATTCGCTTTTGTTAAATTTGCTTCGGTAAAATCCACCTCTTTCAACTGGCAATGTAACAATTCTGTGCTTCGTAAATTAACACCACAAAAGCCAGAGTAGTTCATCAAGCATCCTTTAAAGTTAGCAACAAGAGGAGCTGCTGCATCTGCCCATTGAATACCGGTTAGCCGGGAATCAATAAATTGAACTTCCTGAAATGAGCTATGTTTGACTGAAATTGAAGCCATGTCGCAATTTTCAAAAAGACAATTCTGAAACGTGCAGTCGAAAAATGTCACCTCAAAAAACCTGCAATCTTTAAAGACACAGTCAGAAAACTCTGTGTCGACAATTCGTATCTTTTGCGAGGAACTGCACTTCACAAAACGCAGATCTTCGTACAGTGCGTTACTTTTAATTGCTGTAAAATCAATCTGATTTTCAACGAGGTTACAAGACTGCTTTTTCATTATTTAACCAATGTATTGAGGAAGAAAGACACATCAACAAGACGTGCTTTGCGAAACAACACCCTTTTACGCCATCAATTCCGAAATAATCCCGCCGAGAAGCTGCACGCCATGCTCGCTTTCTTTATTCCATAAATACCCGAAATTCAGTCGTATACAGTGGCGATAGCTTTCGGTAACCGAACAAAGTGAGCCGGGCACAATAGCAATATTGTTTTCCTTGGCCCGCTCAAATAACTCCATACCATCAAGCAAGGGATCGAGTTCCAGCCACAGACACAAACCACCTCTGGGAGCGGAAACCCTGATATCTTCAGGGAAATATTTTACAATTGCGTCGAGGAAACTGGCCAATTGTTTTTTCAGCGAGTTGCGCATCTTCCGGAGGTGTCTGTCATACGCTCCGCTGGCAAGGAAACCGGCAACAACTTCCTGCATCAACTGCTGACTGGCCACCGAAGAGTTGAACTTTACCCTTTTGATTTTCTCTCTGAATCTGCCCGGCACCGTCCAGCCAATGCGAAGATCCGGAGCTAATGTTTTGGTAAAGGAAGAACAATAAAGAACCAGCCCTTCCCGGTCAAAAACCTTTAAGGGTAAAGGCCTTGTTTCACCAAAATAGAGATCCCCATAGATATCATCTTCAATTATCGGAATCATTTTAGTGGTGAAAATATCCACCAGCTGACGCTTGGCGGCATCATCCATCACATAACCAAGGGGATTATGAAAATTGGTATTGAGCAAAGCGGCTTGCACCTCATGCTCAGCCAAGGCTCGCTGCAACAGGTCCAGATCAAGACCGGTATCAGGATCAACCGGAATTTCCAGGGCCTGCATGTTCAAATCCTCGATCAGCTGAAGATAGCAGAGAAAGGTTGGCGACTCCACCAGGATGATATCACCGGCTTTGGCCACCGCTCGAAGACAAAGATCAATTGCCGCCAGACAGCCGCCGGTGACAATTACTTCATCACCGTGGGCGCTATTAAAGCAGCCAACCATTCGCTTTTCAATCTCGGTGCGCAAGGGTTGGTGGCCAGAAGGATGGCAATAGCCTATCAGTTCGCCATTGGCGTATTTCTCTGCTGCCCGGCGGACCTCCCTGGCAAGCCATTTTTTAGGTAATAATTCAGGCCCCGGCAGAGCTGTTCCGAAGGGTAACATTTTGGTCTTGGAGCTGGCCTGTTGCAACATCGTCGCCATGGCATTGATGGCAACCGTATGAGGACGGATGATTTTCTTATCACTTACCGGCCGGGGCAAACTCCTGTCAATCAGGGGCCGGATAAAAAAGCCGGACTTTTCCCGAACATCAACAACCCCCCTCTGCTCAAGTTCGGCATAGGCATGATAAATGGTTGAAAT